>NZ_JAVREK010000021.1:0-119303 GCF_031845375.1 Streptomonospora wellingtoniae
GGGGCCGCACCGCCCCCTTCCGCCGTGCCGCTCCGTGCCCGCCGCCGGCGGCGGCGCGCCGACCGCTCCCGGACCATGTCCGTGGTCGCTGCCGCCCCCGGTACCCGGCGAATCCGGGCCGCCGCGAGTCAGACCCCGAGGATCACCGAGACCGGTAGCGGAACGTAGAGCAGCCGCGTGAAGACCGCCCAGCAGAACAGCACGACGACCAGGGCCACGGCCGCGTCCAGCAGGAGCCGGCGCGCGCCGCCCGTCCCGCGGCGGATGAGCACGGCGGCGAGGACGAACGCCACCGCACCGCTGAGCGTGATGCCGAACAGCCCGAAGGCCGTTCCCCAGGCCAGGAGGAGGGCGGCCGCGGCGGGCATGGCCCAGCGCGGGCGGTCGCCCGCCGATTCGGCGAGTTCCTCCTCGTCCTCGACCTCGGCGGGGTCGGCGTCCGATCCCTCAGCCGCTCCGGCGGCGCGCGAGGGTTCCGCCCCCTCGGCCGCCGCGTCTGCCGGTACGCCCTCGGCCGCCGACCGGTTGTCGTTGCGGCCGCGCATCGGCACCGCCTCCGACGGAGGCGGTGCCGCGGCGTCCGCGTCCGGCGCCCCGGCGCCGGACGCCGAACCGCCCCCGCGCATGCGCACCAGGGCGGTCACACCGATGGCGAGCGCCAGCACGAGCAGCACCACCAGTACGAAGCGCGGGAAGATCACGTCCGAGGGCGTGTCGAAGTCCTGCCGGGTCCAGAAGACCGCGGCGACCGCCAGGATCAGGCCCGCGGCGACCAGGTCGCGGATCACGTCTCTGCTCATCGGGCGTCCTCCCGCTCCGTGCCTTCGGCGCCGCGGCCGCTCTCCGGGTCGGCCGCCGGGCCCGTCGGCCGAGCCCGTTGCGCGCGCCACCTGCTCACCATCGGCCACAGCAGGGCGACCAGCACGACGGCGAGGATCCCGATGCTGATCGGGCGGGTGAAGAACGACAGCCACGGCTGGTCGTCGCCGCTGGCCGTCAGCAGCCCCTGGCCCAGGCCGGACTCGATGATCGGCCCCAGTACCACGCCCAGCACCACCGCCGGCGGCGGAAGCCCCAGGTGGCGCAGGCCGTAGCCGAGCAGGCCGAGCGCGACCATGATCACCACGTCCAGCGGGTTGTTGCGCACCGCGTAGGCGCCGATCATCGTCAGCAGCGCGATCGCCGGCACCAGGTAGGTGGTCGGCGTCCGCACCACGGCCCGCTGCAGGCCGCGGCCCACGATCAGCCCCACCGGAGCCAGCAGCAGCGCCGAAATCCCCAGGGCCAGAATGAACGTGAAGGTCAGCGAGCCCTGCTCGGTGAACAGATCGGCGCCCGGGCGCAGCCCGTGCAGCATGAGCACGCCGAAGATGACCGCGTCGGCGGGCGCGCCGGGGATGCCCAGCGTCAGCAGCGGGATCAGCCCGCCGCCCACCACCGCGTTGTTGGCGGTCTCGGGCGCGACCACGCCGTCGACCTTGCCGGTGCCGAACTCCTCGGGCGTCTTCGAGGCCCGCTTGGCCTCGTTGTAGGCGATGAGGTTGGCGACGTTGCCGCCGGCGCCCGGCAGCATGCCGACGAAGGTGCCGATCACGGCCGAACGCGCCAGGTTGACCGGGCGCGAGAGCACGTCGCGGACCGTGCGCATGAGCAGCCCCGGTTCGCGCCGGCGCGCCTCGCGCCGCATGGCGGCCGCCCGCGAGCCCGGGTCCACGATCAGGTCGATCATCGCCGGAATGGTGAAGAACCCGATCAGGGCCACGATCAGCGGAACGCCGGCCTGCATCTGGGTGAAGCCGAAGGTGAACCGGACGTCGCCGCCCACCGGCGCGATGCCGATCGTGGAGATCAGCAGTCCGATGAACCCGGCCGCGAAGCCCTTCACCAGCGACTTCGCGGCAAGGCCGGCGATCATCGTCAGGCCGAAGATTCCCAGCCAGAAGTACTCCTGGGGACCGAAGGCCAGCACGACGTCGGCGATCGCGGGGCCGAGCAGCAGCAGTCCGACCACCCCCACCAGTCCGCCGATGACCGAACCCGTGGTGACCGCGATGATGGCCACCTCGCTGCGGCCCTTGCGGGTCATGGGATAGCCGTCGAAGGTCGTGGCGATGGACGAGGGAGTGCCCGGCGAGTTCACCAGGATCGCGGTGAAGGAGCCGCCGTAGATGGCGCCCGAGTAGAACGCGCCCATCAGCACGAGTCCGCGGGCGGGGTCGAGGGTGAACGTGATGGGGAGGAGGAGCGCGAGGCCGACGGTGGCGCTGAGCCCCGGCGTGGCGCCGACCGCCATCCCGGCGATGACGCCGACCAGGCACAGCGCCAGCATGGTCGGGGAAACGACCTGCGCCAAAGCCTCATCGATACCTGGGAACATGGTTGCTCCTGGCGTTGGGGGGTCAAGAGTGGGCCGGTGCGGCGGGTCGGGGGACTCCCCCTCCGCCGTCCGCCCTCAGGCGGGTGCTCGCAGCACTCGCGGCAAGCCGAGGCCCCGGCCGCGGGGCCGCCGGGCTATTGGTCGTGCAGCAGGTCGAAGCGCCGCAGCAGGTCCTCGGCCTGGGTCGTCCGCTCGCGGGTGAACTCCTTGGACTCCTCGGGACCCATGTCGAGGATGTGGTAGCCGAGGTTCTCGGCTTTCCGTACGAACTCGCGGTCCTGGTTGACCTGCGCGAACGCATCGGCCAGCACGCTGATCACCCGGTCGGGCGTGTCGGGCGGCACGGCGACGCCGCGCCACGCGCCCTCGACGATGTCGAAGCCGCTCTCCCGCAGCGTCGGGACGTCGGGGAACTCCGGCACACGCTCCTCGGAGGCGATGGCCAGCACCCGCATGCCCTTGTCCTGGAGTTGCAGCGCTTCGGTGTTGTAGGTCATCAGCCCGTCGACCTGGCCGCCGAGCAGCGCCGGCGAGGCCGCGGCGGTGCCGCTGAAGGGCACGTAGGTCAATCGGCCCTCCGACTCCTCTGCCAGTGCGAGGGCGCCCACGTGGTTGGCGCTGTAGGAGCCGCTGCCCCCCAGGCTCAGCTTCTCCTCCTGGGACGCGGCGACGAAGTCGTCGACGGTCCGGAACTCGCTGTCGCCGCTGACCACGAGCGCGTTGGGTGTGCTCTGGAAGATGTAGGCCCAGTTGATCTGGTGGGTCTCGTAGCCGGCCTGCCCGCGGGCCAGCGGCTGGAGGATCACGTGCGGAAGGTTCGCTCCCATGAACGTGTAGCCGTCGGAACGTGTCTGGTGGACCAGTTCCGACCAGCCGACCGCTCCGCCGCCGCCCGGGCGGTTGGTGACGACCACCGAGACCCCCAGCGCGTCCTCCAGCGGCTGCTGCTGGAGGCGCGCGGTGACGTCGGACTCGCCGCCGGGGTCGAACGGCAGCGTGTAGGTGACGCTGCGGGAGGGGTAGTCGGAGACGTCGCCTCCGGCCGGTGCGCTCTGCGTGGCGCAGGACGCGAGGGGCAGGGGCAGGGCGGCCGCCGTCAGGCCGCCCAGGAAGGCCCTGCGTGAGGGGTGGTGCATCGCTCCTCCTCGCTGTGCCCGGCGGGCACAAAGGAGATGGGGGTCAGGGGCGGCGGTCGCTCGCCGCCCCGCGGGCCGCGGCGGGGGCGCCGCCGCGGCCGGGGTAGCGGCCGTGGCCGCCGGTCCGCGCCTGCGGGCGCGGACCGGGACTCACAGCCGCTCGCGCAGCATGCTGTGCAGCGCGGGCTTGAGTTCGATGCCGATCCCCGGCGCCTCGGGCAGGGCCACCCGGCCGTCGGTGATCGGCGTGTTCTCGGCGAAGCCGCCGAAGGGTTCGAAGACCTGCGGATAGGATTCGCAGCCGCCGAAGCCGAAGGCCGCGGCGAGCGCGAGGTTGATCTGGTTGCCGCCGTGCGGGCAGCAGTTCCGCGGTGACCAGCCGCCTAGGGCCAGGTCGCGCAGCATCGCGTCGTACTCGGCGACGCCGTAGCTCAGCGACGGGTCCATCTGCAGGACGTCGCGGTGCGGCCGCAGGCCGCCGTAGCGGCGGAGGTTGCGCACGTCCGCCGCCGAGAACAGGTTCTCCCCGGTGGCCAGCGGGCCCGCGTACTCCTCGGCCAGCACCGCGTGGGCGCGGTAGTCCAGCGGGTCGACGGGCTCCTCGTACCACATGAGGTCGTAGTCGCTCAGCGCCCGCGCGTACTCCAGTGCGGTCGCCAGATCGAAGCGGCCGTTGGCGTCCACGGCCAGCCGCGACCCCTCGGGCAGCAGTTCCAGCACGGCCTCGACGCGGCGCATGTCCTCGGCCAGCGGCGCGCCGCCGATCTTGATCTTGACGTCGCGGTAGCCGGTCTCCAGGTAGCCGCCGATCTCGGCGCGCAGACCGTCGAGGGGCTTGTCAGGGTGGTAGTAGCCGCCGGCGGCGTAGATCCACACCGAGGTCTCCGGCTCCGGAGTGGTGCCGAAGCGCCGGTGTAGCAGCCGGAACAGCGGCAGCCCCGCGGCCTTTGCGGCGGCGTCCCACACGGCCATGTCGAGTGTGCCCACTGCCACCGCGCGGTCCCCGTGCCCGCCGGGCTTCTCATTGGCCATGGCCGCGCGGTGCACGGCGACGGGGTCGATGATGCCGGTCTCGGGGTCGGTGATCGCCTCGGCCGGAGCCTCCTCGACGCGCGGCAGGACGCGCGTGGCGAGGATGCCCGTCTGGGCGTAGCGGCCGTTGGAGTGGAACCCGTAGCCCACCACCGGCTCGCCGTCGACGACGGCGTCGGTGTGCACCGCCACGACCGAGACGGTCATGCGGGAGAAGTCGATGACTGCGTTGCTTATCCGCGAGGCGATCGGGGCCTCGCTGTGCGTGATCTTGGTGATGCGCATCGGTGGTCCTGTCCAGATCGAAGAGCGTCGGCGGGCGGCTCGCGGCCGCCGCGCCGGGCGGGGATGCGGATGCGGATCGGGGAGGATGCGCGGAGCGGCGGGGCGCCGCTCCGCGGTCAGAGCCGGTCGACCAGCGCCTTGGTCACCTCGTCGGTGGTCGCGGTTCCGCCGATGTCGGGGGTGAGCGCGCCGGCTCCCGTGGTCTCGGCGATGGCCGCCTCCAGCGCGGCCGCCGCCGCACGCAGACCGAGGTGGTCCAGCATCAGCGCGGCGCTGCCGAACGCCCCGATCGGGTTGGCCACGCCCTGCCCGGCGATGTCGGGCGCCGAACCGTGCACCGGCTCGAACATGCTGGGGAAGCGGCGCTCGGGGTTGAGATTGGCGCTGGCCGCCACACCCAGGCTGCCCGCGAGGGCGCTGCCGAGGTCGGAGAGGATGTCGGCGTGCAGGTTGGAGGCCACCACGACGGACAGGCTCTCCGGCTGGAGCACGAAGCGCGCCGCCATCGCGTCGACCAGAACCCGCTCGGCCTCGACGTCGGGGTACTCCTCGGCGACCCGGTCGAAGACCTCGTCCCACAGCACCATCCCGTACTGCTGGGCGTTGGACTTGGTGACGCCGGTGACCTTCGGGCGCTGGCGTGTGCGGGCCAGGTCGAACGCGTAGCGCACGATCCGCTCGCAGCCGGCCTCGGTGAACAGGGCCGACTGCACGGCGACCTCGTGGCCGGGCCCGCGCGCGGAGAGGTTGCGCCCGCCCAGCCCGGCGTACTCGCCCTCGCTGTTCTCGCGGATGACCACCCAGTCCAGCGCCCGGTCCTGCGCGCCCTGGGTGCCGCGCAGCGGGCTGCGCACGCCGGGCAGGAAGCGCACGGGGCGGATGTTGGCCCACTGGTCGAACCCCTGGCAGATGGCCAGGCGCAGGCCCCACAGGCTGACGTGGTCGGGCACGGTCGGCCAGCCGACGGCGCCGAAGAAGATCGCGTCCATGTCGCGGAGCCGGTCCAGCCCGTCCTCGGGCATCATGCGGCCGTGCTCGGCGTAGTAGTGCGAGCCCCAGTCGAACTCGCGCCAGGTGATCTCGAAGGGTTCGGGGCCGCGCCGGGCGAGTTCGGCCAGCGCGGTGCGGGTCGCGTCGACGACCTCGGTGCCCACGCCGTCGGCGGGGACGGCGGCGATGGTGAAGCGGTGTCGGGCGCTGATGGCGGGACTCCTTCTCGCGTTCTCAGGGCGGATCGGTGCGGGGCCTTGCGCGGCGCGGGACCGCTGCGGCGGGTGCCGGGCGGCCGGGCTCGGAAGGCCTGAGAGGGGCGGGGCAGAGCGTGTGGGGCGGGGGCGGTCGGGCTCGGGGCGCTATCCGGCGGCCACAGCGGCGGCGACGGCCCCGCCGAGGTCCGCGGTGCGGGCCGTGCCGCCCAGGTCGGGGGTGAGCGGTGCATCAGCCGAGGCGAGCACCGACTCCACGGCCGCGAGCACGCCGGCGCCCGCCTCGGCGGCGCCCAGGTGGTCGAGCATCATCGCCGCCGACCAGATCTGCCCGATCGGGTTGGCCACGCCCCGGCCGGCGATGTCGGGCGCCGAGCCGTGGACGGGCTCGAACATGGAGGGGTGGCGGTGCTCGGGGTCGATGTTGGCCGAGGGGGCGACGCCGATCGTGCCGGTCACGCCCGGTCCCAAATCGGAGAGGATGTCGCCGAACAGATTGCTGCCTACGACGACGTCGAAGTGCCGCGGGCGGAGCACGAACTTGGCGGTGAGGATGTCGATGTGCTCCTGCTCGGTGGACAGGTCGGGGTACTCCTCGGCGATCGCGTGGAAGCGTTCGTCCCAGTAGGGCATCGAGTGGTAGATGCCGTTGGACTTGGTCGCCGAGGTGACCAGCGAGCGCCGGTTGCGGCGGGCGAACTCGAAGGCGTAGCGCAGGATGCGGTCGGTGCCGCGCCGGGTGAACACGGAGGCCTGCATCACCATCTCGCCGGGTGTGCCCTCACCCTGGCGGCCGCCGAGCATGGAGTACTCGCCCTCGCTGTTCTCCCGCACTACCCAGAAGTCGATGTCGCCGGGCGAGGCGTCGCGGACCGGCGGGGTCAGCCCCGGCAGCAGGCGCACCGGGCGCAGGTTGACGTACTGGTCGAACTCGCGGCGGATGGGGATCAGCAGGCCCCAAAGCGAGACGTGGTCGGGCACGCCGGGATAGCCCACGGCGCCGAGCAGGATGGCGTCGTGGCCGCGCAGCTGCTCGATTCCGTCCTCGGGCATCATCCGGCCGGTCCGCTTGTAGCGCTCGCAGCTCCAGTCGAAATCGCGGAAGGCGAATTCGACGCCGTAGCGGGATCCGGCCGCCTCCAGGACCCGCAGGGCCTCGGGCATGACCTCGGTGCCGATCCCGTCACCGGGAATGACCGCGATTTCGAAGCGTTCCACACCGACTCCCATACTCGCCGCGGACCGCTGGGACCGGGCTCGACGATTCCACGATGGCGTGCCTGCGCGGCGGGTACGGGCCTGCGGCCGGACGGGCCCGCCGCATCTCCCGGAATGCCGTGGTTCACACGTTGGACATCTAATTCCAGGAATGTGCCGAAAGTCCAACTGGCATTGGCGATGTGATCTATAGGCTGCGCCTATGAGTCGGCAATCCGAGTGCGAGCAGGGCCGCGAATCGCCTTCCTGAAACGGCGGCGTGAATTCGCTGGGCTGAATTCCGCGATGCGGATTGCTCCGCGATGCGGGCGCGGCAGGAAGAGCCGGGGGCCGGGGAGCCGGTGGGAGAGCCGGCTCCCCGGACCGGCGCGGACGGTAAACCGCCGCAGCGTCCGGGGAGTCGTACTAAGGCGCCAGCGGACCTTGGAGGCCCCCGATTCGCTCCCGTGCCCCCCGTTGCAGTGCCGTGCAGGCGGCCGCCGCGGTCGCCTGCCTGCTCGCGGCGACCGCGTGCGGCGCGGACGCCCCTGGCGCGGCGGGCCCCTCGACTCCGCCCGCCGCGCAGGTCAACGCCCACCCGGAACCCGGCCCGGCTTCGCCGCAGCCGCCCGCCGGCGACACTCCCGGCCCGGGGACCGGGCCGGCGGTCGACTTCGACGGCGACGGCTACTCCGACCTCGCGCTGGAAGGCCGCCGCAGCGCGGCCGAAGCGCCGGGGAAGGGCTCGGGAGACGGGGGCGCGGGCGAGGCGGGTGCGGCCTACGTGGGCGCGGTGTTCGGCGGCGAGAACGGGCTGGACCCCGACCGCCGGGTGGTCCTGACCCGCGACGACCTCGACCTCCCGGCGGCGGAGCCGGAGCCCGGCCCGGTGCGGCGCCTCGGCGTGACCGGTACCGCCGACCTCGACGACGACGGCTTCACCGACATGGTCGTCGCCGGGGAGGGGCGCTACGTCGTCTGGGGCGGTCCCGACGGCCCTGCCGGGCCCGCCAACCCCCTGCCGTGGCAGGAGCCCGGCCCGGGCGCGGCCTCGGCGGTGTCCTACGCGGTGGCCGACTTCGACGGCGACGGAGCCGTGGACGTGTTCCGGTTCACCGAGGTCGGGCCGTACCGCTACGACGCCCGTCTCCTGCGCGGGCCCTTCGACCGTTCGGGGGAGCCGAGCACGACCTCGGCCGTGCCGCTCCCGCCGAGCGCGACCACGGCAGAGGACATCCTGAGCGGCCGCGTCGTCCCGTTCGACGCCGCAGGCGCCGGCCGCGGCAGCGAGTTGCTCTTCCTGCGTCACGAGGACGAATCGCCCGTCTCCCACATCGTCCTGCGGTCCGTCGGCGGCGGTGCGGCGCCGGAGGTCCTGGGCGAGACCCCGGCCGGGCACGAACTGGCAGCGGGCGACGTCGACGGCGACGGGACCCCGGACCTGCTCGTCGGCGCACACGGCATCCCCAACAACGAGAACCAGCTTGGCGAGACGGACCCCGAGCTGCATCCCGGCTACGTGGAGGTGTACTCCGGCGCCGACGGCTTCGCGGCGGGCGAGCCCGAGCGCATCACGCGGGCCCTACCGGGGGTGGCGGGCCGGCCCACCGACGCCGACGGCTTCGGGGACCTCGTCATGGCCGCCGACGTCCAGGGCGACGGCTACGCCGACGTGATCGTCGGCCCGAAGCTGCGGGGGGACGAGTGGCGCGTGACGGTCGTTTCGGGCTCCGCGGCCGGCGCCACAAGTGCGCGCACGGTCGGCCTTGAGCCGCCTGCGCCGGGTGCGGACGAGGACGCCGCGGTGACAGCCGAGGCGGTGCGCGACTACAACGGCGACGGCGCCGCCGACCTGCTGATGATCAACCGTTCCGCGGGCGGCGAGGACTGGACGAGGGGACACGCGGCCTACGCGCTCTACCCGGGCACCGGTGAGGGCTTCTCCGCCGTGCCCGCCAGGTTCTCGACGGAGCACTTCTGAGCCGCCGGGGTGGCGGAGTTCCGGGTGGTCGGGGCGGTACGGGTGGTCGGGGCTTCGCGGTAGCAGCGTGATGGGGTTCCGGGATGCCCTGTCGTCCCGCGGTCCGCGACCGCGATCCGCGATAGGGCGCAAGGGGGACACGGAGGCCGAACCGTGCGGGGCGCCCCGGAGCCGGTCCCGCTGCTGTCAGCGGTGGGAATTGTGCGCAGAGGAGAGCGCGATCCTGCGGAACGCGCCCGCGGCGGGAGTCAGCGGGGCGTCGCGGTTGAGCAGGGAGATCTGGATCCAGGTCGGCGGGTCCAGGTCGAGTACCTGGGCGCCGCCGCTGCGGGCGGTGCGGGTCCAGGACTCCGTCAGGACCGCGACACCGGCGCCGTTGAGCACCAGCGGCAGGATCGCCTCGCGGTGGCCCGCTTCGACGGCGATGTGCAGGTCCACGCCCTCGGCGCGGATGCGGTCGACGAGGTGGCGGCCGCGGCTGCCCGCCGGGTAGGTGATCACCCGGTGCCCGGCGAGGTCGGACCAGTGCGCACGCGTGGCGTCGCCGAAGGGGTGGTCCGGGGGCGCCACCAGGATGAACTTCTGCATTTCGACCGGGTGCTCCTGCACGCCCACCGGCCGCAGCGGATCGCCCGAGCCCACGAGCGCCAGTTCGCAGGCGCCCTCGCGCACCTTCTCGATCGCCTCGGGAGGAGTGAACACCGCCGCCACGTTCACCGTGACGCCGGGGAAGCGCTCGGCGAACCGCGTGACGATCGTGGTCAGCGGCTCGACGGCCTGCGACGGCATCACCGCGATGTCGACCCTGCCGGAGAGCATGCCTTTGATCGACTCCACGCTGGCGCGCGTGGTGTCGAGGCCGCGCAGCACCTGGCGCGCGGGCTCGACCATCGCCCGGCCGGCCGCGGTCAGCTGCACGCGGCGCCCCACGCGGTGGAACAGCGCCGTGCCGAGTTCGCGCTCCAGGCGCTGGATCGCCTGGGAGAGCGACGGCTGCGCGACGTGCATGCGCGCCGCCGCCTTGCTGAACCCGTTGTGGTCGACGATGGCGACGAAGTACTCGAGTTGGCGCGTGTCCATACGACATCCCGTGTTCGGTATTCCAAGCAGAGCCGGTGGGAGGCGCCGGTCGATAGCCTCAACCTATCGGAGGCCGGTACCACCCCATCGCGGCGGTCGGACGGCGCGCTCCGCCGAGCGGGGCCCGCGGCGGTTTCGGCGGACGGAGGTGCCGATCGGGGCCGCGGCCGCGGCGGCCCCGCCTTTGGGAGGCGCGCCGCATCGGACCTTGTCCGGGAGTGGAGATCGCCCGTGCCGGCCGATTGACCTGAACTAAAGTTGAGGCCGCAGAGTCGTGGACGTGAGGGTGCGGGACGGGCGCCGCCCGGTGCCGCGCCGCAGGCGAAACGACACACCGGAGGCGTCACATGGCAGCGCAGAGCCCGATCCTGGTCACCGGAGCGACCGGCAACGTCGGTCGGCACGTGGTGCGCCGGCTGTCGGAGGAAGGGCGCGCCGTCCGCGCGCTGACCCGCGATCCGGCGAAGGCCGACCTGCCCGCCGGCGTCGAGGCGGTCGAGGGCGACCTCGCCGATCCCGGCAGTCTGGGGGCGGCGTTGGAGGGGGTGGACACCGTGTTCCTCGTGTGGCCGAGCGTTCAGGCCGACGCGGCGGCAGCCGAGACCGTCCAGGCCATGGCCGTCGGCGTCGAGCGGGTCGCGTACCTGTCGACCATGGGCATCGACCCCGAGCGATCGGAGCGGGAGGGCGGGATCCTCGGTTCACACGCGATGCTGGAGCGGTTGCTCAGGGAGTCCGGGATGAGCTGGACCTTTGTGCGCTCCGGCGGGTTCGCGGCGAACCTGCGCGACTGGATCCCGCGCATCCGCGAGACGGGAGTGATCCGCATGGCGTACCCGGAACTCGCGCGACCGCTGATCCACGAGGCCGACATCGCCGAGGTCGCTGTGCGCGCCCTCACGGAGGAGGGCCACGCCGGGGCGGCTTACGAGATCACCGGGCCCGCGGGCCTCACCCAGGCCGAGCAGGCACGGATCATCGGCGAGGAGCTGGGGGTGCCGGTCCGCGTCGAGACCATGACCGACGACGAGGCCGTGCGGGAGCTGACCGACGGCGGGCTGCCGCAGGAGATGGCCCGCCAGATCATGGAGGCGCATGCCCGGATGGCGGCGCACCCGGCGGGCTCGACGACCGACACCCTGGAACGGGTGACGGGAGCACCTGCGCGCACGTTCCGCCAGTGGGCCGCCGACCGGGTGGCCGCTGAGCGGGCGGCATAGCGGGCGCCGGTCGAGGGAGGCCGTGCGGGCTGCGGGACGGCGTGCCCGGCCGGACGGGGGCACTAGCCGCGCAGCGAAGGCGCAGGTCCTGGCGCGGCTGGAGCCGAATCTTCGGCGGTCGTTGCTAGCTTCAGGGCATGTCGAGAACGTTGTTCGTGAATCTGCCCGTAGCCGACCTCAAGACCTCCGTCGACTTCTTCACCGCACTCGGTTTCGAGTTCGACCCGAGGTTCACCGACGAGAACGCCACCGCCATGACCGTCGGCGAGAACGCCGTCGTGATGCTGCTGGTCAAGGGCTTCTTCACAAGTTTCACCAAGAAGGAGGTCACCGATGCCCGAACGTCCACGGAGGCGATCATCGCCATCTCCACAGACAGTCGACAGGACGTCGACGACTTGGTGGACAAGGCCCTGGCCTCGGGCGGAAGCGCCTCCAACGAACCCATGGAAGGACCTGGGATGTACGGGCGGAGTTTCCAGGACCCCGACGGGCACTTGTGGGAGGTCGTGTACATGGACACCGAAGCCATGGGTTGACGGGCGGATCGCTCGCGGCCCGACCCAACCCCGTTGATCCTGTAGCCGTCGTGAAGGCAGACGATTTCCATCAACGACGGCTACAGGATCAACGGCGATGTGCCCCCGCCGCCCCGTTCCGCCCCTCCGGCGTCCCGCGGCCTCTCCCCTCCCCGCGCCCCGCCCCTGCGTCGAGCACCGCCTCCCTCCGCCCTTCCCGCCCTCGGGGCGTCAATTTGTGTGATTTGTCCATTTTTGCATTCCGGTCGGTCGGTACTCGATTCGCAACCTCACCCTGGGTGAGTCCCTGCGGATGTGCCGAATGTCCGCATCGGATGTCTCATAGGCGAAGATTGTCGGATTCGAAAAGCAGGAATCGGCGCCGAATGGGGATTTGACGCTCGATTGACCCCGCATGTCTGGAGTGGGCTACGGTAAGTTCCGGATCACCCCCACTGGCCGTCGCACAGGCTGCCTCCGGGCCCGATCGTCTACCGTGCAGCCGTGCAACGGATCACGGTCCGACGCGGGCCGGGTTCCGTGCTTCCAATCGCCGACGAGGACCTGATCGATGTCAGCACGTGTATCCGAAAGAAATCAGTCGCAGCGCTCGCCGAACTCGCCGGGTCTGCAAGCCGTACTCGTATTCTGCGCCGCGGGCGTCGTCCTGGCCGCAGCCTGGTACTGGGTGGTCTCGGCCGTGCCGGGCGACGCCCGTGTGCTCATGATCGCCGTCGGCTCGGTCATGGGGGTGCTGCTGGCCGGCGCCGTCGCCGTCGCCACCTACCACGCTGCCGCTGCCGCCATGAGCCGCGACAGGGCCGCTCGGGCGGAGGAGCGCGTCGCCCAGGCCGAACACAAGACCGCCGGCCTGGAGCAGGAGCTGCGCCAGTTCGCCCACGACGGCGTCCCCGACCTGCGCCGCCGCATCCGCCAGGGCGCCACCACCGACGCCGCCATCGCCGATTCCGCGCAGCCCAACCAGGAGGCGCTGCGCACGCTGCTCGTCCAGCTGGGCCAGACCCTCGGGCAGGCCGAGCGGCGCGGCGCCGCCGCCATGGCGGCCTGTGCCGGCGCCGCCGCGCGTGTGCAGGCGCAGGTCACCAACCTCCTCGCCCAGCTGCGCGAGCTGGAGGACCGCTACGGAGACCAGGACGGCGTCTTCGGCGACCTGCTCGAACTCGACCACCAGGTCTCGCAGATGGGTCGGCTCGCCGACAGCTTCGCGCTGCTCAGCGGCGGCCGCTCCGGGCGCCGCTGGACCAAGCCCATCGTCATGGAGAGCATCCTCCGCGGCGCGATGGGCCGCATCTACGCCTTCCGCCGCGTGCGAATCCACTCCACCAGCAGCGCGGCGGTCGTCGGCTACGCCGCCGAGGGCGTGATGCAGGCCCTGGCCGAGCTGATGGACAACGCCGCCAACTTCTCCGCGCACAACACCGAGGTGCACGTCTACGTCGAGGAGGAGGACACCGGGGTCATGGTGACGGTCGAGGACAGCGGCCTGGGCATGCGTCCTCGCGAGCGGCGCCGCGCCGACCAGCTGGTGTCCCAGCCCCACGACCTGACGAACCTGCCCGGCAGCCGCATGGGCCTCGCCGTCGTCGGCCGGGTCTCCGCCAAGTACGGGCTGACGGTCAACTTCCGCCCGTCCTCGCGCGGCGGAACCGGCGCCGTCGTCCTCATCCCGCAGCACCTCGTCACACGCCCGCGCCAGGGGCTCGACGCGCCCGCCGCTCCGCCCCCGCCGCCGCGCACCACCGAGCCCGCTGCAGTCGCCGCGTCCTCGCCGCCGGCTTCGGCGATCGGCGGCGGCAGTGCCGGGGACACCGACGAGCCCCTTCTGCCCAAGCGGCGCCGCGGCCAGACGCTGGCCGAGGCCCAGCGCCAGCAGTCCCAGCCGCGCACCGAGCGCACGCGCGAACGCGGCGACCCGGGCACCCGCTTCGCGGCCTTTCGCAAGTCCGCCCGCGGGCGCGACAGCGCTTCGGACGACACCACACGGTGAGCCCCGGTCCCGGGTGGCGCTCGTCCACTGCCGGCGCGCGGTCGCCGGGCACACAGCGCACATTCCGGCACCGCACCGTCCGCATGACCTGAACGAGGAGTGGCACACATCCCATGAGCACCGCAGACCGCGGCCTTGACTGGTTGCTTGAGAACCTGCTCGCGAAGACCCCCGGCGCCCAGCACGCGCTGGTCCTGTCCAGGGACGGGCTCAAGATGGTCTTCTCCGCCGAGCTCGACGGCGACCGCGCCGACCAGCTCGCCGCCATCTCCGCCGGCATCCAGAGCCTGTCGCTGAGCGCCTCCGCCGAGTTCGGCGACGGCAGCATCACCTCCGGCCAGGCCATGGTGGAGTTCGCCGGCGGGATCCTGCTGATCGTGCCCGCCGGCGCGGGCGCCCACCTCGCTGTGGTCGCCGAAGAGGACACCGACGTCGGCGTCGTGGGCCACAACATGAACGAGCTCGTCGAGCAGATCGGCTCCTACCTCACCGCCGATCCCAGGACACCCCAGTACAGCGGCGACCCGACGCCATGAATCCCAAGCGGATCGACGGCGAGGATCCGGACCGCCTCTACACCGTCACCGGCGGACGCAGCCGCACCGAGGAGAGCACCTTCGACAGTGTCACGCTCGTCGTCGGCGAGTGCGAGCCCAGGGCGGGGATGCAGTCCGAGCACATGCGGATCCTGCGGATGTGCGCGCGGCCGACGGCGGTCGTGGAGGTCTCCGCCGCCCTGGGCATGCCGGTGAGCGTGGTGAAGATCCTGCTGCGCGACCTGATGGACACCGGTCAGATCACCGTCCGCCATCCGTCCTCGGCGTCCACGGCCGCCAACGTGCACTCCCCCTCCTCCGAGACCCTGAAGCAGGTGCTCGATGCACTCCAACGCCTCTGAAGCCCCCGCGTACCAGACCCCGGCCCCGCTGTCCGCCGACGCGCACGACGCGCTGAAGATCGTCGTCGTCGGCGGGTTCGGCGTGGGCAAGACGACCATGGTGGGGGCGGTCAGCGAGATCCGGCCGCTCAGTACCGAAGAGGTCATGACCGAAGCGGGTGTCGGCATCGACGATCCGTCGAGCGTCCGCAGCAAGACCACGACAACCGCGGCCTTCGACTTCGGCCGCATCACCATCACCGAGGACAAGATCCTCTACCTGTTCGGCGCGCCCGGACAGGAGAGGTTCTGGTTTCTGTGGGACCAGCTCTTCGCGGGCAGCCTTGGCGCCGTCGTGCTGGCGGACCCCCGGCGCCTGGAGGACTCCTGGTACGCCGTCGACCGGCTGGAGGCCCACGGCATGCCGTTCGTCGTGGCGATCAACCGGTTCGAGCCGGGGCCCGGCCTCGCCGCCCTGCGCGAGGCGCTCTCGCTGCCCGACGAGGTACCGCTCGTCGAATGCGACGCGCGGAGCAGGCACGACTGCAAGACGGTGCTGATCTCCCTCGTCCGCCACCTCAACGACCTGTACGCACTCTCGCCCGCCCGGGAGGGCACGCCGTGACCGACGACTACCATTCCGCAGCGTTCGCCCAGCCGGCGGCGGACTCCCCGCTGGCCGGATACCCCGACCACGACCAGGCGGTGCGGTTCTACGGCCCGCAGATCGCCGTGGACCCCGCGACCCTCTACCACGACATGCGGTGGCGCTTCGGCCCCGTCGCCCCGATCCTGCTGGACGGCGACATCCCGGCCTGGTTCGTCATGGGCTACCGCGAAGTCCACTACGTCACCAGCAACCCCCAGTGGTTCGCCCGCGACTGCCGCCGGTGGAACGTGTGGGACCACGTCCCCGAGGACTGGCCGCTGATGCCCTACGTGGGCTGGACCCCCTCGGTGATGTTCGCCGAGGCGAACGAGCACCAGCGCCGCGCCGGCGCCCTGGGCGACGCACTCGACGCCGTGGACCGCACCGAGCTCGCGCTGATCTGCCAGCGGGTCGCCGACCAGCTGATCGACGGCTTCAGCGGCGACGGCGAGGCCGACCTCGTGTCCCAGTACGCCCACCAGATCCCGGCCCGGGTCATCGCCGAGCTGTTCGGCCTGCCGCCGGCCGACGTGCCCGTTCTGGTGCGCGACATCCTCGACTCCCTGGACGTCAAGGGCAACGCCGTCGAGGCCCACCAGCGGGTGCAGGCGCGCATGCAGCAGCTGGTCGCCGACGCTCACTCGCGACCGGGCCAGGACGTACCCACCCGGCTGCTGGAGCACCCCGCCAAGCTCACCGACGACGAGATCGTCATCGACCTGCTGGTCCTCATGGCGGCCGCGCAGGCCCCGACCGGCAACTGGATCGCCAACACGCTGCGGCACATGTTCGTCGACGACCGCTTCTCCGTCAGCCTCCAGGGCGGGCGCAGCAGCGCGACGCAGGCGCTCAACGAGGTGCTGTGGCGCGACACCCCGACGCAGAACTTCATCGGCCGCTTCGCCGTGCAGGCCTGCGAGCTCGGCGGTCGGCGCATCCAGCGCGGCGACATGCTGGTGCTGGGGCTGGCGGCGGCCAACGCCGACCCGCGGGTGCAGCCCGCCGAGCAGCTGGACTCCGGCGCGAACCGCGCGCACATGTCCTTCGGCCACGGCGAGCACGGCTGCCCGTTCCCCGCGCCGGAACTGGCCGAGGTCATCGCCCGCAACGCCGTCGAGGTGCTGCTGGACCGGCTGCCCGACGTCGAGCTGAGCCTGCCGGCCGAGAAGCTGGAGTGGCGGCCGTCGGTGTGGATGCGCGGGCTCTACGCGCTTCCGGTGGACTTCACCCCGGCGATTCCCGTCGACGAGCGGGCCCTGTAGGTACCGCCCGGTCCCGGCCGCAGGGCTCCCGCCCGGGGCCGGGCTAGACCGCTCGCCGCCGGGCGGGCGTGCGCCTTCGCTCGGCGGCGAGCCGGACCCCGCGGAACCGGGCCGGCGGCCGCATGCGCGCGGCCGGGCCCGCGGGGGAGCGGCGCCCTCAGAACCCGGCGGAGACCGTGGTGCGCGGGGTGAACACGACCGGCACCCGGGCCGGGCCGCGGGTGAACACGCCCTTGTCCTCGGCCGCGTGGTCGTCGGCCGGCCGGGCGTCGGGCATCGCGTCGAGCAGCATGTTCGACGCGATCTCCACCTCGTTCTCGGCCAGCAGCGCGCCGACGCAGAAGTGCCGCCCCAGCGCGAAGGCGAGGTGGCCCGCGGCGGCCGTGAACGCCGTGGAGGCGTCCAGCTCGTCGCGGAAGACGTTGAACGAGTCGGGGTCGGCGTAGCGCTCGGGATCGCGGTTGGCGGCACCGATCAGGCAGGTCACCGTGCTGCCCGCCGGCACCTCGCCGCCGCTGAAGACCACGTCCTCGGCGGGCTGGCGCATGATCATGTGCACCGGCGGGGTGTAGCGCAGTGTCTCGGCGAAGGCCTTGGGGATCATCGAGCGGTCCCCGCGCACCGCCTCCATCTGGTCGGGGTGGGCCAGCAGGTTGGCGAACATCGCGGCGATCGCCTTGTCCGTGGTCTCCCCGCCCGCGGCCAGCAGGAGGCTGCAGAACGCCTTGATGTCCTCGTCGCTCATCGAGGTGCCGTCGATCTCGGCCCGGCACAGCACCGACAGCAGGTCGTCGCCCGGGTTGCCGCGGCGCTCGCGGATGATCGGAATCATGTACTCCGCGAACTCCTCGCGGGTACGCAGGCCGTCGGCGGCGATGCCGGGGTCCTGGGAGAGGTTGCCCAGGAACGCGATGATGCTGGTGTACCACTTGTGGAACCGGTCGTGGTCGCCCTTGTCCAGCCCCAGCATGTCCACGATGACGTTGATGGGGAAGTGCGTGGCGAACTGCGAGACCAGGTCGACCGAGCCCGCGTCGCGGAACCCGTCGATCAGTTCGCGCGCGTTGCGCTCGATCACGGGGCGGAACTTCTCGCGCAGCTCGCTGCCGCGGAAGGCCGGCGCCACCAGGGCGCGGCGCACGGCGTGCTCCCGTCCGCTGAGCTGGAGGATCGTGCGTCCGTGCACCGGTTCCAACTGCCAGTCGTAGTTGGCGGTGGTGAACACTTCGTCCTTGAACGCCCGCTGGACGTCCTCGTAGCGCGAGACGATGTAGCTCTGCATCGGCTCGTGCCAGATGAGGGGTGCTTCGCTGCGCATGATCCGGTACGCGGAATACGGATCGGCGTTGAACTCCGCGGAGAGGATATCGGGGATACCGGGAGTGTCCGGGACTTTGGTCATGTCTGCGCCTCACTAATGAGGGGGGACGAAGATCGACTCGTCCCAGAGTAGGGAAGTCATTCGCGACGAGCCAGGCGTAACGTCCCCGAAGTGCCGGAAACCAGTACGCATCGGCCTCACGCCCGTCACTGGTTTATCGTGCCTGGAATCGGACGAATCGGATTTCGGGCATCTGTGCGCTCGGGCGATCGCGGTAGCGGGCGCCCGCGAGCGGTCCGGCGCGCAGGATCCCCGTCGCAGCCGTCGATGCGGTCGGCCCCTACCCCGGCCGGGGCGCGGCGGGGACTGGGACGCGACGGCGTCCGGTCGGGCACGGGGAACCGCAGGTGCGAGGGTATTCCGTGCCGACCGCGGCGGGGGTCGAAAGGGGAGCTGGCGCGCGTCCGTCTCGAATTCCGGACACTGAGCTGGTGTAATTCGGACGCCCGTCGGTTCCGCCATATCCTGTCCTGCCGACGGGCGGAATCGCCGGACTGCGGATAGGCGGATCGGCGTGCGCCGTTCTACAGTCGGGCACGACCGCGACTGCCGCGACTGCCGCGACTGCCGCGACCGCCCGGCCGCCGCCGATCGCCGAAAGCGCCGCCCGCCGTCCCGCCCCCCTGAGAAGGAGCACGCCATGCCCCGCCAGCCCTTGGCCCCGCCCGGACTCCGCCGCGACCGCTTCCACTGGCTGCGCCGCATCGCGGACCTGGACCCCGAGACCGACTTCCACGAGATCTACCGCATCTCCGCCGGCTACGAGTTCCCGTGGGACTACACCCGTGCGCTGGAGTTGGCGCTGTACCGCACCTACTGCGTGCCCTCGATCTCGGCGCTGCTGGACGCCACCGGGGAGTTCGGTCGCAGCGGCCAGAAGCGCTACGACGACACGTCGCTGCTGATGGGCGAGATGGTCGAGCACGGCGTCGACTCCGACCGCGGCCGCGCGAGTCTGCGCACCGTCAACCGGATGCACAACCGGTACGCGATCTCCAACGGCGACATGCTCTATGTGCTGTCGACCTTCGTCTTCGAGCCCATCGACTGGATCGCCGACTACGGGTGGCGGCCGCTGACCGGCGCCGAGCGCGAGGCGGCGCTGCGCTACTACACCGAGGTGGGCCGGCGGATGAACATCCGCGACATCCCCGCCGACCTGGACTCCTTCCGCGAGTTCAGGACCGCCTACGAGCGCGACCACTTCCGCTACACCGAGACCAACGCCCGCGTCGGCCGGGCCACGCTGGACGTGTTCCGCGCCTGGTTCCCGGCCCCTCTGCGCCCCGCGGCCGACGCGGGCCTGCGGGCGCTGCTCGACGAGCCGATGCTGGAGGCGTTCGGGTTCGCCCCCGCGCCGCGGTGGCTGGGAAGGGCCGTGCGCACGGCGCTGCGGGTGCGGGCGGGCGTGGTCGCGCAACTGCCGCCGCGGCGCGTCTCGCGGCTGTCCGCGGACCGGCGGAACCGGACCTACCCCGGATACCCCGACGGCTATGCGGTCGAGGATATGGGTGCTCCGGAGCCGACCGGAATCGATGCCAAGTGGCTGCGAGCCCCAACGGGCCCTGCCTGACGGCCCTGAGCGGGCCCGCGAGGCGGCGGGCTCGTGCGGCTCGTCGGCGGCCGGGCTACCGGCGTCCCGGCTGGGTGCGGCTCCCGCGCGCGGCCCGTCTGCGCATGTCGTGCAAGTAGTAGTCGCGCGGCAGGGTGCGTACCGCCAGCGGCAGGCGCGGGTAGACCGTGCGCACGGTGGCGACGAGCCGGTCGAACCGGCGCTGGTGGACCGGCCCCCATTCCAGACCGAAACCCGCGCGGACGTGGTCGGGCAGCAGCCCGGCGGCCAGGAAGCGCTGCACCCGGACCAGCGCCCTCACCACCGGATTGGCGGGGTTGAACAGGTCGCGCGCGATTGCGCGCGCGGTGTCGTTGACCTCGATGGCACCGATCGTGTCGGCCCAGTAGCGGTCGAAGTCGGCCCGGGTGGCGGGCCAGCGGTCGAGCGGGCAGCCCAGCGAGGTGGCGAAAACCGCGGCGTGCCGGTAGACCTCGTCCTTCTCCTCCGGTGCCAACGGGCCGAAGACCAGTTCGTAGACGTGCATGTTGCAGGCGTAGAGCGTGGCCGCGACCCACACCTGCAGCTCCGGGTCCTGTGCGCTGTAGCCCGGCCCCGCGACCCGCTTGTGGATCGCACGCACGATCCGGGCGACGCGGTCCGCCTCGTCCTCGGTGCCGTACACCAGCCCGTAGACGAAGACGAGGGTGCCGCGCAGCCGGTCCACCGGCCGCTGGGCGAAGTCGCTGTGGTCGGCGACCCCCTGGCCGACCCCCGGCTGTGCGATCTGCAGCAGAATGGCGTAGGCGGCCGCGCCCAGCACGACGGCCTCGCGGTAGACCCGCTGTGCCGGAGCCCCCGCTCGCGCACGCCGCTCGTCCCCCACGGTCCCCATGCTAGACGGGCCCGCGGCCGATCGCCGCGCGGCGTCCCGGGCCGAGGGCGGCGACCGTGCCCCGGACGCTCGCGGGCCCCGGTCTGGGCGGGCCCCCGCGCCCCAGACCGAGGCCCGCCCGGCCCCACCCGAGAGGTCTGCCCTAGCTAGAAGGCCGCTGCGCCGCCCGCGACCTCGGGGCCGCCCCCGTCGTCCGCGTCCAGCTCCAGCTCCAGGAGCGCCGAGCCGAGGCTCTTGCCGTGGGAGTCCAGGAACAGCGAGGTGGTGACCGTGTCGTCGGCTGCACGCGGGCACACGAAGATCAGCGCGGGCAGGTTGTCCAGGCGGTGGCGCACCACGTCGCCCGAGACCCGCTCGGCGAGGTGCTCGGCGACCCGCTCGGGGGTCAGCGCAGCGCACAGCAGCGGGTACCGGGCGGGGTCGTAGGGGATCACCGAGACGGTGATCAGATTGCCCTTGTCCCCCGCGCGCGCGTGGGCGATGTCGTACAGCCGGATGCTCATTCGGTCCCCTCGAAGACGACGACCCCGGTCTCGACCTGCTCGCGCGGAACGGTCGCGGACAGGACGCCCACGACCTCGGCGGTGGCCACGCGCAGCCCGCCGCCCCCCGCCGGGCCGGATGTGTACAGGGCGCTGACCTCCTCGCCCACCGCATCGGCCGCCTCGCGTGTCCCGGCCAGTCCTGCTACCCGCAGCCGGCACTCGTAGGGCTCGGCGCCCTCGGCCAGCGCCTCGCCGTGCAGCGCGCTGTGACCGACGACGTCGGCCCGCAACCGCGGCAGCGCGCCCGCGAGCCGCTCGCGTACAACTTCGGCGGCCAGCCGCGCCCGGTCGAGCGCGCCGCGCCCGGCGTAGGAGATCTCGCCTTCGCCGCGGAAGCCCGCCCGGTAGCCGACGCTGACCTTCAGCTCGTCGGGGCGGGCGGCCCCGCGCGCCCCGCGCACGGAGACGCGGTCGCCCCCGTGGTCGCGCACGTCCACCCCGGTCAAGTCCAGCGACACGTCGGGCGTGAGATAGGCGCGGGGGTCGGTCACCTCGTAGGTGAGCTGCTCGGCCACGGTCAGCCGGTCGACCCGGCCGCCGGTGCCGGGCGGCTTGGTGATCACGGCGCCGCCGTCGCCGCCGACCTCGGCGATCGGGTAGCCCAGCCGGGCCAGGCCGGGCACCGGCTTGCGCGCCGGGTCGGCGAAGTAGCCGCCGGTCACCTGCCCGGCGCACTCCAGCAGGTGGCCGACCAGCGTGCCCGCCGCCATGCGCGCCCAGTCCTCGGTCTCCCAGCCCAGCAGGTGGGCGAGCGGCGCAAGGAACAGGGAGGGGTCGGCCGCGCGTCCGGCGATCACCACCGGCGCCGGCCCCCGCAGGGCCGGAAGAAGCGCGTCGGCGCCGATGTAGGCGTTGGCCGAGACGATCTCCCCGTGCGACTCCAGCGGCGATCCGTCCTCCCAGGCCGGGGCCGTGAGATCGATGCGGTCCAGCACGTCGTCGCCGGTGACCGCCGCGACCGCGGTCGGCACGCCCAGCTCCGCGCCCAGGTCCCGCACCATGCGCGCGGCCTCGACCGGGTCCGCCGCCCCGGCGTTGGTTATCAGCCGGGTCCCCGTCCGGCTGAGCGGCCCCAGCAGCGGGGCCATGCGCTTGCGCAGCATGGGATCGTAGCCGGCCCGCGGGTCCGAAAGCCTGCGCAGCGCGGCCAGGGCGACGGTTCGCTCGCCGAGGCACTCCAGGCCGAGGACGTCCAGTCGGCCCTGCTCGACCAGGTCGACGGCCGGTTCGATCCGGTCGGCGGCGAACCCCGCGCCGCAGCCGATCCGGGCTTGGTTGCTGCTCACGTGTCCTTGCTCCCCCGTCGCTCGTGGTGGTGGTCCGGTGCCGGAGTCACCCCGTCCACAGCGGGATGGCGCCGGTGAGGGCGGCGACGGCCAGCACGACGATGCCGACCAGCCACGCCCAGGGCAGCAGGAAGCGGATGTGGCTTCCGATCGAGACTCCCGCCAGCCCGGTGAGGAGGTAGAAGGAGCCGGTGAGCGGGCTGATCGGGAAGCCGACCGTCTCCTCGCCCGTGATCGAGGCCTGGGCGATGGCGCTCGCGGGTACGCCGAACGTGTCGCCGACGGCGGTGAGCACCGGCATCACCGCGAAGTAGTAGGCGTCGGGACCGAAGAGCAGGCTGAGCGGGACGGCGAGCACGCCCACCAACAGCGGCAGAGCAGGACCGACGGCGCCGGGCATTGCGCCGGTGAGCGCTTCGGCCATGGCGTCGATCATCCCGCTCTCGCTCATGACGCCGAGGAAGACCCCCGCTGCCAGCAGGGTGCTGGCCATCAGCACGGCGCCCTGCGCGTGGGCGTTGATGCGGTCGGTCTGGGCCTTGAGGCCCGTGTAGTTCAGCGGCAGCGCAACGACCAGCGCGACCATGAACACGAGCTCGGGCGAGAGCACGCCGGAGATCAGCACGGCGACCGTGACCGCGGTGAGCGCGACGTTTGCCCAGAACAGCCGCGGGCGCCGCAGAACCGCCTCCTCGGCGGAAAGCTCCCCGTCGTCGGTCGGCGACGCCGGTTCGTCGTCGTCCTGAGGGACGCCGTCGCCGGCCGGGCCCCCGGTCGGCGCCTTCGCGGGCCGGGCGGCGGGCGCGGCGACGGCCAGGCGGTTCCTCTCCCGGCGCCCCAGCAGGTAGGCGATGGCCAGGCAGGCGGCGATCCCCACCAGCTGGGCCGGGATCAGCGGGGCCCACAGGGCGTTGGCGTCGATCCCGGTCGCCGATGCCGCGCGGGCGGTCGGGCCGCCCCAGGGCACCATGTTCATGATCCCCGCGCCCAGGCCGGTCAGGGCGGCCAGCACCAGCCGCCGCATCCCCAGGGCGTCGTAGAGGGGGAGCATCGCGGGGATGGTGATCAGGAAGGTGGTCGCCCCGGCGCCGTCGAGGTGGGTCAGCATCGCCAGCACCACGGTGGCCAGCGCGATGGTCACCGGATTGCGGCCCGCGAAGCCCAGCACGCGTCGGACGACGGGGTCGAAGAGCCCTGCGTCGCGCATCACGCCGAAGTAGAGGATGGCGAAGACGAACATCGCCGTGGTGCCGGCCACGTCGGAGATCCCGGTCCCGGCGAACTCGCCGATCTCGGCGGGGGAGAACCCGGCGATCAGCGCCGCCGCCACCGGCGCCGCGACGAGCGCGACCACGGCCGAGACCCGGTTGGACAGCAGGAGTGCCAGAACGGTCGCGATGGCCGCGAATCCCATTGCTGTGAGCATGTCGACGATCCTTTGCGAAGGCGGCCGGGGGAGTGATGTGCCTCACGTGGGGCTGGCCACTCATGCTTGCAAGGTGCGCGGTTGCGCGTCCAACATCAATCGGGCAAGGATCTATGCTTCGGATGCATGGACCTGTCGTTGCGCCAACTCCGCGTCTACGCTGTCGTGGCCCGCGCGGAGAGCTTCACCGCCGCCGCCGCGGAGCTGCACGTGGCCCAGTCGTCGCTCAGCCGCACTGTGCTGGAGCTGGAGCGGCTGCTGGGTGTGCGGCTGTTCGACCGCACCACGCGGCGGATCCGCCGGACGCCGGAGGGCCGGGAGCTGCTGGAGGCGGCCGAGCGCATCCTGGGCGCCCACCGCGCGGAGATGGCCGGGCTGCAGCGCTACCTCGCGGGCGAGCGCGGCGTGGTGACCATCGCGACGCTGCCCTCGGTGGCGGCGGCGCTGCTGCCGCCGGTCATCGCCCGCTTCCGCGAGGAGCGGCCGCAGACCGCCGTGCGCATCCTCGACGGGATGTCGGAGGCGGCGCTGGAGCGGCTCGCCGCCGGCGCGGCCGACCTGGCCATCACCTCCGCCGAAGGCCTGCCCGAAGGGCTGCGGGCCCACGCGCTGGCCGAGGACCGCTTCTTCGCGGTGCTGCCCCCCGCCCACGCGCTGGCGGGGGCCGCCGAGCTGGGCTGGGGCGACTTCAGCGGCGAGCAGTTCATCGCCGTCGGCGCCGACTCCAGCGTGCGGGCCGGAACCGACCGCGCCTTCGCCGAGGCGGCCGTGCGCCCGGCGGGTGTGACCGAGGCCGGCAACGTGTCCACGGTGGGCGGCCTGCTGGCCGCGGGTCTGGGCGTCTCGGCGATGCCGGCGCTGGTCGAGGTGCTGATGAGCTTCGCCGACTACGCCCGGGTCCCCCTGGTGCGCCCGGCGCTGGACCGGCGCCTCAGCGTGGTCCTGCCGCGGGACCGCCGCGTGCCCCCGCCGGCCCGCAGCTTCCTGGACTGCCTGCGCGGCCTGCGGGAGGAGGGCCATCCGCTTCCGGCGGACGTGCGCTGGGTGGACTGAGCGGCCGCGCCGGGCAAGCGGGTCCGCCGCGCCGGGACGTCACAGGCGATCGGTCGCGCGCTCGCGGCGCGCGGGGCGCCCCCTCGACGTCGGGATAGAGGGGGAGGTGCCGTCTCGATCGGGAGCCGCATTCCCGCGCGTGCTTTCACAGGCGCCAAAGCTCCGGGAATCGGGGAGCCGCGTCGTCGGCGGTGCGCGTGCGGCGGTGACGGCGTGTCGCGGACCGCGAGTCGGCCCGGCGATGCGTTCATGGCAGCACGCTTGTCGGTGGTGCGTCGTCCGGCCCCGGGTGTCGCGGGGGGAGAGCGCCCCTCTTGGGGGCAGTGGGAGTCACTGGGCTGTATGGCAGAGAAGGAGGTGATTGCGACGTTCGTCCTCCGATTCGGTTGTCCTGATGACCGGGACCGGCCCTTTCTGTGCCCGGTGCGCACGACCGACTGCGCGACTCGCCGACCGTGCGGCGTGCGAACCTGGGAGTTTTATGTGAACCTGATATGCGTGCATGACCGGTGCTCTCCATGGGCCGAACCGCCCGTGGCCCGGGAGCCCGCGCATGCGCGAACGGCTATGCGGGGGCGGTTATCGTGGCATTGGCCGCGTCATCGGCCTCACAGCCCGGCGGATTCCGACGGGCGCCGATACGGCCGGACAAGGCGCGGCCCCGCTTCCCGCCGGTCCGGTATGCGCGTCCTTCCGCGGCTTCGGCCGCCGTGCGGACTGGGCGCTATCGGCGCGCACGGCCATTCGGGTGTGCCTCGCCGCCGCGTCGCCGGCGCGGGAGCGCTTCGCCTTCCGGGAAGCCTCCTGGTACCGGGCGGCTTCGCGGTGGACGGCGGTCGGCCGCGGCGTGAACGACAAAAATCCGTTTCCTTTGCTCCCAGTCGAAAAGAGCCATAAGTTCCATGAGCATGGATCTTCCACGCAAAATCAACTCGGCGCTCGGCGCGACCCTGGGTGTCGAGCTCCGCAGGGCCCGCAAGAAGCAGGCGCCGGCGGCGGCGGCCAAGCCCGCGCCGAAGCCCGCCGCCGTGAAGAAGCCCAAGGAGAAGGTCCCCTTCCGGCCGCCGGAGAATCCCGCGCTGGACCGCCTGCTCGACCGCCCGGTGTTCGTCATCTCGCCGGTGCGGTCCGGATCGACGCTGCTGCGCCTGCTGCTCAACGCGCACTCGCGCCTGCACGCCCCTCACGAGCTGCACATCCGCCGCCTTGAGGTGCACTTCCGCACCAAGCTCTCCGAGCGCGCGATGGAGGCCTGCGGCCTGGAGCGCGGCGACATCGAGCACCTGCTGTGGGACCGCGTGCTCCACCGGGAGCTGTCCCGGGCCGGCAAGGACTTCGTCGTCGAGAAGACCCCGAGCAACGCCTTCGTGTGGGACCGCCTCGCGGCCTGCTGGCCCGACGCCCGCTTCATCTGCCTGCTGCGCCACCCGGTCTCCATCGCCAAGTCCTGGCACGAGGCCGATCCGGTCAAGCGCACCTACGACGAGGCCGCCGAGGACGCGCTGCGCTACATGAACGCGGTCCAGCGGGCGCGCGAAGGCCTGTCCGGTGCCCACACGGTGCACTACGAGGAGCTGACCGCCGACCCCGCCGGCGAGCTGGGCCGTATCTGCGAGTACCTGGACATCGACTACGAGCCGACGATGCTGGAGTACGGCGACAGCGTCCAGGGCGACTTCACCAAGGGCCTGGGCGACTGGAAGGACAAGGTCCGCTCCGGCAGCGTCCAGCGCGGGCGCGAGCTGCCCAAGGCCTCCGAGGTTCCCGAGGTCCTGCGCGGGATCAGCCGGAAGTGGGGCTACCTCGACGAGTCCGGCGAGGCCGACGAGTCGGGCACCGACGCACGCGAAGGGGTAACCGCTTCGTGAACGCCGAGACCGAGACCCCGCAGGCGGAGGTCGCCGAGATCTGGCCGCGCGACGGAGCCGTCCGCATCATCGGCGACCTCCTCGCAGACGCAGCCTCCGGATCCGGCCGCTGGTACCTGCTGGCCGTGCTGCGCGACACCGACACCAGCAAGTCCTACGAGCTCCGCGTGGAGGACGGGCGCTTCGACGTCTCTGTTCCCGTGACGGAGTTCGGCACCGCCGGCGAGGGTCCCGCCCGAGAAGGGGTGAAGTGGGACCTCTACTGCGCACCCGAGGACCGGTTGGAGGAGTCGGCCGAGAAATGGCTGCGACTCGGCCGCCACCTCGACGACATCGCCGACAAGAAGAAGGTGATGGTCTTCCCCGCCCAGACGTCCGCGGAAAGCGGGGCCGGGGTGACGGTGCGGCCGTTCTACACGGTCAACAACAATCTCTCGGTCGAATGCCTGCCCAGCCCTTCCGACAAGGAAAACCCATGAGGATCCGGTACCTCCTGCTCAACGCGTACGGCACGGGCGGAACCATCCGCACCGTGTTCACGCAGGCCCAGACGATGGCCGGGCTGGGCCACACTGTCGAGATCGTCAGTGTCATCCGGCACCGGGACGACCCGCACTTCGACCTCGACGAGCGGGTGAAGCTGAGCGCCATCATCGACCAGCGCCCTGCGAAGGGCGACGAGCCCAAGCCGGGGCCCGTCGCGCGCTTTCGCGCGTGGGACCGCGAACGCCTGAAGCAGCTCAGCGCGGTGCACGTCCCGGCCGGCGAGTTCGCCGCCGAGACGTTCACCCGCTACGTCGAGCGCGAGATCATCCGCTACCTCAAGGGCGTGCACGACGGCATCCTGGTGACCACTCGGCCCGCGCTGAACATCCTGTCCGCGCAGTTCGCCGATCCGAAACTGATCCGCGTCGCCCAGGAGCACATGAACCTGGCCACGCACCGAAACGACGTGCAGCGGGCGATCAAGAAGCACTACCCGCGCTTCGACGCCGTCGCGGTGCTCACCCACCGCGACCGCGATGACTACGAGAAGCTGATGCCGGGCGCCCGGCTCGTGCGGATCCCCAACGCGGTGCACTCGATGGACCAGGAGCTCTCCGACCACAGCAGCAAGATCGCCCTCGCCGCGGGCCGCCTGGCGCCGCAGAAGGGCTTCGACATGCTGATCCCGGCGTTCAAGAAGGTCACCGAACGCCACCCCGACTGGCAGCTGCGGATCTTCGGCACCGGCAAGAAGAAGGCCGAGCTGCGGGACCTCATCAACGAGCACCACCTGTACAACCACGTCTTCCTGATGGGCCACACGGACGACATGGAGGGCGAGCTCACCAAGTCGTCGTTCTACGTCCTCAGCTCGCGGTTCGAGGGCCTGCCGATGGTGGTCATCGAGGCGATGACCCACGCGCTGCCGATCGTCAGCTTCGACTGCCCCACCGGCCCGGCCGACGTCATCACCGACGGCAAGGACGGCGTCCTCGTGCCGCCCAAGGACGTCGACGCGCTGGCCGACGCGATCTCGAAGATGATGGACGACCGGGACCGGCGGGCCGGCATGGGCGCCGAGGCGCTCAAGACGGCGCAGAACTATGCGCCGGAGTCGGTACACACGATGTGGGACGAGCTGTTCACCGACCTGGTGCGCACCTCCGGGAAGGGCGCCACACCCGCGGCGTGACCGGGCGGGCCGGGCTACGCTCCGCCTGCGCTGAACCGGGATGGCGCAGACGGCACGGGACTGGCCCGCAACGGCTCCTTCGGAGCGGCCTAAGGTGGGCCGAGGCGACGGGCGGCACTCGCTTGGGGCCGCCCGCCGCTGTGTCCGCCTCCTCGCGGTCCGCCGTCGGGCGCCCGCGGGCAGCCCCCGGCCGGAAAGGACGCCCTGTGAGCCTGGCGAGCGAGTTCGACGCGGTGACGGTCGACGGCCTCCGCTCCCGCGGCGGCATCAAGTGGACGCTGCACGGCGAGGACACGCTCGGCGCGTTCATCGCCGAGATGGACTTCGGCACGGCACCGCCGATCACCGAGGCGCTGCACGCCGCGGTCGAGCGCATGGAGTTCGGCTACCTGCCTCCGCGCGCCGTGGCGGCCATGCGCGCCGCCTGCGCCGACTGGCAGCGCGACCGCTACGGCTGGCGGGTCGACCCGGCCGACGTGCACCCGGTCGCCGACGTGGTCAAGGGCTTCGAGACCGCCGTCGAGCGGTTCTCCCGCCCGGGCAGCCCCGTCATCCTGCCCACCCCGGCCTACATGCCGTTCCTGACCGTCCCGCAGAGCCTTGGCCGCGAGATCATCGAGGTCCCGATGGCCCGCGACGGCGGCCGCCACGTCTTCGACCTCGACGCGATCGACCGCGCCTTCCGGGCGGGCGGCCACCTGCTCACCCTGTGCAACCCCTACAATCCGCTCGGCCGGGTCTTCACCGCCGAAGAGCTCGCGGACCTGTCGGAGGTCGTCGAACGGCACGGCGGCCGCGTCTTCGCCGACGAGATCCACGCGCCGCTGACCTACGCCGGACACCGCCACGTTCCCTACGCGTCGGTCTCGCCGGCGGCCGCTCGGCACGTGCTGACCGCGACCTCCGCCTCCAAGGCCTGGAACGTGCCCGGCCTCAAGTGCGCGCAGCTGATCGTGAGCAACCCCGGCGACGCCGCGGTCATGGCGGAGATCGGGCCCGTGCTCGCCCACGGCGCGGGAAACTTCGGCGTGGCCGCCGCCACGGCCGCCTACACCGCGGGCGGGCCGTGGCTGGACGGCGTCGTGGACTACCTCGACGGCAACCGGCAGGAACTCGCCGACCTGGTGGCCGAGCACCTGCCCGGGGCGGACTACACCCCGCCCGAGGGCACCTACCTTGCCTGGCTGGACTTCCGCGGGCTCGGGCTGGGCGACCACCCGGGCCGCGTCCTGCACGAGCGCGCCGGGATCGTGCTGGTCGACGGCCCCGACTGCGGCGCGCCCGGTCGCGGGTTCGCCCGGCTCAACTTCGCCACGCCCCGGCCCATCCTGCGACGGCTGGTGTCGGGGATCGCCGCGGTCGCGGGCTCGGGCGCCGACCGCTCCGGCTGAGCGCCAGGCCCGCGCGGTCGGTGCCGCGCCCCCGTGGCGGCGGGGGCGCGGCACCGCCTCACAGCTGGACGACCGAGCGCAGCACGTCGCCGTGGTGCATGCGGGTGAAGGCGCCCTCGACGCCGTCGAGGGGGATTGTCTCGGAGACGAACGCGTCCAGGTCGAGCCTGCCCTGCAGGTAGAGGTCGATGAGCATCGGGAAGTCGCGGCTGGGCAGGCAGTCGCCGTACCAGGACGACTTCAGGGCGCCGCCGCGGCCGAAGACGTCCAGCATCGGCAGTTCCAGCGTCATGTCCGGAGTGGGCACCCCCACCAGCACCACGGTTCCCGCCAGGTCGCGAGCGTAGAACGCCTGCCGGTAGGTCTCGGGGCGGCCCACGGCCTCGATGACCACGTCGGCCCCGAACCCGCCGGTCAGCTTGCGGACCGCCTCGACGGGGTCCTGCTCGCCGGCGTCCACGGTGTCGGTGGCGCCCAAGCCGGCGGCGGCCTCCAGCTTCCGCCGGTCGAGGTCGACGGCGATGATCCGGGCGGCACCGGCCAGGCGGGCTCCGGCGACCGCGGCCGCGCCGACGCCGCCGCATCCGATGACGGCGACGCTGTCGCCGCGCCCCACGGCACCGGTGTTGATCGCCGCACCGATGCCGGCCATCACTCCGCATCCGAGCAGCCCTGCGACACCGGGCGATGCCTCGGGGTCGACCTTGGTGCACTGGCCCGCGGCCACCAGCGTCTTGTCGCAGAAGGCGCCGATGCCGAGTGCGGGGGAGAGGGGCGTGCCGTCGGCCAGCGTCATCGGCTGGGCGGCGTTGTGTGTGTCGAAGCAGTACCAGGGCCGGCCGCGCTTGCAGGCACGGCACTGCCCGCACACCGCTCGCCAGTTGAGCACCACGAAGTCGCCCGGCGCGACCCCGGTGACCCCGTCGCCGACCGACTCCACCACTCCCGCGGCCTCGTGGCCGAGCAGGAAGGGGAACTCGTCGCTGATACCGCCCAGCTTGTAGTGCAGGTCGGTGTGGCACACCCCGCACGCCTGCACGCGTACCACGGCCTCTCCGGGGCCGGGATCGGGGACGAGGATGGTCTCCATTTCGACGGGTGCGTCCTTGGTCCGCGCGACGACTCCGCGCACTTCCTGCGTCATCCGGCATGCCCTCTTTCGTTGCCGCCTTGCCCTGATGCCGTGTTTCGCCGCCGAGGCAGCGGGCGAGCGCCGCGGTACCCCGCGCCCCGCTCCTCCCTGAGGCCATGGTGGCCAGTCGGAGGCACCGCGTCTACCACCCTTGCGGAAGAGCCGATTCCCGGTGCAGAAGGGAGACCCGGTGCGGGTGTGAGCCGGGACACCCTCCGGTGTCCGCAGGACCGAGAGGGTAGGAAGGTTGCCATGACAGAAACGACGGACACCTCGCCCGGCTGGCTCTCCCGCACCGAAATCGAGGATGCGCGCGGACGGCTGCCCATCGTCTACGTCAACGCGGTGCCCGTCCGCGTCGACGAGTCCGGCTCGGTGGTGAGCGTCGGCCTCCTCCTCGGCGTCGCGCCCGACGGTTCCATCAGCCGCGCGCTGGTCTCGGGGCGGGTGCTCTATCACGAGCGGATCAGAGACGCCCTGCTGCGCCATCTGGAGAAGGACCTCGGGCCTGTGGCGCTGCCGCACGTTCCCGCCTCCCCGCAGCCGTTCACGGTGGCCGAGTACTTCCCCACGCCGGGTGTCACCCCCTTCCACGACCCCCGCCAGCACGCGGTCTCGCTCGCCTACGTCGTGCCGGTCACCGGGGACTGCCGGCCGCGCCAGGACGCGCTCGACCTGGTGTGGTTCTCCCCGGAGGAGGCGGCCGGCGAGGTCTTGCAGCAGGAGATGAGCGGCGGGCAGGGCGTGCTGGTGCGCCAGGCGCTGGCCCACGTCGGCTTGGTTCCCTGAGCGCCGGCGGCCTCGACCCGGCTCCGCCGCCGGCGCCGCGCGGGCGGGTGTTGTCCTCCTGCTGGTCGAGGATGCGGGCGACCCCGGCGAGGTCCCCCCTCCTCGGCCGGCGAGCGATACGGCGGAGCCGGGCGATGCCGTTGGCGCGGTACAGGCGCGTGCCGCCGTCGGTGCGTTCCCGCTTCCTGCGGACCGCCTGGGACCGCAGAGGTCGGTCCGAGGCGCCGGGCGAGCGCTCCCGCACTGGCGGGGCCGACGGCAAAGCCGCGATCCGGCCCGCCTCTGGAACAGGTGAAATCGGGTGAGAATCGTATAACACCGGGAACGCTGACAATCGAGGTCGAGCGAGGTCCTACGTAGCGATCCGATCGAGGCGGCCGTATGGGCGAGTCCCGCATTAGGCACCGCAGTAGACACCGCAGTCGGCGTCGCGCGCGCAGCGTGGCACTTTCCGCGCTAGCCGCCGTGCTCGTGCTGGTGGCGGCCACCGGCGGAGTGGCGTTGTGGCGCACGGAGTCCTACGACGAGAACATCGAGCGCATCGTCGGCGCCCTGCCGTCCGACCGCGCCTCAGCCGAGGCCGACCCCGGCCGGAACTGGCTGCTGGTGGGCTCGGACCTGCGCGGCGAGGCGACGGCCGGCAAGTGGCGCAGCGGAGAGTCGGGCTCCGACGTGATCATCCTTCTGCACATGCCCGAGCATTCCGAACGCGCCTTCGCCATTTCCTTTCCGCGGGACTCGTGGGTCGAGATCCCCGGCCACGGCAAAGCCAAGATCAACGACGCTTATCGGGAGGGCGGGCCCCGACTGCTCGTGCGCACGGTCGAGGAGCTCAGCGGCGTCGCGGTCGACCACTTCGCCGCCCTGGACTTCCGCGGCTTCGAGCGGATGGTCGACGCGCTCGGCGGTGTCACGCTGGACCTGCCGAACGCGATCCACGACCCCACCAACGGCTGGAGTTGGCCGGCGGGCCAGAACCGCATGGACGGCGAGGAGGCGCTGCGGTTCGTCCGCGAGCGCAAGGGCCTCTCCGGAAGCGACATCGACCGGGTCCAGCGCCAGCAGGTCTTCCTCAATGCGATGGCCGAGAAGGTCGCGGAGTCCGACCTGTCCTCCGACCCGCAGCGGCTCGACCGCCTGCTGACGGCCGCAAGCGAGTCCATGGCCGTCGACGACCGGGCCGACGCCGCGACGCTGCGCGCGGTCGCGATGCGGCTGCTCGACACCGGCCCCGAGCGGATCACCTTCGCGACGCTGGCGGTCGCCAAGCCCGCGTGGGTCGACGGCCAGAACGTGCTGCGCTTGGACAAGTCGGTCAACGACGGGTTCTTCAAGGCGCTGGAGGAGGACCGGCTCCGGGCCTACATCGACAAGCACGGCCTGGCCAACGACGCCGAGCGGCTGGGCCGTGAGACCGACGGGCAACCGCACGACCAATGATCCCGGTCCGCGTTGGCCGCCGAACCCCGATGATCTTGTAGCTATCGTGAAGGAAAACGATTTCCATTTGCGATAGCTACAAGATCGGCGGTGATGTGGCCGCTCAGTCCTCGGCGGTCGCCTCGGCCAGGGCACGGAAGACCAGCGCTGTGGAGGCGGCACCGGGGTCCGGATGGCCGATGCTGCGCTCGCCCAGGTAGGACGCGCGGCCTTTGCGCGCCTGCATGGGCTCGGTGGCGCGCAGGCCCTCGGCGGCCGCGTCCGCCGCCGCGCGGGCGGCCGCGTCCAGTCGGCCGCCGGAGTCGGCGGCCCGCGCGAACGCGTCCACGGCGGGCGCGAAGGCGTCGACCATCGTCTTGTCGCCGGCCTGCGCACCGCCCAGCCGGCGCACCTCGTCGAGTGCGGCCGACAGCGCCGCGCCCACCTCGGCGGTCTCGGCGCGCTCTGCGGCAAGCCGCTTCCCAGCGGCCCGGAACGCCGAGCCGTACAACGGCCCGGAGGCGCCGCCGACCTTCGAGACCAGGGTGGTGCCGGTCTTGGTCAGCACTGCGCCGACCGACTCGGGGCTCATCGCGTCCACCGCGGCGACGGCTGCCGCGAAGCCGCGCTGCATGTTCGCCCCGTGGTCGCCGTCCCCGATGGCGGCGTCCAGCTCGCCCAGCCGCTCCCGGTCACGCTCTACGGCCGCGCCGATCGCCCTCACCCAGGCGCGCGCGAGTTCGATGTTCACCGGCGTCTCCCAACCCTCGTCACGTGTGCCGTCGCGTACCCCACACAGCATGCCCCGCCGCGGCGGCACTGCCACCCCCGCCGAACGTTCGGGGCGGCGGGGCGGGAGGCGGCGCAGGGCGGCCCAAACCCGGCGCGCTCCGGGCGGCCCGCATGCGCGCCGCCCGGAGTGTCCGCGCCCGTCCAGCGTCCCTCAGATCCCCCACCGCAGTCCGGGAGTGCTCGCCGGCGCGTCCCACAGGTCCACGAAGCCCTTCTCGGCCTCGCACACCGTGATGGAGCAGCCGGCCATGTCCAGGCTGGTCACGTAGTCGCCGACCGCGTTGCGGACGATGGAGACACCGCGTTCCTCCAGCAGGGCGGCGACCTCGCCGTAGACCAGGTACAGCTCGCTGAGCGGAGTGCCGCCCATGCCGTTGACGACGACGATCGCCTCCGCGCCCGACTCCAGCGGGCGGTCGTCGAGGACCGCGTCGACCATGCCGGAGACGATCTCGCTCGCCGAGCGCAGCTTCTCGCGGCGCCTGCCGGGCTCACCGTGGATGCCCACGCCCACCTCGATCTCGTCCTCGGGCAGGTCGAATCCCGGACGTCCCGCCGAGGGCGTGGTGCAGGCGGTCAGCGCCACCGCGAAGGAGCGCGACGCAGCGTCGACGCGGCGGCCCACCGCCGCGACCTCCTCCAGGGAGTCCCCGCGCGCCGCCGCCGCTCCGGCGATCTTCTCCACCAGCAGCGTTGCCCCCGTGCCGCGCCGTCCCGCGGTGAACGTGGAGTCCTCGACGGCCACGTCGTCGTCGACCAGCACGGTCTCGACCCGTCGGCCCTCCTCGCCGGCGAGTTCGGCGGCCATGTCGAAGTTCATGACGTCGCCGGTGTAGTTCTTGATGATCAGCACGGTGCCCTCGCCGCTGTCGGCGGCGCGCACCGCCTCAAGCACCTGGTCGGGAACCGGTGAGGTGAAGATCTCACCGGGGCAGGCGGCGTCCAGCATGCCCTCGCCCACGAACCCGGTGTGCAGCGGCTCGTGTCCGGAGCCCCCGCCGGAGACGAGGCCGACCTTGCCCGGCACGGCGCCGCGTGCGCGCGTGACCACGCGGGACTCCAGGTTCACGGACAGGTCGGGGTGGGCGGCCGCGAAGCCGGCCAGCGCGTCGGTCAGGTAGGTGTCGGCGGTATTGAGGAACTTCTTCATACGACTCGCTCCCGCGATGGCCTCGGCGGTGATATGCGCCACAGCGCGCTTTCAGATGAGTAGCCTAGGTGCCCATGGAAAACAGCGGCTCCACTGTCGGGATCGTGCTCGTGTCGCACAGCGGGAAACTCGCCGAAGGACTGCGCGAGCTGATCGACCAACTCGGCTCGGCGGGCGGGCGTGTCTTCTGCGCCGGCGGCACCGACGAGGGAGGGCTCGGCACCTCCTACGAGCGCGTGAGCGCGGCCGTCGCCGAGGCCGACTCCGGTGCGGGCGTGGTCATGCTGCCCGACATCGGCAGCGCCGTGCTCACAGCGCGGCTGGTGCTGGAGGACGAGCCGCGCGAGGACGTAGTGGTCGTGGACGCCCCGTTCGTCGAAGGCGCGGTGTCCGCGGCGGTGACCGCGGCGACGGGCGGCGAGCTGTCCGCGGTCGCCGAGGCGGCCCGCGAGGCCCGCGGGCAGGCGAAGTTCCCGGCCTGATGCCGCGGGCGGGACATCCTTTTGCGCGGCCGCTTATTCTGGACTGCGGTATGAAAACGTCGTCTGCGGCCCCCTCCGGCTCCCGTTCCGGTTCCGGCACCGAGCACTCTGAGATCCGCGATCTCCGCCGGCGCCTGTCCCCGCTGATGCTCGCCGACCGGCACCGCCTGCGCCGCCGTATCGACGGCCTGCAGAAGGTCCGCACCGAGAGCAAGCGCGCCGGCATCGCCGCCGAGATCGCGGCCGAGATCGACTCCGCCCAGGCCCGTGTCGAGCGCCGCGCCGCCGCCGTGCCCGCCATCGGCTTCCCTGAAGCGCTGCCGGTCAGCGCGCGCCGCGACGACATCGCGGCCGCCGTGCGCGACAACCAGGTCGTCATCGTCGCCGGCGAGACCGGCTCCGGCAAGACCACCCAGCTGCCCAAGATCTGCATGGAGCTGGGCCGCGGCGTGCACGGCGCCATCGGCCACACCCAGCCGCGCCGGCTGGCGGCGCGCACCGTCGCCGAGCGCATCGCCGACGAGCTCGACACGCAGCTGGGCGAGGCCGTGGGCTACAAGGTCCGCTTCACCGACCGGTCCGGCGACGACACTCTGGTCAAGCTGATGACCGACGGCATCCTGCTGGCCGAGATCCAGCAGGACCGGATGCTGCGCCGCTACGACACGCTGATCATCGACGAGGCGCACGAGCGCAGCCTGAACATCGACTTCCTGCTGGGCTACATCAAGCAGCTGCTGCCGCGCCGCCCCGAGCTGAAGGTGATCATCACCTCGGCGACCATCGACCCCGAGCGCTTCTCGCGCCACTTCGGCGACGCCCCGATCGTCGAGGTGTCCGGGCGCACCTATCCGGTCGAGGTCCGCTACAACCCCGTCGAGGAGGAGTCCGAACAGGAGGACCAGATTCAGGCCGTCTGCGCCGCGGTCGACGAGCTGCAGGCCGAGGGCCCCGGCGACATCCTCGTGTTCCTCAGCGGCGAGCGGGAGATCCGCGACACCGCGGACGCGCTGCACAAGCAGAAGCTGCGCGATACCGAGATCGTTCCCCTGTTCGCCCGCCTCTCCGCCGCCGAGCAGAACCGGGTCTTCGCCCCGCACAGCGGGCGCCGCGTCGTGCTGGCCACCAACGTCGCCGAGACCTCGCTGACGGTGCCGGGCATCCGCTACGTCATCGACCCGGGAACCGCCCGCATCTCGCGCTACAGCCACCGCACCAAGGTGCAGCGGCTGCCGATCGAGCCGGTCTCCCAGGCCTCGGCCAACCAGCGCAAGGGCCGCTGCGGCCGCGTCGCCGAGGGCATCTGCATCCGGCTCTACTCCGAGGACGACTTCCTCGCCCGTCCGGAGTTCACCGACCCCGAGATCCTGCGCACCAACCTCGCCTCGGTCATCCTGCAGATGGCCGCGCTGGGCCTGGGCGACGTCGCCGCCTTCCCGTTCGTCGACGGTCCCGACCGCCGCCAGATCAAGGACGGCGTGCACCTGCTGCAGGAGCTGGGCGCCCTCGACCCCGGCGAGCCCGACCCCGGCAAGAGCCTCACTCCGATCGGGCGACGCCTCTCCCAGCTGCCGGTCGACCCCCGCCTGGGCCGCATGGTGCTGGAGGCCGAGGACAACGGCTGCCTGCGCGAGGTCATGATCATCGCGGCGGCGCTGTCGATCCAGGATCCGCGGGAGCGCCCCGCCGACAAGCAGCAGGCCGCCGACGAACAGCACGCCCGCTTCGCCGACAAGGAGTCGGACTTCCTGGCCTTCGTGAACCTGTGGGACTACCTGCAGGAGCAGCAGCGGGCGCTGTCGGGCAACCGGTTCCGCCGCATGTGCCGGGACGAGTACCTGAACTACCTGCGCGTCCGGGAGTGGCAGGACATCTACAGCCAGCTCAAGCAGGTCGTCAAGGCCGACGGCGCCACGCTGAACACCTCCGCTCCCGCGCCGCGCGAGGTCCACGTGTCGCTGCTTGCGGGGCTGCTGTCCCACGTCGGCCTCAAGGACCCCGACAAGCACGAGTACCTGGGCGGACGGGGCGCCCGCTTCGCGATCTTCCCCGGCTCCTCGCTGTTCAAGAAGCAGCCCCGCTACGTCATGGCGGCCGAGCTGGTCGAGACCTCGCGGCTGTGGGCCCGCACGGTCGCGCGCATCGAGCCCGAGTGGGCCGAGCGCCTCGGCTCTCACCTGGTCAAACGCAGCTACAGCGAGCCGCACTGGGAGAAGAACAGCGGCGCGGTCATGGCCTATGAGAGGGTCACCCTCTACGGAGTGCCGCTGGTGGCCCAGCGCAAGGTGGCCTACGGCTCCGTCGACCCCGGGGTCTCGCGGGAGCTGTTCATCCGCAACGCGCTCGTCGAGGGTGACTGGAACACCCGGCACAGCTTCTTCCACCAGAACCGGAAGCTGCTGGAGGAGGTCGAAGACCTGGAGCACCGCGCCCGCCGGCGCGACATCCTGGTCGACGACGAGACGCTGTTCCAGTTCTACGACGAGCGGGTGGGCACCGAGGCCGTCTCGGCCGCCCATTTCGACACCTGGTGGAAGCGGGTCCGGCGGCGGCAGCCCGACCTGCTCAGCTTCGAGAAGTCGATGCTGATCAACGACGGCACCGCCCGGGTCAGCGAGGAGGACTACCCCGACCGGTGGCGCCAGGGCGAGGCCGCGTTCGAGCTCGGCTACCAGTTCGAGCCGGGAACCGACGCCGACGGCGTGACCGCGGTCGTGCCGCTGACCGTGCTCAACCAGGTGTCCGATGAGGGCTTCGACTGGCAGATCCCCGGCCTGCGCGAGGATCTCGTCACCGCGCTGATCCGGTCGCTGCCCAAGCCGCTGCGCCGCAACTTCGTGCCTGTGCCCGACACCGCCCGCGCCGTCCTGGGGCGGCTGACGCCCTACACCGAGCCGCTCGCCCAGGCGCTGGCCCGCGAGCTTGGCGCGATGAGCGGCGAGCGCATCGGCCCCGGCGACTTCGACTGGGAGAAAGTGCCCGACCACCTGCGGATCACCTTCCGCGCCGTCGGCGACGGGCAGCAGACCCTGGCCGAGGAGAAGGACCTGGCGGCTCTGCGGGCCCGGCTCAAGCCCCGGCTGCAGAAGGCCATCTCGGCCGAGGCACGCGGAATCGAGCGCTCCGGGCTGGACGACTGGGACTTCGGCCCGCTGCAGCGGGTGTTCGAGCGCAAGTCGGCCGGTCCCACCGTCAAGGGGTATCCCGCACTGGTGGACGAGGGCGAGACCGTCGCGGTCCGCCTGTTCGACTCGCAGGCCGAGCAGCGCCAGGCCATGTGGCGCGGTGTGCGGCGGCTGCTCCTCCTGCAGGTGCCCTCGCCGGCGGCGGTGGTCCAGCGCGGCCTGGACAACCGCACCAAGCTGGCAATCAGCCACAACCCGCACGGCGGCGTGCCCGCCCTCTTCGCGGACTGCCTGGAGTGCGCTGCGGACGCGCTGATGGCCGGCCGCGGAGGGCTGGAGGATCTCACCTCCGCGGACGGCGGAGAGTGGGACCCCGCGGCCTTCGGCGCCCTGCGCGAGCACGTGCGCGCCGAGCTCGCCGACACCCTCGACGAGGCCGTGTCGGGCGCGGCGCGCGTGCTGCAGACCGCACACGACCTCGGACGCAGTCTCAAGGGCACGACCAGCCTGGCCGTGCTGCCGTCGCTGAACGACATCCAGGGCCAGCTAGCCGGGCTCGTACGCCCCGGCTTCGTCACCGAGGCCGGGCTGGGGCGGCTGCCGCACGTGCACCGCTATCTCAAGGCCGTGGAGTACCGGCTGGCGAAGATGCCCGAGAACCCGCGCCGCGACCAGGTGAACATGTCCAAGGTCGAGCAGATGCGCCAGGCCCGCGACAAGCTGCTCGGTGAGCTTCCGCCGGGCCGCGACCAGGACGCCGACGTCCGCGAGATCGGCTGGATGCTGGAGGAGTTCCGGGTGAGCCTCTTCGCGCAGGAGGTGGGAGCCGCCTATCCGGTGTCGGAAAAGCGGATCCTCAAGGCGATCGAGGCGGCCAGGGCCTGACGGCGGGGCCGGGCATTCGCCCACCGCCGGAGCGCGGAGCGGGTGCGACCGCGCCGGCGCCGAGGCGGGGCATCCGCGCTCGGCCGAGGCGGTCGGAAAGCGGATAATCGGGCAGGAGTGGCGGACGGGCGCGGAATCGTCGCGCACCGGCCGCCGACGCCCGGCCGCCCGCACCGCCGCCGTCCCCGCGACCCGCGCCTGCACCCGAAACCGACCGAAGGGGCATCCATGACCGCATCCCGCCTGCTGTGGATCGGGACCTACACCCCCGACTCCGATCCCGAGGCCACCGGGGCCGGCATCCACCGCGCACTTCTGGATCCCGCCACCGGCGCGCTGAGCGGAGGCGAGCCGGCGGTCCGCACCACCGCGCCGTCGTTCCTGGCCGCGCACCCCGGCGGCGAGGTGCTCTACGCGGTCAGCGAGTGCGAACGGGGCGCTGTCGGCGCGTTCGCCGTCAGCGGGGGAGCGGACGAGCGCGGGATCCCGGGCCTCACCGGGATCGGAGGCGCCCCGACGGGCGGAGGGTCGCCCTGCCACGTCCTGGTCCACCCCGAGGGCCGCCACGTCGTGGCCGCCAACTACGCAGACGGGCGCGTCAGCGTCCACCCGCTGGACGGCGCGGGCGCCCTCCGGGAGGCCGTCGCGGTGCTGGAGCACACCGGGCACGGCCCCAATCCCGCGCGCCAGGAAGGGCCGCACGCCCACTCCTCCGCGATCGCGCCCGGGGGCCGGCACCTCCTGGTCGCCGACCTCGGCACCGACGAGCTGCGCTGCTACCCCTTCGACGCGCGCTCGGCCGATCCGGTGGGCCCGCTGTCGGTCGCCGCCCGCCTAACGCCGGGAGCCGGGCCGCGCCACATGGCCGTCCACCCCGACGGGCACATCTACGTGGCCGCGGAGCTGGACTCGCGCGTGCACGTCCTGTCCTGCGACCCGGAGCGGGCGCGGGCGGTGCCCGTCGCCGACGCCGCCGCAAGCGGTCACGAGGGCCCCAACCACCCGGGCGAGATCGCGTTGTCGCCCGACGGTCGGCTGGTCTACGTGTCCAACCGCGGTGCCGACACCATCGCGACCTTCGAGATTACCGGCGGCGGCACGGGATTGCGCCGGATCGCCGAGACGCCGTGCGGCGGCGTCTGGCCGCGGCATTTCGCCCTCACCGACGGCCACATCGTCGTCGCCAACCAGAAGTCGGCGGAGCTGTCGACGCTCCGACTCGACGCCCACGGCGTCCCGGCGGACACGGGCCACCGCCTCGCCGTCGGCGCCCCGGCCTGCGTGCTGCCCGCGTAGGCACCGCCTCGGACACGGCCGGACCGGTCCCCTGGTGCCGGGGGACCGGTCCGGCGGCGGCCGCGCACCCGGGCGAGGCGTGCCAAGCGTGCCCCGCGGTCCACCCCGACACAGGTCACATCTCCTGGCGGGCGTGCGACGTTTACCGGCGGCGCTGTGTGACAGAGGAGCACTGAGTCAGTATTCCGACGTCTGATGGAGGCCGCTCGTGGTACAGCAGCAGACCGGTGACGCCGGCGGCGCGTTTCTCGCCCGCGTGCAGCAGCGCAGCGGAATCGAATCGCGTACCGAGGCGCAGCGGCTGACCGAGGCGACCCTGTCCGCGCTGCAGCGCCGTCTCAGCGGCGGGCAGTTCAACGACCTCGCGCGCAACCTCCCGCCCGCACTGCAGCCCGAGCGCGAGGCGTCCGGACAGGCGGCCGCCTTCGACAAGTCCGCGTTCCTGGACAGCGTGAGCGGCGGGATCTCGACCGTCGACCCCGCCGAGGTCGAGCTTGCGGTGAACGCGGTGCTCAACACCGTCCGCGAATGGCTCCCCGACGAGGAGGTAGAGGACACCCTCGCCCAACTCCCGCGGGAGCTGTCCGAGCTGTTCGCGGGTGCTCCCGGTGCGCCGCGGGGCTGACGCCGGCACCCGTGTTCGCCACCTCCCCGCCGCCGACCGGGCGGACGGGCCGCCATCGACGCCTGTGCGGAGCCAACCATGGACCTCAGTTTTCTCGCATCCGTCGAGAGCACGACGGGGCAGGTCGCCTCGCTGAACATCAACGCCTCCCGCGACGCAGAGGAGGCCGACCACGCCGTCCGCGTGCGGTGGCAGAAGGCGCGTGAGGACCTGCGGTCGCAGGGCGCCGACGAGCAGACGCTCACCGCCATGGACGAGGTCGTCGGGCAGACGGGCGGCGTCGCCGGGCCCCACGGCCAGGTCGTCTTCGCCGCCGACGGCGGGGTGCTGCTGGATACCGTCGTCGCCGAACCGCCGCAGGACCATCTCGCGCGGGTCGGCCCGCTGCCCGACCCGCTGCTGTACATCCACAGCCAGCGGACCCCGATCCCCTACGTGCTCGCAGTCGTCGACAGCGTCGGCGGCGACGTCCGCTCCGTCCACGGCGACGGGCGCACCGTCCACCGCCGCGTGGAAGGCGAGGGCTGGCCGGTCAGCAAGGTCCGTGAGGGCGCTTACCACCACAAGCAGATGCAGCGGAACGTCGAGCAGCAGGTCGCCGACAACGCCGGCCGGGTGGCCGGGGCCGTCGCGCAGGAGGCCAAGCGCAACGGCGCCGAGGTCGTGGCGATCGCCGGCGAGGTCCAGGTGCGCGGTGAGCTGCGCGACCGCCTTCCGGACTGGCTGGAGCCGCGGGCCCTGGACCTGGAGTCGGGATCGCGCGCCGCCGGGTCCGAGAACTCTCCGCTGGAGGAGGAGCTGCGCGGTCACCTGGAGGAGCGCGCCCGGGCGCACGTCGCCGAGGTACAGGAGAGCTTCGAGCAGGGCCGCGCGAACCGCGACCGGGTGGCGGAGGGACTCGCCGCGGTGGTGCGGGCGCTCCAGCGGGGGCAGGTCGAGACGCTGCTGTGGTCGACAGGTCTGGCCGAGACGGACACGCGGGTGTGGATCGGTCCCTCCGGAGAGCAGATCGGCGTCGAGGAGCGGGAGCTGCGCGATATGGGCGTGGACGACCCGGTCACCGAGCTGGCCGGTCCCGCTGTGCTGCGCGCGGCCGCCGCGACCTCGGCGCAGCTGGTCCTGGTTCCCCAGCGCGACTCGGCGCCCGAGGAGGGCGTCGGCGCGATCCTGCGGTTCTCCGACCCGACGCTGACCGACCACTGATCACCCGGCCGCCGCGGCGAACCGGGCCCGCGGTTGCGGGTCGGGAACTCCTCTGCCCCGGCGGCACGAGCGGCGACGACCATATCGGACAATAGGGAGGTGCCGGTCGACCAGCAGCGCAGGAGAGGATGACGCACCCATGTCCCAGGCCCCGAAGAACCGGGTCCGCCACCGCGGTCTGACCGCGCGCGACATCGCCCTCATCGGTGTGTTCGCGGCGCTGCTGGCCGTGCTCAGCATGCCCGTGGCCGTCCCGGTCGGCCCAGTGCCGATCACGCTGCAGACGCTCGGGGTGATGCTCGCTCCCAGCCTGCTCGGCGCCAAGCGCGGGACGCTGGTCGTGCTGACCTTCCTGGCCCTGGTCGTGGCCGGGCTGCCGCTGCTTCCCGGCGGACGGGGCGGGCCGGCGCCGTTCCTGGGCCCCACGGGCGGCTACATGCTCGGCTGGGTGGTCGGCGCCCTGGTCATCGGACTGCTGGTGAACCTGATGCTGCCGCGCTACAGGTTCTGGCGCGGCCTGGGAATCAACATCGTCGGCGGCATCGGCGTGGTCTACCTGGTCGGCGTGCCCTGGAGCGCGGTCGCCCTCGGCGACGAACTGCTGGGGCTGATCACGGGAGCGGGCGTGTTCCTGCCCGGGGATCTGGCCAAGGCCGCGCTGGCGGCGGGCATCGCGACGGCCGTGCACCGGGCCTATCCGGTGCCGCCTGCCGGGCGGCCGGTCGCGGCCGCCGCCGGTGCTGACGCCGCACCGACCGGTGCGGACGCCCCCGACTCCGGCAGTACCCAGGACCGCACGGAATGACGCTGCGGCTGGAGCGGGTCTCCCACGCCTACGACGGGCGCGCGGTACTTCGCGGCGTCGACCTGGAGCTGAGCGAGCACCGGATCGGCGTCATCGGCGCCAACGGCTCCGGCAAGTCGACCCTGGCCCGCACGCTCAACGGCCTGGTGCTGCCCGACTCCGGCCGCGTGCTGGTCGACGGCCTGGACACCCGCCGCCACGCCCGCGAGATCCGGCGCCGGGTGGGCTTCGTCTTCTCCGACGCCTCCGCGCAGATCGTCATGCCCACGGTGGCCGAAGACGTCGCCATCGGCCTGCGCCGCAGCGGCCTGAGCGCGGCCGAGCGGAGCGCGCGGGTCGACGCGGTGCTGGATCGGCACGGCCTCGCCGGCCACCGCGACCATCCCGCGCATTTGCTCTCCGGCGGCCAGCGCCAGATGCTCGCGCTTGCATCGGTGCTGGTCACCGAGCCGGAGGTGCTGGTGTGCGACGAGCCGACCACGCTGCTGGACCTGCGCAACACGGCGGTCATCGAGGAGACGCTCGGCGCTCTTTCGCAGCAGGTCGTGCTGCTCACCCACAACCTCGGCAGCCTCGCCGGGTTCGACCGGGTGCTGGTGATGGACGAGGGGCGCGTCGTGTGCGACGGGGCTCCGGCCGAGGCGGTGGCGCACTACACCGCGCTCATGCGGCCGGATGCCCGGAACGACCGCTCCCAGGACGGCGCGCGCACGCCCCCGCCGACGCCGGGAGGCGGGCCGCGGCCATGAGCGCGGTCGGCCTCTACGTCCCGCCGCGCTCGCGCCGGGCGTTGCTGCACCGGCTGCCGGCCGGGGCCAAGCTGCTGGGCCTGGTGCTGGCCGTGGGCGCAGTGGTGGCCGCCGCGAACGCCGCGGTTGCGCTGGCGGCGGCCGCGACCGCCGCTCTGCTCCACCCGCTGTGCGGGGTGGGTGTGCGCCCGGCGCTGCGCACCCTGCGCGCGCTGGCGCCCTTCCTGCTGGCGATCGCACTGTTCCAGTGGCTGGCGGGGGACTGGCCGTCGGCGGCGCGGGTGTGCGGACAGCTGCTCGCGGCGGCGCTGCTCGCGGGCCTGGTGACCGCTTCGACGCGGGTCAGCGAGATGCTCGACCTGTTCGAGAAACTGGCGCGCCCGCTGGCCCGCTTCGGCGCCGACCCCCGGCGGGTGGCACTGGTGCTCGCGCTGACCGTGCGCTGCATCCCGCTGGTGGCCTCGGCCTGGCACACCTCGCGTGAGGCCTATATCGCCCGCGGCCTGCGCGGCCGCCCCGATGTGATGGTGGTTCCGGTGATCGTGGGGCTGCTGCGTTCGGCGGACGCGCTGGGCGACGCCCTTACGGCCCGCGGCATCGACTGAACCGCACTGGCGCGAAACCGCCGCGAATGGCATATTCGGTGCTTCCCAGGCGGGCCGGACGGCCCCCGTCGCGGTAGGCACATGCTCCACCGCGGGCGCGCAGGGACTCCAGACGCCTCAGCGACGGTGGAGGGCGAGCGGTGCGACGGCGGCCGACCCGGTGGGCGCTGCCGCCGCTCCTCCGGCGCCCGCCTCCGCCCGCCGCGGCCCGGGGCACGGCGGGCGTGCCGGTGCCGCGCCGGCTGCTGGGCGTCCTCGCCGCCGTCCTGTCCGCGGCCGCCCTTGCCGTAGCCGTCGCCACCGGCCCCGCGGAGCCGCCCGGGGCCGGCGGCGCCGCCGACCCCCCCAGCCCTGCCGGATCCGGCGCCCCGATCGAGACCGCCGCCGCATTGACCCCGCGGGAGCGCGATCGCATCGCCGGCCTGCTGGACGACCACCTCTCCGCTCGCCCGGGGCGGCTGGCGCTGGCGGTGCAGGAGAGGCGTACTGGCGCAGCCTTCGGCTATGCCGCCGACACCGAGTTCAGCGCCGCCAGCGCAGTCAAGCTGGACCTGGTCGTGCACATGCTGCTGCGCGCCGAAGAGCGGGGCCGCTTCCTCACCGACCGCGAGAAGGCCCTCGCCGAGCGGATGATCCGCTACAGCGACAACGAAGCCGCCGACACCGCCTACCAGCACAACGGCTTCACCGCCGGATTCGAGCGCGCCACCCGGCATCTGGGCCTGCGCAGCACCCGGCCCGACCCGGGCGGGGCCTGGGGCCTGGGCACGACGACCGCCGACGACCGGCTCCGGCTGCTGCGATCGGTGTTCACCCCGGCCAGCCCGCTGAGCGAGCGCAGCCGCGACCACGTCCGCCGGCTGATGGGGTCGGTGGCGCCCGAGCAGGCCTGGGGGATCAGTGCGGCGGCGGACCCCGCCGGGTCCGCCCGGCTCAAGAACGGATGGGCGCCGGTCCGCGGCGACGGAGGGCTGTGGACCGTACACAGCACCGGCGGCATCGTGCGCGGCGAGCGCGAGTACCTGGTCGCGGTGCTCTCCGACGGGCAGCCCGACTACGGCACCGGCGTGCAGGGCGTGGAGAGCGCCGCAGCACTCGCGGTCGAGGCGATGGCCGAGGCCCTGGCGTAGGTCTCCCGGTCCCCTCCGTCGCCGGAGCGTCGGCGGGGCCGCCGGTCGGCGCCCTCGCCACCGGTGTGGCTAGAGTGGGCACCGGTCTCGGCAGCGCTTGGCGGGTGGAACGGAGTGCTTGGAATGATCGATCTTCGCTCTGACACGGTCACGCGGCCCACTCCCGCGATGCGGCGGGCCATGGCCGACGCCGACGTCGGCGACGACGTGTTCGGCGAGGATCCGACGGTCCGGGCGCTGGAAGAGGAGACCGCGGCCGCGCTGGGCAAGGAGGCCGCGCTGTACGTGCCCTCCGGGCACATGTCCAACCAGATCGCGGTCTACGTGCACACCCGCTCGGGCGAGGAGGTCTGGTCCCACCGCCTCGCGCACGTGGTGGCCAACGAGCAGGGCGGGACCTCGGTGCTGGCGCGGGTGCTGCCCCGGCTGCACGACTCCGAGTCCGGCTGCCCCGCCCCCGACCTGCTGGAGCAGTGGGCGCGCGGTGCCGACGACGTGCACCGCGCCGTGCCGCGGCTGATCTGCCTGGAGAACACCTTCTCCGGCCTGGTCGTCGCGCCCGCTGAGCAGGAGCGTGTCGCCGCCTTCGCGCACGAGCGCGGCATGGTGCTGCACCTGGACGGGGCGCGGCTGTGGAACGCCGCCGTGGCGCTGGGGGAGACCCCCGCGCGCCTGGCCCAGGGCGCCGACACCGTGTCGGTGTGCTTCTCCAAGGGACTGGGGGCACCGGTGGGCTCCGCACTGGTCGGCGACGCCGCGGCGGTCGCCGAGGCCCGGCGGGCGCGCAAGCTGCTGGGCGGCGGCATGCGCCAGGCCGGAATCGTCGCCGCCGGCGCGCTCTACGCGCTGCGCAACCACGTCGACCGGCTCGCCGAGGACCACGAGCGCGCGCGGCGCCTCGCCGAGCGCATCTCCGGGACCGCGCCGCTGGGCGCACGGGCGCGCACCAACATGGTCTTGGTCGACACTCCCGCCGGCCGCGCCCAGGAGTTCGCGGAGCTCTTCACCCGCGAAGGGGTCGGCTGCGTGCCGATGGGGGAGGACCGCATCCGCCTGGTCGTCCACCTGGACCTCTCCGAGGCCGACGTCGACACTGCGGCCGAGCGCATCGCCAAGGCCGCGGCCGCTGCGGAGGACTGCGGGGCGACCGGATGATCGCCGGTCCCCAGGCCCCAACCCCGCCGATCTTGTAGCCATCGTGAAGGTAAACGATTTCCAGTGACGATGGCTACAAGATCGGCGGTGGTGTGCCGCCCCGACGAGCCCTCCGCCCGGTCCCGGTGCGCTCCATGGAGCGCCCGGGAAGGCGCAGCGGGTGCCGGCCGGCGCACCGGCCGGCACCCCCTGACGGGTTCCTCGAGGGCCGCCTCAGCCGGTCGGCGCCGGAAGGTCGACCAGGTCCGACAGCGCCAACCGGTGCCGGTCGGCCGTGCCCAGTGCGATCGCGTCGCTCTTGGCCCGCTTGAGGTACAGGTGCAGCGGGTGCTCCCAAGTGAAGCCGATGCCGCCGTGCAGCTGCAGCGCCTCCTCCGCGGCCTTGACCGCCACACCGGAGACGAACGCCTGCGTGAGCGAGGCGTGCACCTCGGCCTCGGCCGCCTCCGCGGCACCGGCGCCGGGCTCGTGTACGGCCGCAGCCGCGCTGGCCGCGCTGCGCACCACCGCGCGCGCCTGGGAGATCTCCACCCACAGGTCGGCGAGCCGGTGCTTGATCGCCTGGAACGAGCCGATCGGGCGGCCGAACTGGGTGCGGGTCTTCGTGTAGTCGACCGTGGCGTCCAGCGCCCACTGGGCGACGCCCAGCTGCTCGGCCGACAGCAGCGCCGCACCGGTCACCAGCGCGCGGCGCAGTGCCCGCTCGGCGTCGGAGCCCGCGGCCACGCGTCGGCCCTCGGCGCCTTCCAGCACCACGTCGGCCAGCGGGCGGGTCAGGTCGAGGGTGACCACCCGCTCGACCCGCGCCCGCTCGGCCGGCACCACGTAGAGCCCCGGCCCCTGCTCGCCCACGGCCGGCACGACCAGCGTGTCGGCGGTCGTCGCGTCGACGACACCGCGAACCGCGCCCTGCAGCACTCCGCCCTGCTCGCGCACTGTCTCGGGGAAGGCGGAGCCCGGCACGCTCGCGAAGGGGACAACGAGCGCGGCGGTGGCGTCGCCGCCGGCCAGCCCGCCCAGGTCCGGCTCCGCCCGGTCCCCGGCCTCCAGCAGGGCCGCGGTCGCCAGCACCGCGCTGCCCATGAAGGGCACCGGCGCCACGCCGCGCCCCAGCTCTTCGGCGACCACCGCGCTCTCGCGCAGGCTCGCTCCGGCGCCGCCCAGATCCTCGGGTACGGGCAGGCCGGCGACGCCGATGCCGACCAGCTCCTTCCACAGCGCCGTGTCGAGGACCTCGTCGCCCTCGACACGCGCGAGCACCGCCTCGGGCGGGCTCTTGTCCTCCAGCAGCGAGCGGACGCTCGCCCTCAGCTCCTCTTCGACCTCGCTGTAGAGAAGGTCGAGCCGGTTCTCGCTCATCGCGCCCCCCGGTCCGCGCGCGCGTGGCGCGCTGCCGTCGTCTCCGTACCGTGCGGCCTCACTTGGGCAGGTCCTTCCATGCCACGTCCTTGTCCACGCGGGGCTCGGGCGGAAGGCCCAGGACCCGTTCGGCGATGATGTTGCGCAGGATCTCGGAGGTTCCGCCCTCGATGGAGTTGCCCTTGCTGCGCAGGTAGTGGAATCCGGCTGAGCGCTTGGCGAACTCGACGCCCTCGGGACGGCGGAACGTCCAGTCGTCGTAGGTCAGCCCCTCGCCGCCGAGCATCTCCAGCTCCAGTCCGGAGATCTCCTGGTTGAGCCGGGAGAAGGAGAACTTGGCCGCCGAGCCCTCCGGGCCGGGCTGGCCGACCGCGAGCTGCTGGCGCAGCCGCTCCTTGGTCAGCCGCGCCGCCTCGGCCTCCACCCACAGCCGCAGCAGCGCGTCGTGCAGGCCGGGCGTGCGCGCCTCGGGACGCTCGCGCCAGATCCGCGCCACCGCCCCGATGAGCCCGCCCTCGCGCGGCTCCGGGTGGCCGCCGATGGAGACGCGTTCGTTCATCAGCGTGGTCTGGGCGACGCGCCAGCCCTCGCCCTCACCGCCGAGCCGCTGGGAGTCGGGGACGCGCACACCGTTCAGGTAGACCTCGTTGAACTCCGCCTCACCGGTGATCTGGCGCAGCGCGCGCACGTCCACGCCCTCGGCGGCCATGTCGCAGACGAAGTAGGTGATCCCCTTGTGCTTGGGCACATCAGGGTCGGTGCGGGCGACCAGGATGGCGAAGTCGGCGCGGTGGGCCAGCGAGGTCCACACCTTCTGTCCGTCGACCGTCCAGGCGTCGCCGTCGCGCACCGCCCGGGTGCCCAGCGCCGCCAGGTCGGAGCCGGCGCCGGGCTCGCTGAAGAGCTGGCACCAGATCTCCTCTCCGGTGTAGAGCGGCTTGAGGTAGCGCGCGCGCTGCTCGGGGGTGCCGAACGCGAGGAGGGTCGGAGCGGCCATGCCCAGGCCGATGACCAGTCCCTCGCGGCCCTCGGGGGTGAATCCCAGGCGCTCGAACTCGCGGTCGACGACGGGCTGCAGCGCGCGCGGCGCTCCGAGGCCGCCCTCGCCCTCGGGAAAGTGCACCCACGCGAGGCCGGCGTCGAAGCGCGCGGCCAGGAAGTCGCGCTGGTCGGTGGTCTGCGGATCGTTTCGGGCGACGAAGTCGGCGACGCGCCGACGCAGTGCGGGGGCGTCGAGCGACGCCCCCGCTGGAGCAGTGGTCATGGAATCTCCGTTTCGGGCAGGTGGCGGGCGGGAGAGGGTGGGACCGGTCAGTCGCGCGGTCCGCCGGCGACGTAGACGACCTGGCCGGAGACGAAGCCGGCCTCCTCGCCGGCGAGGAAGGAGACGGTGGCGGCGATGTCCTCGGGGCGCCCGGCGCGGCGCACCGGGATCTGGGCGGCGGCCGCGGCCTTGAACTCCTCGAAGTCCATGCCCACGCGCTCCGCCGTCGCCTTGGTCATGTCGGTCTCGATGAAGCCGGGCGCCACGGCGTTGGCGGTGACGCCGAACTTGCCGAGCTCGATCGCCAGGGTCTTGGTGAGGCCCTGCAGGCCGGCCTTGGCCGTGGAGTAGTTGGCCTGGCCGCGGTTGCCCAGCGCCGAGGTGCTCGACAGAGAGACGATGCGGCCCCACCCCTGGGAGGTCATGTGCTCCTGGGCGGCGCGCGACATCAGGAAACTTCCGCGCAGGTGCACGTTCATCACGGTGTCCCAGTCGTCATCGGACATCTTGAACAGCAGGTTGTCCCGGATCACGCCGGCGTTGTTCACCAGGATCTGCGGTGGCCCGAGCCGCTCGGCGACCTGGGAGACGGCGGCCGCCACCTGGTCGGCGTCGCTGACGTCGGCGCCGACGGCGACCGCCTTCCCGCCGTCAGCCGTGATCAGGTCGACGGCGCCCTGCGCGTCGCTCTCCTTCAGGTCGACGACGGCGACGGCGCGCCCGTCGGCGGCCAGCCTGCGCGCCGTGGCGGCTCCGATGCCGCGGGCGCCTCCGGTGACGATCGCGACACGTGGGGTCTCTGCCATTGCTACCTCCGATTGAGTGGTCCGGGACACATCGAGCAGATACTATCGGCTTCATACCGACTGGGTGGTATGTGGGGTGGTGTGCAGGTCGGACGGCGTGCTGCGGTCCGTCGGCCTGCGCAAAGGCCGGCCGGTCCCCGCAGGGGCGGGGTGCGCCCGCCCACGCAGGGCACCCAAGGCACTAGCGTGGTCGCCGGGCCGAGCCGACCGCACAGCGCGCTCCGGCCCGAACCCCGCTGTGCGGAAGTCCGTGCTCCCGGCCGAATCGAGGGCAATGGCGTTGTTCGACGCCCACCTCCACATCATCGACCACCGCTTCGCGCTGCCCGGAAACTCCGGCTACCGGCCGGAGCCCTTCTCCGTCGCCGACTACCGGGAGTGCACGCGGGAGCTCGGTTTCACCGGCGGCGCCGTCGTGGCCGGGTCCTTCTCCGGAACCGGCCAGGACCACCTGGTGGCCGCGCTGCGGGAACTGGGGCCGGCCTACGTCGGCGTGGCGCAGCTGCCGCCCGACACCTCCGACTCCCATCTGCGCGACCTGCACGCCGCGGGGGTGCGCGCGCTGCGGCTCAACCTGTACCGCGGCGCCGTCGACGACCTCGACTCCCTGGTGCAACTGGGCCGGCGCGCCGCCGAGCTGCTCAACTGGCCCACCGAGATCTACGTCGACTCCCGCGATCTTCGCGCGCTGGCACCGCGCGTCGCGCCGCTGCCCCGCATCAGCATCGACCACCTCGGGCTCTCCGCCGCGGGCCTGCCCGCGCTGCTGGCCCTGGTGGGATCGGGCGCGCGGGTCAAGGCGACCGGATTCGGTCGCGGCGATCTGGACGTGGCCGCCGCACTGCGCGCCGTCGCCGAGGTCAACCCCGGGGCTCTGATGGCGGGCACCGACCTGCCCGGCACCCGCGCGCCGCGCCCGTTCGACCCCGCCGACCTGAAGGTCATCGCCGAAACGCTGCCGCCCGCGGCCGCCGAGGCGGCGTTCGGCGCGAACGCGCGCGACTTCTACGGACTGCCCGCGAGCGGACTGCGGTGAGACCCCCGTGGCGCCGGCACTCCCGCGGACGGGGGTGCTGGTACCACCTCCCGGGTGGGGGCACCCGGCCACTACGCGAGGTAGTCGGGATTCGGCCGTCGGCGGCTGTAGTGTGACGCTGTGAAGCCGCCCGCGGCGCGTGACCGGCCTACCTCCGCGCCCCCGGGCGACCGCCCGGCGCGCTCCACCGGGCGATCACTCCGCGGCCATGCGCAATTGGCCGGGAGGGGTGAGGCTGGAGGAAGGCCCCACCAGGACCGAGTGGAAAGAGGCGGTGGCCATGTCGCTCGCCGGCACCCCGGTGCGGACACGGCGCGCGTTGTCCGGTCCGGCCGTGCGGGACTCCGCGCCGGCCCTGATGGCCGCCCCCGGCGGGCGGAGGTGGCGGGCGTGATCGTCGTCGCCCACCGCGGTGCGTCGGCGTACGCGCCCGAGAACACACTCGCGGCTCTGCGGGCGGCCCGCGAGCGCGGTGCCGACATGGCCGAGATCGACGTGCGCCAGACCGCCGACGGCGCCTTCGTGGTTCTGCACGACTCCTCTCTGCGCCGCACCACCGACGTCGCCGAGGTGTTCCCCCGGCGCCGCAGCTGGCATGTCGGCGACTTCACCCTGGCCGAGATCCGCCGCCTGGACGCCGGCTCCTGGTTCGGCCCGGAGTTCGCCGGCGAGCGCGTGCCAACACTTCAGGAGTGCCTTGGGGTCCTGCGCGACGAGCGGCTCGGCGCCCTGGTCGAGCTGAAGGTGCAGCGCCGCGACCGCTCGATGGCCCACCGGCTGGCGCAGGAGCTGCGCGCCGACCACCACTGGGGGGAGGCCGGCGCCGAAGGACGTCTCATCCTGCAGAGCTTCGACTGGGTCACGCTGCGCGCGATGGCCGGCGACGTCCCCGGCCTGCACACCGCGGCGCTGGGCAAGACCTACGGCCGCTACGGGCTTCGCCGGATCGCCCAGTACGCGCGCCTGATCAACCCGCACCACCTGCGCGTCTCGGCGCCCTATGTGCGCCACGCGCACGCCCAGGGGCTGTCGATGTTCGGCTGGACCGCCAACAACCACCAGGCGATCCGCCGGCTCATCCGCGACGGCGTCGACGGGATCATCACGGACTACCCCGACCGCGTCCACAGCACCCTGCCGGCCGTCTGAGTCCCGCCGACCGCTCGCCCCTCCTCCTCGCCGCTCCGTGGGCCGCAGCCTCCGCCGCCGCTGTCCGGAACCCCCCGTCGCGAGCGGCCTCCCGCCGCGTGCGGACGCTCGCGACGCGCCGCGAGTGCCGCCCGGGAACCGTCCCTCCTCCCTGCGCGCCCCGGTGTTCTCGCAGGTGTGCGCACCGCCGCCGGAACACCTGAGAAAAGTGTGGGCCGAAGTCCCCGCTTTCTCTGATGTGCGCCCCGTCGGTGTCCTAGGATGCGTGCAAGCGGAGAATGCACGTGCATATGGCTCATGCGCGTGCGCACGCAAGGAGGTTTCGCGAGCCGGCGCTCCGGCCGGGAACCCGATATAGACGACTGCGAGGGGATCGCGGTGACCGGACAGCCAGCCCGCGAATCAATGGGAAGACTCGGCAACGGGGAGCGTCCGGGGGCGGTCTCGGCTCCGTCGCCGAGAGCATGGTGGACCTCCGCCCTGCTGAGCGGGTCGCTGCACGCCTCGGCGGCCCTCCCCTCCCGCGCCGACGCGCTGTCCTGGAGCCTGGACGCGCAGCCGGGCGCGGCGGGTGTGGCGAGGGGCCTCTGCGCCGGCGTCCTCGGGGAGTGGCACATGCCCGAGCGCGCCGCCGACGTCGAGCTCGTCGTCTCCGAGCTCGTCACCAACGCGTTGCGGCACGGCCGTCGCGTCCACCCCGCTGCCGGCACCGACGACCCGATCCGGTTGAGTATGCTGCGGCGCGGAGGCGAGCTGGTCTGCGCGGTACGGGATCTCAGCGACCGGATGCCCGAGCGGCGCGACCCCGACTTCAGGTTCGAGTGCGGGCGTGGTTTGCACCTTGTCGCGTCATTTTGCAGTGGATGGGGTGTTCTTCCCGTTCTGCCCGCCGGAAAGCACGTCTGGGCGCGTTTCGGCTGAGGCGTCCTCGCCTGCGGCGCTCCCGGCGCGCGGAGGGGAGCCGGTACATCGTGCACGCGCCGGTAATCATCGCGGATTCCCGTTGCGGCCCATCGAGTCGGCGCCGGGATCGGCGATATCGTGGTGCGTGCGTGGATGTTCCGCGCGACGCGGCGACCCCTGAACACCGGTCGGGTCGCGGGGAGCGATGAGTAGGGAGGCAGCGGCTGTGGACATAGCTCGTCTGAAGCGGGGGAGCGGTCCCACAGTCCGCCGAATGCTGCTCGGATCCGAACTGCGCAAGTACCGCGAGGCGCGCGGGCTGACCCGCGGCGAAGCGGGCCACTACATCCGCGGTTCGGAGTCCAAGATCAGCCGGATGGAACTGGGGCGGGTCGGCTTCAAGGTCCGCGACGTCGAGGACCTGCTGAAGTTATACGGCGTGACCGACAAGGACCAGGTGCAGACCATGGTCCGCCTGGCGCGCGAGTCCAAGAAGCCCGGTTGGTGGCAGGAGTACGGCGACTCCCTGCCCAACTGGTTCCAGGTCTATGTGGGCCTGGAGGAGGCCGCTACCCGGATCCGGGTCTACGAGGCGCAGTTCGTGCCCGGCATGCTGCAGACGGAGGACTACGCCCGCGCGGTGATCTCGGCCGGGCGCTCGATCCCCGACCCGCTGCTGGAGGATCGCGTGGCGGTGCGGATGCGGCGCCAGCGCCACATCGAGGACGGCGGATGCCGGCTGTGGGCGATCATCGACGAGGCCGCGGTGCGCCGCCCCGTCGGCGGGCCCGATGTCATGCGCGGCCAACTGGAGCGGCTGATCGAGCTGAGCGACCGCCGCAACATCACCGTGCAGATCGTGCCCTTCAGCGCGGGCGCGCACGCCGCCGAAGCGGGGTCGTTCACGATCCTGCGCTATCCCGACTTCGGCCTGTCCGACATCATCTACCTGGAGCAGCTCACCGGGTCGATGTGCCTGGACCGCCGGACGGAGATCGACGCCTACACCATGGCGATGGAGAAGCTGAGCGTAATCGCCCAGCCGCCCACCTACACGAGGGACATCCTCAAGGGCATGATCGACGACCTCGACTAGCGTCCCACCGGTCGGCGTCCCATCCGCCCGCCCCCACCGCCGCCCCCACCCCCGCACGCAGCCGTTCGCCTCCCGAGCCCGATCCGCAGACGATGCGACGGCCCGCAGGATGCGACTCCGCCGAGACCGCGGACGAGGATCCCGGAGGCCGGCCGCGGTCCAGCGGCTCACCTGGGCCTACCTGCGTACCGCCCTCGACTCCGGCGCCCGGCCTGGCAGGAGGCGTGCGACGCGCGCACCGCCGGGCCCGACGTGTTCGGGGGTGTCGTTGGTCCACATAGGTTCGCGCGCGGGCCGAGGGGCCGATGCGCGAAGCCCCGCTCCCTGCGGCCGATCAGGCCGCAGGGAGCGGGGCTCCGCGGGTTCTGCGCCGGTCGCCGAGTCGGCGCCGGAGCGCGCACGAGACCGGCCGCGAGTGGGTCAGCTGACGAGGTTGTCGAAGTCGCCGTCCTTGGCGCCGCCGATGAGGGCGTCGATCTCGGCCTGGGTATACAGCAGCGCGGGGCCGTCGGGGAAACGGGAATTGCGCACGGCGATGGAACCGTCGGTCAGTCGTGCCATCTCGACGCAGGCTCCCTGGGAGTTGCTGCGCCGGCTCTTCTGCCAGGCGACGTTCTGGAGCTCGGTGGCCGCGATGCCGTTGTAGGCGCTCATGGAGACTCCTTGATTCTCTGCGGAGCTGAATTGATGCACAGGCCGATGCACTGTCCGATGCACGTGCATTAGCACCGTACTTTGAGCAGGATAGCGCACGTGCACTCTCCTGTCCGCCCCCAGGGGGTACCTTTCTGGTGGTCAAAGGGCGTGCGGACGCCGACGGCCCGGAGTCCCCGCATGGGGGATCTCCGGGCCGTCGGCGTCGTTGTGCGCAGAGGTGCGGGCGCGGCTCGCGTCAGGAGCAGTCGAGCGCCTCGGTGAGGGTCTGCAGGTTGGCGCGCATGATGGAGGGGTAGTCGTCGCCCGGCGACGTCTCGGCGACGCCCTCGACCGGGTCGAGTACCGCCGTCTTCGCGCCGGTCTCCGACGCGATCGTCTCGGCTGCGTCGGCGTCGCCCAGGGGCTCGGTGAACACGGTGCCGATGTCGTGCTCGCGCACGGTCTCGGCGACCTCGGCCAGGCGCGCGGGGGTCGGCTCGGAGTGGGGGTCCGTCCCGGTGGGGCTGATCTGGTGCAGGTCGTAGCGGTGGGCCAGGTAGCCGAACGCGCTATGGCTGACGACGATGTCGCGGCTCGCGCACTCGGCCAGGCCCTCGGAGTACTCGGTGTCGATGGAGCCGAGCGTGCCGGTGACCGCCTCCGCGTTGGCGGCGTAGTCCGAGGCGTGGTCGGGGTCGATCTCGCTGAGGCGGTCGGCCAGGCCCTCGGCAGCCGCGGTCAAGCGCTCCGTGTCGAGCCACATGTGCGGGTCGGAGGCGCCGTGGTCGTGGCCGTCCTCGCCGCCGGGTTCCTCGTGGCCGGACTCTTCGTGGTCGTGGCCGCTCTCGCCGCCGGGTTCCCCGTGTCCGCCCTCCCCGTGGTCGTGTCCGGACGAGCCGGCGTTCTGCTCCAGCGTCCGCAGCTCGACCAGGTCGGCGACGTCGAGCGCGTTGTCGCCGCCCTGTGAGGAGACGGCGTCGTCGACGGCCGGCTGCAGCCCGCCGATCTGGCGCGGCGCGAGCTCCAGCTCGTGGGGATCGGTGCCCGCACCGGCCAGGTTCTCGACGCCGACGTGGTCGCCGCCGACCTGGGAGGCCAGCCACTGCAGCGGATAGACGCCCGTGACCACGCTCAGCCGGTCGCCCGAGTCGGCTTCCTGGCCGCCGCCACCGCAGCCGGAGGCCGCGAGTACCCCGACCGCGCACGCCGCGGCCGCCTTGACATAGCTCCGTCGTCCCATGGCTTAATCATGAGGACAATGAAAATGGTTGTCAATTCGGGTTGTTTGAAGGGCTTTGTCCAAGATCATCGGCGGGTCGGGCGGCTGCGCCGCCGGGAGAGGCGCCTCGGAGGCCTGGGCTGCCGGGCGGCCACGCGCGGCCGCAACCGTCGGGCCGGCATTGGGGACGGACCGGACGCGCTAGGCGATCTCGGCGAACCTCTCCACGTCGTTGGTCCTGCCGGCCACCACGATCACGTCGCCTTTCTGCGGGACCGTCTCGGCGGTGGCGTAGGTGAACTGCTCGCCGTGGCGCTTGATGCACACCACGGTGATGCCGTGCTTGGTGCGCACCCTGGTCTCGCCGAGCTTGCGGCCGATCATCTCGCGGGGGGCGCGGGTCTTGCCCAGGGCGAAGTCCTCCTCGATCTCGACGTAGTCGAGCATCCGCCCCGAGACCAGGTGGGCAACCCGCTCGCCCATGTCGTGCTCGGGCAGCACCACGTGGTGGGCGCCGATCTGCTGGAGGATGCGTCCGTGGCGGCGGCTGGTGGCCTTCGCCCAGATGTGCGGCACCCCCATGTCGACCAGCAGGGAGGAGGCGAGGATGCTCTCCTCCAGGTGGGTTCCTATGGCCACGACGGCGCGGGTGAACTCGTGCGCGCCGATCTGGCGCAACGCCTCGTCGTCGGTGGCGTCGGCGACGACGGTATGGGTGAGCGACTCCGAGAACGCCTGCACCAGCCGGGGGTTGGAGTCCATGCCCAGGACCTCCCAGCCGTGGGCGACCAGCTCCAGCGCCAGGGAGCTGCCGAACCGCCCCAGGCCGATCACCAGGACGCGCTTGTCGTGGGGCCTGCTGCGCTGCACTTTCTTCTCCGCCTCCTCAGGTGCGCCCCTCGCGGTGAAGGGCCTGGATCAACCGATGATCGGCCGCGACTCCGGAAGGTCGTAGCGCCGCGTGTGCTCGCGCAGGGCCAGCGCCGAGGCGAACGTGATGGGACCGATGCGGCCGGCCAGCATGAGCACGACGAGCAGCAGTTGGGCCGGCTCGGGCAGGTCGCCGGTGATGCCGGTCGACAGCCCTACCACCCCGGAAGCCGAGACTACCTCGAAAAGCACCTGGTCGAGCTGGAAGGGCGTCGCCACCAGCAGAGCGACGGTGGAGGCCACGACCACCGTCATCGACAGGAACAGCAGGCTCAGCGCTTCGCGGATCACTCCGGGCGACAACCGGCGGCCGAAGACGTGCACGTTGGGGTGGCCGCGGATCTCCGACCACACGATCAGGAAGATCACCGCCAGGGTGGCCACCTTGATGCCGCCGGCGGTACCGGCGCTGCCGTTGCCCACGAACATCAGCATCACGGTGACCAGCAGCGTCGACTGGTCCATCCCGCCCACGTCGAGCGTGTTGAAGCCTCCGCTGCGCGGCATGACGCCGTGGAAAGCGCCGTCGACGAGCTTGGCGGAGGTGCTCAGCGGCCCGAGGGTCGCGGGGTTGGACCACTCCAGGACCGTGATCGCCACGATGCCGGCGGCGAACAGCGGCAGCGAGGTGCTCACAGTGAGCTTGGTGTGCAGGTTCCAGGCGCGCGGACTCGCCAGGTGGCGGCGCAGCTCCAGGAGCACCGGGAAGCCCAGGCCGCCCAGGATGGTCGCCAGCGCCACCGGCAGCAGGATGAGCGCGTCGCCGGAGAAGCGGGTCAGGCTGGCGTCGTAGAGCGAGAGCCCGGCGTTGTTGAAGGCCGAGATCGCGTGGAAGAGCCCGCTGTAGAGCGCCTCGCCGAGCGGTATCCCGTGGCCGAGCCACATCCGGGGTACGAGGACCGCCGCGAGCAGCGCTTCGCACACCAGGCTGGCGCGCACCACCCGCATGACGATGCCGCGGACGTCGCCCACCTGCAGGCTGCGGGTCTCGGCCTGCACGCCCAGTTGCAGGCGCAGTCCGAACCGGTGGATGACCACCACGCCCAGCACCGAGGCCAGGGTCATGATGCCGATGCCGCCGGCCTGGATCAGTACGGCGACCACCACCTGGCCGAACACCGTCAGCTCCGAGCCGATCCCGATGACCGACAGGCCGCAGACGGCCAGCGCCGTCGTGGAGGTGAACACCGCCTCGACCGGGGTGAGCCCGGAGCCTTCGGCGTGGGCGACCGGGAGCATCAGCAGGGCGGCGCCGGCCAGGTCGACCACGACGAACAGGACGACGAACAGCCGCGCGGGACTCGCCCAGAGGACGTTGCGCAGGTCGTGCGGCATCCGGGGGCGGGGCAGGCGCCGCAGCCTGCGGGACAGCCGGCTGCGAAGGTGCGAGCCCCGTCCTGGCGTGTTCACGTGCATCGTGGTCCCGTTGTACCGCCTCGGGGGCTTCGGCGGGCGGGCGGGGGAGCCCGCCGCGGGCGGCAGTGGCGAGGCCCCGGTCTCTCGGGGCGCGGTGTGCCGCCACCGGTGTGCGTCTCCATCCAACCGCTCCGCGTACGTGTTCGCCTAGGCAAGCCCGGCGCGGCGTGTCGCGCCGGGCCCGGTCGGAGCGCTCATCGGGCTCCGCCGCCCGGAGAGCCGGTGCTGCGTTTCGCCGGCGGACCGTGTCTGCGGTACTGCGCGTTGCGCACACCCAGCACGGCGGCCGCCAGCACGGTGGCGATCAGCGACGCGATCAGCACGCCGGCCTTGGCGTCCTCCAGCATGTGCTGATGGTCGGAGAAGGACAGTTCGGTGATCAGCAGCGACACCGTGAAGCCGATGCCGGCCAGCAGCGACATGCCGCAGATGTCGACCCAGCGCAGCGACGGGTTCAGCTCGGCGCTGGTGATCTTGGTGGTGACCCAGGCCCCGCCGAAGATGCCGATGAGCTTGCCGGCGACCAGCCCGACGATGATTCCCACGGCCGCGGTGTCGGTGAAGATCGCGTCCAGCCCGGTGAAGGCCACCCCCGCCGACATCAGCGCGAAGACCGGCAGCACGAGGCTGGAGGACCACGGCCGGATGGCGTGCTCGGCGCGGTGGCTGGGGTCGCCGGTCTCCCCGGGCAGTTCGACGGTGCGCATGAGCATGCCCATGGCGACCCCGGCGATGGTCGCGTGCACGCCGCTGGCGTGCATCAGGGCCCAGATGGCGACGGCGAGCGGCAGGTAGACGGCCCAGCCGGGCAGCGGCGAGCGGTCGAGTGCGGCGGCGGCTCCGCGCCCGCGCTGCAGGTAGCCGAAGACGGCGAGCAGGGCGATGGCCCCCAGCAGCGGCGCGAAGGACAGGTGGTCGGTGTAGAACACGGCGATGACGACGATGGCGCCGAGGTCGTCGACGATGGCCAGGGTCAGCAGGAACGTGCGCAGCGCCGGCGGCAGGAACCGGCCGATCACCGCCAGGATGGCCACGGCGAAGGCGATGTCGGTGGCCATGGGGATTCCCCAGCCGCGCAGCGCGTCGCCCTGCCCGATGTTGATCAGGGCATAGATCGTCGCGGGCACGACCATGCCGCACAGCGCGGCGACGATGGGAAGCATCGCCCGGCGGGGGTTGCGCAGCTCGCCGTGGACGAACTCCTGCTTGAGCTCGTTGCCGACGACGAAGAAGAAGACGGCCAGAAGCCCGTCGGCGGCCCACTCCTCGACCGAGAGGTGCAGGTGCAGGCTCTCGGGTCCGAAGGTGATGGTGCGGATGACCTCGTAGGAATGTCCCCAGGGGGAGTTTGCCCAGATCAGGGCGACCACGGCGCCGGCTATAAGGAGGAATCCGCTGACGACGTCCTCGCGCAGGGCGTCGGCGATCCCTCTCAGGCGGTTGGTCATGTGTCGCGTCTCCCCCACAGGCTGGCTCGAACCTCTCGTCACGCTGTTCACGCCGTCTACTTCGCCGACCGCGGGCCTCGGCACACTCCCGATGCGCAAGGTCGCCGATGTATTGCCATGAGGCGCACGATCAAGATCGCCCGAGCCCGAGCGCTGACTTTGCCAGATATTTTGGCGTTTTGTCCAGGTCAGAGGCGTTAGCTCCGGTTTTCCTGGTGCCTACCGCACCCGCCGCTCGTGTCCGGCGCCGCGAACGCGTGATGTGTGTCACGCGTGGCGGGCGCCCTCGTGGTCCACGTGGCCGTCGGGCTCCAACTGCAGTGTGGAGTGCTCGACGTCGAAGTGCCCGGACAGACACGCGTGCAGGTCGTCGAGGAGGCGGCCGGCGTCGGCGAGGCGGTGCTTCTCGACCACCACGTGCGCCGACATCACCGGGATTCCCGAGGTGATCGTCCAGGCGTGCAGGTCGTGCACGTCGATGACGCCCGCCTGGCGCATCAGGTGCTCGCGCACCTCTTCCAGGTCCACGTGGCGCGGTGTGGACTCCAGCAGCACGTGCACGGCTTCGCGCAGCAGGCCCCAGGCGCGGGGGACGATGAAGGCCGCGATGCCCAGGGAGATCAGCGAGTCGGCCTGCTCCCAGCCGGTCAGCCAGATGACCGCGCCGCCGATCACGACGCCGACCGAGGCCAGCGCGTCGCCCATCACCTCCAGATAGGCGCCGCGCACGTTCAGGCTCGCCCTCTGGCCGCCGCGCAGCACCAGCAGCGCGGCGATGTTGGCCGCCAGGCCGATGCAGGCGACCGCGACCATCCACGGGCCCGCCACCGGCTGGGGGTCGAGCATCCGCCGCACCGCCTCGTAGGCAACGAAGGCGCAGAGCGCGAACAGGGTCAGCGCATTCACCGCGGCGGCCAGCACCTCCGCCCGTTGCAGTCCGAACGTGCGCTCCGCGTTGGGGGGGCGATTGGCGATCCACACGGCGACCAGCGCAAGTGCGACGCCGAAGGAGTCGGTGACGGTGTGCCCGGCGTCGGCGAGCAGCGCCAGGCTCCCCGACGCGGCCGCTCCGGCGACCTGCACGCCGGCGACCGACAGCATCAGCGCCAGCGCGATCGCCAGGCGGCCGCGGTTGGCGGTGGCGGCGGTGGTGTCGCCGTGCCCGTGCCCGTGCCCGTGCCCGTGCCCGTGGCCCATGCCCATCCCGGCTCCCCGCTCGTCTCGGCCCCTGCCTGCGCCGCGCTGGCGGCCGCGGCGCAGGCGCGGGGACTGTTCAGTCCTCACTGTTTATACAGCCTAGGCTGTCAATACAGCAAATGCTGTAAAATGGTTTTCATGTTGACCTCCGAGCAGCGCCTCGCCGCGATCCAGCGCCTGGGCCGTGCGCTGGCCGACCCCACCCGCTGCCGCCTCCTGCTCGCCCTCCTCGACGGACCCGACTACCCGGCCCACCTCGCCGAGCATCTGGGGCTTACCCGGCAGAACGTGTCCAACCACCTGGCCTGCCTGCGCGAGTGCGGCCTGGTGACCACCACCGCGCGCGGTCGCCAGGTCAGCTACGAGCTGGTCGACGACTCCCTCGCACACGCCCTCGACGACCTGCTGCGCGTTGTGTGGGGCGTGGCCGCCGAGCACGTGCCGCCGGGAGAGCACACTCCGGTCCCCGCCGGCTGAGCAATCCCCGCGCCCGGCCCGTCGCCCCGTCTGCCCTCGCCGACCGGAGCCACCGCCACCGCCCGGCCCGCGCCCGACCGCGAAATGCGGTCGGCCCGGGGCAGCCGCCGTGTGGCCGGATGCGGCCCGGCACCGCCCCGTGCAGCGCGCCGCGGCCGCCGCCTCCGGCCGCACGCCGCTTCGGCGCCGCTCACAGCGGAGGACCGGCAGCGTAGCGACCCTGATAGACCCCTGACACGTCCCTGACAACCACCTGATCTCGGCACGCTCCTGGGGATTTCGCCCCGACTCGCGAAGTATCGTGTTTGCAGCGTGCCCGGCAGTACCCCGTGCGGCTCCCCCGTGCCGACGTCCGCACGGCAGTTCGTTCGTCTACCGCTCGTCGCAGCGGTGCCGTTTGCAGCGCGAGAAGCCATTCTTCGAGGAGTAACGACTCTCATGTCCCAATCTGCCAAGTGCCCTCTTGGCGTCCCATCCGGCCCATTCCCACGAGCGGGCGCGCAGCGGGTTAGGGGGACGGCGTGAACCGACTAGCACGGATCTCCCTCGGCAACCGGGCGCTCATCCTGCTCATCACCCTGGCGGCCCTGGTCTTCGGCGCGCTGGCGACGGTCAGCACCCCGCGCGCGCTGATGCCCTCCATCGAGGTTCCGATGGTGATGGTCAACGCCCAGTACCAGGGCGCCTCACCCGAGGTGGTCGAGACCGACGTCGCAGAACCGCTTGAGCAGGCGGTGCAGGGCGTCCCCGGCGTCGTCAGCTACACGTCCACCTCCAGCACCGGATCGGTGCAGGTCACCGCCGAGTTCGACTACGGCGACGACAGCGACGCCGTCGTGCGCGACGTCCAGCAGGCGGTCGACCAGGCCGAGCCGATGCTGCCCGACGACGTCGACCCCTCCGTCACCGCGTTCGGCACCGACGACATCCCCGTCGTCATGCTGGCCGCCGGCGCCGGCGACGGCGACGAGCAGGCCCTGGCCGACCCGCTCAAGGAGCAGGTCGTGCCCGAGCTCGAGTCCATCGACGGCGTGCGCGCGGCCACGGTCACCGGCATCCGCGAGTCCTCGGTCGTCATCGAGCCCAAGGACGACAAGCTAGAGGACGAGGGCCTGACCGTCGCCGACCTCACCGGCGCGCTCCAGGCCAGCGGCACACTCACCCCCGGTGGCGACATCACCCAGGACGGCGAGACCCTGACCGTCACCACCGGCGGCAAGCTGCAGTCGGTCGACGAGGTCGAGGACGTCTGGGTCACACCGTCCGGCGCATCCGCCGGCGGGAGCGGCGCCGCGGGCGCCGGGACGGGCGCCGGCGCGGCTGCCGGAGCGGGCGCGGCCGCGGGTGCGGCCGGAGCCGTTGCTCCCAGCGCCGATCCGATGCGCCTGGGCAAGCTCGCCGACGTCGAGCTGCGCATGGACGAGGCCTCCAGCATCACCCGCACCGACGGCAACCCCAGCCTCGGCGTGATGGTCACCAAGACCCCCGACGGCAACACCGTCGAGATCTCCGACGAGGTCACCTCGGCGCTGGACGACATCGAGCCCATGCTCGGCGACGACGCCGAGGTCACCGTGGTCTTCGACCAGGCGCCCTACATCAACGACTCCATCGTGGCCATGGCCGAGGAGGGCGGTCTGGGGCTGCTCTTCGCGATCGTCGTGATCCTGGTGTTCCTGCTGTCGATCCGATCCACCCTGGTCACGGCCGTGTCCATCCCGGTCTCGCTGCTGGTGGCGATGCTCGGCATGCAGGCGTTCGGCTACTCGCTCAACCTGCTGACCCTGGGCGCGCTCACGGTCGCGGTCGGGCGCGTGGTCGACGACTCCATCGTCGTGCTGGAGAACATCAAGCGGCACATGGCCTACGGCGAGGAGAAGTTCACCGCCGTCTACACGGGTGTGCGGGAGGTGGCCACGGCCATCACCTCGGCCACGCTGACGACGATGGCGGTGTTCCTGCCGATCGGCTTCGTCAGCGGGCAGACCGGTGAGCTGTTCCGCCCCTTCGCGGTCACCGTCAGCCTCGCCCTGGGCGCCTCGCTCCTGGTGTCGCTGACGATCATCCCGGTGCTGGCCTACTGGTTCATGCGCCCGCGCATCGTCCCGCCCGAGCAACTGGAGCGGATCAAGGCCGAGGAGCACCAGCGCGAGCTGCGCACCCCGCTGCAGCGCATGTACCTGCCGATCATCCGCTGGGCGACCCGCCACCGCATCACCACGCTGGCCGCCTCCGTGCTGATCCTGGTCGGCACCTTCGTCGCGGCCGGCAGCCTGCAGACCAGCTTCCTGGGCAACCAGGGGCAGAACACCTACTCCGTCACCCAGGAGCTGGCCAAGGGCACCTCGCTCAACGCCGCCGACGACGAGGCGAAGAAGGTCGAGGAGGCCCTCGACAGCCTGTCGTGGGTGGAGTCCTACCAGACCTCCGTCGGGAGCGGCGGAGGCGGCATGGCCGCGATGATGGGCGGCGGCGCCGACACCGTCACCTACACCGTCACCGCCGACCCCGAGCTGGAGCAGGAAGGGCTGTCGGACAAGCTGCGCGACGCCATGCAGGACGTCGACACCGACACCGAGCTGCGCGTCGCGACGGCCGGTGCCGCCGGCGGCACCGCGTTGGAGGTCGACGTCCGCGCCGACGACCGGGAGACCCTGGTCGAGGCCGCCGAAATGGTGGAGGGCGCCGTCCGCGACATCCCCGGCGCCGCCGACGTCGAGAACAGCATCGCCGCCTCCCAGCCGGCGCTGGAGGTCGACGTCGACGGTGAGAAGGCCGCTGAGGAGGGCCTCACCGAGGGAGCGATCGGCCAGGCCGTCACCCAGGCGTTCAGCGGCTCCGAGGTCGGTACCGCCACGATCGACGGCACCCAGCACGACATGGTGGTGCGCGACATCGCCAAGCCGGCCGGTGTCGGGGACCTGGAGGACCTCAAGCTGACCACCGGAACCGGTGACGAGATCCGCCTGGACAAGGTCGCCGACGTGCAGAAGGTCATGCAGGCGCCGGAGCTGACCCGCTCCGACGGCGTCCGCAGCGCGACCGTCAGCGCCTCGCCGACCGCCGACGACCTCGGCGCGGTCTCGACCGAGCTGACCCAGAAGCTGAACGACCTGGACCTGCCCGAAGGTGCCAGCGCCCAGATCGGCGGCGTCAGCTCCGACCAGAGCGAGGCGTTCACCCAGCTGGGCATCGCCATGCTGGCCGCGATCGCCATCGTGTACCTGATCATGGTGGCGACCTTCAAGAGCCTCATTCAGCCGCTGATCCTGCTGGTGTCGATCCCGTTCGCGGCCACCGGCTCGATCGGGCTGCTGCTGGCCACCGGCCAGCCGATGGGCCTGGCGGCGATGATCGGCATGCTGATGCTGATCGGCATCGTCGTCACCAACGCCATCGTGCTCATCGACCTGGTCAACCAGTACCGCAACGACGGCATGGAGCTGCGCGAGGCGGTCGTGGAAGGGTCGCGGCACCGGCTGCGCCCCATCCTGATGACCGCACTGGCCACCGTCGGCGCGCTGACGCCGATGGCGCTGGGCATCACCGGCGGCGGGGCCTTCATCTCCCAGCCGCTGGCGATCGTGGTGATCGGCGGTCTGATCACGTCGACGCTGCTCACGCTGGTGCTGGTCCCGGTGCTCTACACGATGGCCGAGGGCCGCAAGGAGCGCCGCGCCCAGCGGCGCCGCGCCAAGCGCGAGGCGGCGCTGGAGAAGGCCCGCGCCGAGGGCCGGGAGAAGGCGGACGAGCAGGACGACAAGGAGCCGGCGCCGGCGGCGGCCGACGGCGACTCCGGGTCCTCCTCCGCCTGAGGAACACGGGCCCGGCCCGAGCACGGAAAGCGGCCGCCGCGGGGGGTTCTCCGCGGCGGCCGCCGCGTGTGCGGCGGCGCGGTGCCACAGGCGGCGGGAGGGCGCTGCGCGCCGGGTTCGCGCAGGCTCCGCGCCGCTCGCCCGCCGCCCGCCGCCGTCCTGCGGCGTAGGCGCTCCGCATGACGTGCATGTCGGGGTTCTCGGAGCGCTGATTTGTGATCGAGCCCCCACGAAAGGCAAGCTGCAGATATGGAACGCAAGGACACGGAACTCGACGAGCTCGTCCGCGAGGAGCTCGGGGACGAGCCCTCCCAGGAAGCCAAGGACTACGCGCGCGAGCTCTACGAGAAGTACCGGCTGCCCAGCACCTCTGCCGACGCCGAGGAGGACGCCTAGTTCATGGGCTTTCGCCCAGCCAGTTGCCCGACCTGCCGACTCATTCCACGACGACGGGGGTCTCCCTGAGCGGGAGGCCCTTCGTCATGCGCGGCGAGGGCACGCCCTCTCTCCACCGGGGCCGCACCCGCGGTCGCTCCGCCCGGCGGCCCCGACAGCTGATGCGGACCGCCGGGCACTCACTCGGCTGCGGCCGGTGCGCCGTCTTCGGCCTCCTCGTCCCACATCAGCTCGAACCAGACCTGCCGGCCCAGTCCGTCGGGCCGCGACTCGGCGCCCCACTTCGAGGCGAGCGCATCGACCAGATCGAGGCCGCGCCCGTGCTCGCTGACGTCGTAGGGATCGCGGTGCTGGGCCTGGGGCTGCTCCGGGCTGCCGAGGTCGCGGACCTCCACCCGGGCCCAGCCCTGTGCGAGGTCGACGGCGACCTCGAACTTTCCGCCGGGCATGCCCGAAGCGCTGTGGGTGATGGCGTTGGTGGCGAGTTCGCTGGTGAGCAGAGTCGCGGTGGTCAGTTCCGGGGAGGGCGCCATCATCCGTTCGACGAAGCGGCGCGCGTGGTGGATCTGGCTGGCGAGCCCGGGGAAGCGGCGCCGCGCGAGCGGGCCGCGGTCATCGGGTCCGGAGGGCGTTGGCGGTTGGCGCTCTTCCATGGTGTGGGCCGGTTCGGTGGACGAAGGGCTGGCGGTGCCCGCTGGGACCGGCGGGGTACGCGGGCCGGTGAGGCCGTGCGGTCCCGCCGTAGGGGTGTCGGGCATACGGGTCTCACTCCCCTGTGACGTTGTGGCGCGCCGCGCCGCGAACGTGCCGCGGTGACGTTGAGCGACGCCTTGCCGGGGGCGTTCGTGCCCGCTCGGGGTCACGACGCGTGGGAGGCACGGGCGCGAGGGGATCGCTCATCGGGTCGGTCTCGTGCGGTGTGCGGGGTCAGTGGGGCCCAACCTCACAGCCTCTGAGGTCATATCCACGGACAGAATACGCGGGTTGACTTCTCGTGAGGCAGGTGGGGGTGGTATGTCTCTCGTTACGGACCGTACCCTTACCGTCACTTGCGTGTCTGTATTGCACGGCGGTGAGGGCGTCCACGGCGATGGACCGGCTCCACGAGCGGGTAGGAGATGCGGGTATGGGCACCTTTGTCCGGTTGCTGCGCAGGCAGCCTGCGCGGGCCGGCCGCGTGTGTCCGCACCCGACCGGTGGCGCCCGTCGCCGCGCGTCCGCCTGCCGCCGTCCCGCCGCAGGCCGGTACGGGGGTGCGGGCGGGCGTCAGGTGTGCCGAGGAGTTGGCGGCCCATTCACGGCGGATTCACACCGGCGAACGACGGCTCCGCCATGGTCATGGAGGTTCGGGCACCTCCCACCTGCCCGTACCCGCACCGTTCGGGCGCGGCGTCCGCGACCGTTCCGCGCCCTGGTCGACGGTTGTCCCCGCGAGCCATAGGAGGACCCAGTGCCGCAATCCGCGCCCAATCGCCGTTCGCTGCCGCTGCTCGGGCAGGTCGGCGGAGGCCGGTCCCGCCAGACGTGCCGCTTCCGCTGCGGGGACGCCTGCTTCCACGACGCACCCAACACCAGCGACAACACGTACTTCGGCGAGGTCGCCGCGACAGCGCTCTCACGCCGGAACATGCTCCGCGCCGGCGCCGTGGGCGCCGGCGCCACCGCCGCCGCAGCCGGGCTGGGAGGTTTCGCCCCAGCTCTGGCCGACAACAGCCGCGGTCGAGGCCGCGGCAACCCCCGCCTGGGGTTCGAGGGCATTCAGCCGGGCACCGGCGACGCCGTGGAGATCCCCGCCGGCTACGAGCAGCGCGTCGTGGTCCGCTGGGGCGACCCGGTCCTGCCCGATGCGCCGGAGTTCGACTTCACCGCCCAGAGAGCCGAGGCCCAGGCCAAGCAGTTCGGCTACAACTGCGACTTCGTCGCGTTCCAGGCGCTGGGCCGCGACCGCGGGCTGCTGTGGGTCAACCACGAGTACACCAACGAGGCCCTGATGTTCGAGGGCTACACCGACGGCAACGACGCCGACCCCGAGCAGATCCGCATCGCCATGGCCGCCCACGGCGGTTCGATCGTGGAGATCCGGCGCGAGTTCGAGAGCAAGGGCCGCGGCAGAGGCAGGCGCACGGGAGGCTGGCGGCTCTCCCGCGGCCGGCGCCGCTTCAACCGCCGCATCACGGCATCCACGCCGATGGAGCTGACCGGCCCCGCAGCCGGCGCCGAGCTGCTGCGCACCGACGCCGACCCCGAGGGCACCCGCGTGCTCGGCATGCTGAACAACTGCGCCGGCGGCACGACCCCCTGGGGCACGATCCTCACCTGCGAGGAGAACTACAACCAGTACTTCGTCGGCGGCGAGAACGCCCCCGAGGACGCGAAGCCGGCGCTGGCCCGCTACGGCATCGCCACCGAGGGCGACACGCGCGCGGGCAACCGCCGCTTCGACCGGGTCGACGAGCGCTTCGACCTCTCCCGACACCCCAAGGAGGCCAACCGCTTCGGCTACGTGGTGGAGATCGACCCCTACGACCCGGACTCCACACCCAAGAAGCGCACCATGCTCGGCCGCATCAAGCACGAGGGCGCCAACATCCGCATCACCCGCGACGGCCGCGTCGCGGTCTACATGGGCGACGACGAGCGGTTCGACTACATCTACAAGTTCGTCAGCGAGCACCCTTACCGCAGGGGCTCGCGGCGCGGAAACGGCCGCGTGCTCGACTCGGGCACGCTCTACGCCGCCAAGCTGCGCGGCGACAGCCCGGAGAACGAGTTCGACGGGTCCGGCAAGCTTCCGTCCGACGGCGCGTTCGACGGCTGGGGCGAGTGGATACCGCTCGCCAGCCACAAGGAGAGCTTCGTCGAGGGCTTCACCGTCGCCGAGGTGCTGGTGCACACCCGCCTGGCCGCCGACAAGGCCGGCGCCACCAAGATGGACCGCCCCGAGGACATCGAGGCCAGCCCGGCCACCGGCAAGATCTACTGCGCGCTGACGAACAACAGTGCGCGCGAGCCCGGCCAGGCCGACGAGCCCAACCCGCGCGGCCCCAACCGCTACGGCCACATCCTGGAGATCACCGAGCGGCACAACGACGCAGCGGCAACGAGGTTCCGCTGGGACGTGCCGATCGTCTGCGGCGACCCCGAGGACCCGGCCACCTACTTCTCCGGTTTCGACAAGTCCAAGGTCACGGCGGTCTCCTCGCCGGACAACCTGACCTTCGACGAGCACGGCAACCTGTGGATCGCGACCGACGGCATGGCATGGGGCAACGACGGTCTGTTCGCCGTTCCGGTGGAGGGACGGCACAAGGGCCACCTCAAGATGTTCGCCCGGGTCCCGAACGGCGCCGAGTGCTGCGGGCCGCTGATCACCGAGGACCAGAAGACCGTGTTCATCGCACCGCAGCACCCCGGCGACGGCGGCAGCTACGCGGACCCGGAGAGCACCTGGCCCGACCACAAGGGGTTCCCGCGCCCGTCGGTGGTGTCGATCTGGCACGGCCGCGGCAAGGACATCGGTAGCTGAGCAGGACATCGGCCGCTCGCCGGGGCCCGGGGGCCGCTCGGGCCCCGGCGAGCGCACGGTCCGCGCCCGCGATGCCGCGGCGGCGGGCGCGGACACCTCGTGTGCGGTGGGATGATCGGTCCCATGGTGCGAGAGAACGACATACCCCGACTCGACGTCCCCAGCGCCGGTGTCCACCGAGCCGGCGACGACCGCTACGACGGCCGGATGCCCTACCGGCGCACGGGGCGCAGCGGTCTGCAGCTTCCCGAGGTCTCGCTCGGGCTGTGGCAGAACTTCGGCGACTCGCGGCCGCTGGAGAACCAGAGGGCCATCCTGCGGCGCGCCTTCGATCTGGGCGTCACCCACTTCGACCTGGCCAACAACTACGGTCCGCCGGCGGGCGCGGCAGAGCTGAACTTCGGCCGCATCCTGCGCGAGGACTTCCGCGCCTACCGCGACGAGATCGTCGTCTCGACCAAGGCGGGCTACGAGATGTGGCCCGGCCCCTACGGCAGCGGCGGCGGCTCCCGCAAGTACCTCCTGGCGAGCCTGGACCAGTCGCTGGCGCGCATGGGCCTGGACTACGTCGACGTCTTCTACAGCCACCGCTACGACCCCGACACTCCGCTGGAGGAGACGATGGGGGCGCTGGCGTCGGCGGTGAAGTCGGGCCGGGCGCTCTACGCCGGGATCTCCTCCTACTCCGCCGAGCGCACCGCCGAGGCGGCCGCGCTGCTGCGCGAGATGGGCGTGCCGCTGCTGATCCACCAGCCCTCCTATTCGATGGTCAACCGCTGGATCGAGGAGCAGGGACTCCTGGACGTCCTTGAGGACGCGGGGGCCGGCTGCATCGTGTTCTCGCCGCTGGCCCAGGGGCTGCTGACGGACCGCTACCTGCAGGGCGTGCCCGAGGGCTCCCGGGCCAGCCGCGCCGGGTCCTTCTCGCGGGAGTGGCTGGCCGAGGGCAACCTGGAGCTGATCCGGTCGCTGGACGCGGTGGCCCGCGGGCGCGGGCAGACGCTCGCCCAGCTGGCGATCAGCTGGGTGCTGCGCGACCCGCGGGTGACCTCGGCCCTGATCGGCGCCAGCAGTGTCGAGCAGCTGGAGGACAGCCTGGCGGCCGTGCGCGCACCGGCGCCGACCCGCGCGGAGCTCGCCGAGATCGACGCGTACGCGGTGGATCTGGACGTCAACATCTGGAGGCGCTCCAGCGATCATTGAGCGCCGCGGGAGCGGGGCTCGCCGCCGCCGCGGAGCCGCCGCGGGGCCGCGGCGGCGGCCCCGCGGCGGGCAGCCGGACGGGACGCCGCCGGCACGCTGCGACAACGCGTCCCGCGCCGCTCCCGACCGTGCCGTTGGGGCCGCGCGGCGAATTCGGCCCCTCCGCCACGAGGCGCCGGAGGGAGCGGTTACTATCCTTCCGGTGTGGGCACTGAGATGCAGGAAAGCAACTCCTGTTGCGCTTTCTTGATGCGCCGGTAACCCTGCAGTGTCTGCAAACAGCCCAAACTCGTGTGAATTCGGATCACTGACCGTGAATCGGATGTAAGTGGGATGCGGTCACCGTCGAGAGCCGACCCTCCGGCGGAACCGGGCACCCTCCCTTGCGCCGACTGCGTCTTTGTGAGTACGTCGTGACTGGGCGTGCCCGCCGGGCCGCACCGATTCACCGGGTTGTTCCGAGGCAGTCCGTCCGGGCGATGAGGTAGGGGCATCAGTTGGCGAAGTTCTTGATCAGGAGACTGCTGAGTTATCTCGTCCTGATCTTTCTGGCGTCGAGCATCGCCTATCTGATCGCTGCGACGACCCTCGACCCCCGGGGCTACTTCGAGCAGCGCCAGCCGCCGCCCAGCGACCAGGCGATCGAGAAAGAGCTGGACAAGCTCAACCTCAACGACGAGACGCCCCTGGCCGAGCGCTACGCCACCTGGATCGGCGGTGTGGTCACCGGCGACTTCGGCAGCACCATCAAGGACCAGAGCGTCAACGAGTCGATCGCCCGCAAGGCCGGGGTCTCCTTGCGCCTGATCGTGGCCGGGACGTTGATCGGCGCGACGCTGGGTGTGGCGATGGGCGCCTACTCCGCCGTGCGCCAGTACGGCAAGTTCGACAAGGCCACCACCGTCGCGGCGTTCTTCCTGCTGGCGGTGCCCGCGGTCGTCGTCGCCGTCACGCTGCAGGTCACGGCCGTGTGGATCAACGACGTCTCCGGCATGCGGTTACTCGAGTACGGCGGCGAGTACAGCGCCAACCTGCAAGCGGGCTTCTGGGGCACGCTGGCCGACCGCGTCCAGCACGCGATCCTGCCCACCCTCGCCCTGTCGCTGTCCCTGTTCGCCGCGTTCAGCCGCTACCAGCGCAACATGATGCTCGACGTGCTGGGCTCGGACTTCGTGCGCACCGCGATGGCCAAGGGCCTCACCCGGCGCGCCGCGATGATCAAGCACGCCCTGCGCACCGCGCTGATCCCCACGATCACCTACTTCACCTTCACGTTCGGCATCCTCATCGCCAACGCGACCTTCACCGAGAAGATCTTCGGCTGGCACGGCATGGGCGCATGGGTGGTGGACTCCATCGCCACGCAGGACGTCAACGCGGTCGCCGCAGTCACCTTCTTCATGGCCGTTTGCGTCATGGTCGCGTCCTTCCTGTCCGACGTGCTCTACGCGTGGCTGGACCCGCGGGTACGGGTGAGCTGACATGAGCCGCTCCCGCCCGCCGGCCGGCCCCGCGCCGACCCGGCCCCGCCCGTCCCCGCTCACCGTGTTGGAGAACACCCCATGAGCCTGTCCGCCGAGCGCGAGGCGATCACGACCGAGGCCGCCGCGGAGATCTCCGGCCGGTGGTCCTCGCTGGCCAAGGAGCTGCTCGCCACCAGGCGCGTGGTCATCGGGCTCGCGATCATCCTCGGACTGATCGCCGCCGCATGGATCGGCCCGATGCTCAGCCCGTGGGGGTTCGGCGAGCGCGACTTTACTGCCTTCCGCAGCCCTCCCAGCGCCGACCACTGGTTCGGCACCGGCAACACCGGCCGCGACATCTTCCACATGACGATGGTCGGGCTGCAGAAGTCCATCCTCATCGGACTCTGCGCCGCACTGTTCACCACGGTGATCGCCGCCCTCGTGGGCGCGTTCGCCGGCTACTACCTGGGCATCACCGACCGCGCGCTGATGTGGGTGACCGACCTCTTCCTGGTCCTGCCGCAGTTCTTGATCCTGGCGATCCTCTACCCGGTGCTGCGCGACAGCGGCTGGCTGATCTTCGTCCTGCTGCTGGGCTGCCTCATGTGGATGGTCACAGCGAAGATGGTGCGCGGCATGACGATCTCCCTCAAGGAGCGCGAGTACGTGCTGGCCGCGCGCTACATGGGCGTCAGTCACGGGCGGATCATCCTGCGCCACATCCTGCCGAACATGTCCTCGCTGCTGATCGTGGACGCAACCATCAACGTCAGCTCCGCAATCATCCTGGAGACCGCGCTGTCCTACTTCGGATTCGGCATCCAGCCGCCCGACGTCACCCTCGGCTCGCTGATCGCCGAGGGCTCGCGCCAGGCCCTGGCCTTCCCGTGGACGTTCTGGTTCTGCACCGGCCTGCTCATCGTGCTCGTACTGGCCGTGAACCTCATCGGCGACGGCCTGCGCGACGCGCTGGACCCGCACTCCAAGAGCAGGACCTAAGAGGGGGATCGAACCGCCATGACCGCAACCAGCGGAACCGCCGCTGAGCAGGAGCAGACCGGCGCGGCCCCCGAGGGCGGGGAAGCCCGGCCACCCGTCCTCGAGGTCCGCGACCTGGAGGTGTCCTTCCCCGGAGGCCGGGGCAACGCCGACGTCACCGCGGTGCGCGGTGTCAGCTACGAGGTGCGGCGCGGCGAGATCCTCGGCATCGTCGGGGAGTCCGGATCGGGCAAGTCCGTCTCCTCGCTGGCCGCGATCGGGCTGCTGCCCGACTACGCGCGGGTGCGCGGATCCATCCGGTTGCACGGTGAGGAGCTCCTCGGCCTCGACGACCGCACCATGGCGGGCAAGCGCGGCCGCGCCATCTCCATGGTCTTCCAGGACCCGCTGTCGGGACTGACGCCCGTCTACACGGTCGGTGACCAGGTCGCCGAGGCGGTGCGGGTGCACAACCCGAAGACCTCGCGGGCGGAGGCCCAGAAGCGCGCCGCCGAGCTGCTCACCCTGGTGGGAATCCCCGACGCCGAGCGCCGCCGGCGGGCCTTCCCGCACGAGTTCTCCGGCGGCATGCGCCAGCGCGTCATGATCGCGATCGCGATCGCCAACGACCCCGACGTCATCATCTGCGACGAGCCCACCACCGCGCTGGACGTCACCATCCAGGCCCAGATCCTGGAGGTGCTCAAGGCCGCCCAGCGCGAGACCGGCGCCGCGATCGTCATGATCACCCACGACCTCGGCGTGGTCGCCGGTCTCGTGGACCGGGTCCAGGTGATGTATGCGGGCCGGCTCGTCGAGACCGGCTCGGTCGACGACGTCTACTACCGCACCCGCATGCCCTACACCATGGGCCTGCTGGGCTCCGTCCCGCGCCTGGACCGGGACGGCAAGACCCCGCTGATCCCGATCAAGGGAAACCCGCCCAGCCTCACCGACATGCCGCCCGGCTGCCCCTTCGCTCCGCGATGCCCGATCGCCACGAGCGAGTGCGACGCCGGGGAGCCGCCGCTGGAGCAGGTCGGGGGAGCGGGCCACAGCGCCGCGTGCATCCGCGCGAGCGAGATCGAGGCGAACGCGTGGACGGCTCGCGACGTCTATCCGGTCGGCGAGATCGCGGAGAACCCGGTGGCGCAGCTGCCGCGCGAGGACCGCGGGACCGTGCTGCGCGTGGAGGACCTGGCCAAGCACCATCCGCTGATGCGCGGCGCGCTGTTCAAGCGGCGGGTGGGTACCGTCTACGCCGTCGACGGCATCAGCTTCGACATCCGCGAAGGCGAAACCCTGGGCCTCGTGGGAGAGTCCGGCTGCGGCAAGTCCAGCACGCTGATGGAGATCCTCAGCCTGGACGCGCCGCAGCAGGGCGGGGTGGAAGTCCTCGGCAAGCATTCGGGGAAGGTCTCCACCCGCGAGCGCATGGACGTGCGCCGCGACGTCCAGGTCGTCTTCCAGGACCCGATGAGCTCGCTGGACCCGCGCATGCGGGTGTTCGAGATCATCGCCGAGCCGCTGCGCACCCACGGCTACTCCAAGGAGCGCATCCGCTCGCGCGTACTCGAGCTGATGGAGCTGGTCGGACTGGACACCGCGGCCGTGACCCGCGCGCCCGCGGAGTTCTCCGGCGGGCAGCGGCAGCGCATCGGCATCGCCCGCGCATTGGCGCTGGAGCCGAAGCTGCTGGTGCTGGACGAGCCCGTCTCCGCGCTGGACGTGTCCATCCAGGCCGGCGTGGTGAACCTGCTGGAGGAGCTCAAGGCGCGGCTCGGGCTCTCCTACCTGTTCGTGGCGCACGACCTCTCGGTGGTGCGCCACATCGCCGACCGGGTGGCGGTGATGTATCTCGGCAAGATCGTCGAGATCGGTGATGTGCAGTCGATCTACCGGCGGCCTACGCACCCCTACACCAAGGCGCTGCTGTCGGCCATCCCGCTGCCCGACCCCGAGAAGGAGCGGCGGCGCGAGCACGTCGTGCTCCAAGGCGATCTGCCCAACCCCGCCGACCCTCCGTCCGGTTGCCGCTTCCGCACCCGGTGCCAGAAGTTCGCCGTCCTCGGCGAGGACGAGCGCTCCGCGTGCCGGGAACGGGAGCCGGAACTGCGCAACCGCGTCGAAGGGGCGGCCGACCAGGCCGCTGCCTGCCACTACGCGGACACGGAGGCGGTCCTGTGACCGCTTGTTCGCCCCACCCCGCCGGATCCCCCGATTAACAGAGCAGTGAGGAGATTCCCCGTGCGAATCAGACGCGCCGTCAAGGTCGGCGCCCCGCTCGCGGCCCTGGCCCTGATGGCCGGCGCCTGCGGCGGAGGCGGTGACGAGGGGAGCGAGAACAAGGAGACCCTCGCCGACATCCCCGCAATCGACATCAACGAGACCGACCGCTCCGAGCTGAAGGACGGCGGGACGTTCGTCTGGGGCATCAACTCCTTCCCGCCGCAGTTCCAGGTGTTCCACACGCAGGGCAACGAGGCCCATGGAGCGTCCATCGTCAACGGGGTCATGCCCCGGGCCCACTACTACGACGAGAAGGGCCAGCCGCACCCGGACGAGGACTTCGTCCTCTCCAGCGAGGCCAGCGACGACGGCTCCACGGTGACCTTCGAGCTGAACCCCGACGCGAAGTGGTCCACCGGCGACCCGATCACCTGGAAGGACTACGCCGCCCAGGTCGAGACCGTCGGCGCCCACCGGGACAACGCCGAGAAGTTCGACATCGGCGACACCACCGGCTACGAGCGCATCGGCGAGGTCGAGAAGGGCAAGGACGAGTTCGAGGTGATCTTCCACTTCGACACGCCCTTCTCCGAGTGGCCGCGCCTCTTCGACGCCCTGTACCCCGCCAAGTACATGAAGGACCCGAAGAAGTTCAACGAGGCCTACAAGGACGAGATCCCCGTCACGGCGGGCCCGTTCGGCGACGTCGAGGTCGACAAGACCTCCGAGAGCGTCACCCTCAATCGCAACGACGACTGGTGGGGCGACCCGGCGAAGCTGGACTCGATCGTCGTCCGGGCCTACGAGCCCGACGCGCTCGGCCAGGTGATGAACAACGGCGAGATCGACGGGTTCTACCTCGGATACGACGCCGCGGCCTACGACCAGCTCAAGGACGCCGACGGCGTCCGGCTGACCAAGGCCATCGACAACGCCTACCGGCACTTGACCTTCAACGGCGGCGAGGACCGCGTCACCTCCGACGTCGAGGTGCGCAACGCTCTGGTGCACGCCATCGACCGGGCGCAGATGGCCAAGGCGACGCTGAGCGGCGTCAACTGGACCACCGACCCGACGGCGAACCGCCTGCTGCGCTCCACCCAGACCGGGTTCCAGGACAACAGCGAGGGCTACGGCGAGTACGACCCCGAAAAGGCCGCCAAGATGCTGGACGACGCCGGCTGGACCCGCGAGTCCGACGACGCGGTCCGCACCAAGGACGGCGAGAAGCTCCAGCTGCAGTGGGTGATCCCCAGCGGCCTGCAGAACACCGCCGACGAGGCCGAGATCGCCAAGGCCCAGCTCAAGGAGATCGGCGTCGGCGTCAAGGTCGAGACCGTGCCCACGAACGTGTTCTTCTCCGAGTACATCGTTCCGGGCAACTACGACGCGACGACCTTCGTCTACTCCAGCACCAACCCCTACGCCGGGTACTCCGCGGAGAACTTCATCGGCCCGGTCGGCGAGGACGAGAACGGCAATCCCACCTGGGGCAACAACCTGCACAACTTCAGCACCGACGAGATCAACACGGCCTTCGACGACCTCTCGAAGATCACCGATCCCAAGGAGTATGCGGCCAAGGCCAACGAGATCGACAAGATGCTCTGGGAGCAGAGCATGGCGGTGCCGCTCTTCCAGCGGCCCGGCATCTACGCGGTCGACCCCGAGATGGCCAACTGGGGCGCTCGCGGGCTCGCCTCCGTCGACTACGAGAGCATGGGCTACACCAAGTAGCCGGTAGCCGGTAGCCGGTAGCCGGGCCGGCGGTGGCCCTCCGGCACCCGGGCGCTGCCCCCGACCATCCGATGGTCGGGGGCAGCGCCGTGTGCGGCCGCGGCTCCGCGGGGGAGGGGAGGGCGGAATCGGATGTCGGCGGTCGAAAGACCGGGCAGGTTCCGAAGGCCCGGGGGTTGCGGAGGATCCGGGGGCAGGGGAGCCTGCCGATCTTCGCCGGGTTGGGTCTAGACTCGGGGCCGCCGCACCGCGCCCCCGCACGGCGGGTGACCCCTGGGCGGGACGGCCGCGGCCCTCGGCGGCGGTTCCGGTCGGGCCGCGGACCGCGGCCCGGAGAGCGACCGGGGCGAGCTGCGGCGCGTCCCGGCAGCGGCCTCGGGGCGGCGACGGGGTCACCGGACACCGGGCAGAGCAACACGAGTCGGCGGATCGGCGGAGAGGCGATGGTGGAGTTCATCCGGGCGTGGGTCATCGGTGCGGTGGCGTGGTTCATGCTGACCAACGTCGGGTCGCTCGTCTTCCAGCTGCTCGCCCCCGCCGAGCACGTCGGCAGTTTCGGCTGGGCGCTACTGTGGCTGGGCGCGATCGGCTTCGCCGCCTACTTCCTGTCCGTCGTCGCCTCCGCCCTGGTCCACCGAGCCCCCGACCGCCACCGGTTCGGCCGCAATGCGCTCGCGGTCCTCGCCGCGCCCGTGGTGGGCACGGCCGTCGACACGGCTCGGCTGCTCACCGGATCGGGGGTCAACTGGACGCTCTACCTCAGCTGGACGGCCGTCGCACTGGCGGGCGCGACGACCGCCTTTCTGCTGATGCGCCGCGTGCAGACCCCGGCCGTGGTCGAGTCGGCCACCGGTAGCCGCGTCCGCGTCCCCCGCACGTACTGGGACCGCACCGAGCCAGGCGAGCGCGAGGGCGCGGTCGAGGAGACCGGGAGCAAGGACACCGGGGCCGAGGAGAGCAGGGTCACCTCGGCTGTGGGAGAGGGAGAAGCAGCCGGCGCCCCGGAGGCCGACACCGAAGTCACGGCCGACGCGGACGCACACGCCGACGGAGTCCGAGGCGAGACCGACCGCGCGGGCTCGTAGTGGGCGACCGGCACCGACGGAGTGCGGCGGACGAGCGGGCGCCCGCGGCCGCCGCGTGCGCCGGATCCCGACGGCGTCGACGGACCGCCGTCACAGCTCCTTGACCCGCATCTCGTATGCCGGGTCCGGCTCGAATCCGCCTTTGGCCGCCTGGTCGGCGACCCTGCGGGCCTCGGCACGCGCGGCGTCGGCGGGCGCCCCGGTGAGGCCGGTGTGTTCGAGGCACCACTCCACCCACTCGGGCATCAGGGCCAGGATTCCGGGCACGTGCTCCGGCCAGTAGGCGTCGCCGATCAGGTTGGCGCTGTGCCGGATTCGATGGGGCGAGCTGGAGTACAGCTGCGGCGGCATGCAGTCGACCGTCCCCCACTCCTCGCGAAGCGTGACGGCTTCGTCGATGTCCGGCGCGTCGCCGTTGCGGCGGGCATACCAGGAACGGAAGTCCTCCACCGAATCGTCCTCGCCGCCGTACCCGCGCGGCGGCGCCCCGAAGTCCCAGTCGAACTCGGTCACCACCTCTTGGGCTCGGCGCGCAGCCCGGAACTGCTCGACCACCAGGTTGCGGGGCTCGAATCCGAGGCGCATGCCGTTCAGCATGGAGTTGTCCGCGGCGAGAAGCAGATACCGGTGGAGCTCCCCCGGCGCGCACTGGCGCGGCTCGGCGTCGTCGGGCGCGCTGGCGCCCACTGTGCTGCGCCACTCGGCGACGGCGTCCTCCATCGAGTCGGCCGCACCCGCGCCGACCAGGTGGTCCTGGAAGCAGAGGTCGAGGTCCCAGTAGTACCAGTGGGGATCGCGGCGCTCGGGGCCGAAGGCGAAGGGAGCCAGAAGGGCGACCCGGCTCCCGTACGCATCCTGCAGCACGCGGGGTCGATCGGTGGGCACCGGACTCAGTTGCGCCTCGGCGCGGGCGGAGGAGGCGCCCCGGCCGAGGAGTGGGTCGCCGGCTTTGCGCAGGGCGTCGGCCGCGATTCGGACGGCGTTCTTCTTCCGCGGTCCGTTGGTGTGAAGGGCGCAACTCGCGATTCCGCGAAGCAGGTGCCGCGCTGCATCCGATTCGGCGTCCCTGGAGGCGAGCGCGCGGGCGGCGGCCCTGGCCAGTCCGCTCATCCAGCCGAGGGAATCGTCGTCGAACCCGGTCACGTCGGTGTAATGGGCGTCGTCCTGGCTCTCGTGGAAACTGTCCCGACCGTGCACGTACTTCTCGAACCCGTCGTCGGCCTCCTGGAGGGCATCCCAGTAGACGCCGCCGACGAGTTCGCAGGTGAGAGAGTCGAGTGCGAGCGGTCCGGCGGACGCATCGATCGCCCGGGCCCGCTCCAGCACGCGACGGTGCGTTTCCTCCCAGCCCGCGCCGGGCTCGCCCTGCATCGCGGCCGGGTCGGCCATTGCCGCGGAGATGTCGTCGTCGTAGGTGCCGGGCAAGGGCAACCCGTCCCTGAACGCCTCCGGTGGGAGTTGGCGAATCGCGCGGTCCGCCAGTTGTTCGGAGCGTTTCTGCGGATTGCCGCTCAGCTGGGCGCCGCCCCGCTTCTTGGTGTTCTTGCTGCGCTTCTTGGCCATGCAGTCAGCCTAGGGAATGCGCGGGTGCTCGTGTCACCCGGTCGGTCGACCTGCGGGCGGGCCGATCCGGCGGGGGCGAGAAGGACCGCGGGGCGGTTCCCGGTGCGCCACCCCGTTGATCTTGTAGCTATCGTGAAGGAAAACGATTTCCAGTGACGATAGCTACAAGATCAACGGTGATAGCCCGACGGCAGGGCGTGGGCTACTCCAGTCGCTTGCCGGTGACGAACGATCCCCTCGGTCCGCCGGTTCGCCGGCGTCGGCGGGGCCGAACACCGTGTCGAGCATCGGCCGCCCCTCGCTCGGCGCCCGGACCTCCAGTACGACCGAGTCGTGTGCGAAGTGAAGCGCGAAGGAGAAGAAGGCGCAGCAGCGCTGTTCGGCGGCGGCGAGGTCGGCGACCTGGCCCGCGCGCTCCGCCGGGAGCTCCGCCCGCAAGCCGCCCTCGACCTCTTCGCGCCGTGCGTCGGCCAGCGCCGCGCGCCACCGGCCGATCCGCTCCGCCACCGCGTCGGCGGACTCCAGTGAACAGCCCGCCGACGAGTCGCTTCCACTCGGGTCGGAGTCGGCCCGCCGCGGGCCGGCCGGGCCGGGCGGGGCGCTGTGGTCGGTCACGTCGATCAGCTCGCAAGCGGCGCCGCACGGACCCGGGTCGTCGGGCAGCGCGTCGAGCCGGACGAGGGCTCCGCGCAGCGAGTCGGCGAAGGCCGCCAGCTCCACCGCCTGGCTCCGGGCCGCGGCCAGCCGTGCTGCGAGACTCGTCCGCAGAGACGACTTGACCTGTGTGCAGGCGCCGCTCCACCAGACGTCGCGGAGTCGGGCGATCTCCTCCAGCGGCAGGCCCAGCCGCTTGGCCGTGATGATCAGCCGCAGGCGTTCCAGATCGGCGGCGTCGTAGACGCGGTAACCGGACCGGGTGCGCCGAGCGGGCAGGATGCCGCGCTCGTCGTAGTAGCGCAGAGTCGACGCGGCGACGCCGGTGCGCTCGGCCAGCTGGGATATGAGCATGGTCTCCACACTCGCGACGGTAGACCTTCGAGTCGGCCTCAAGGTCAAGCCGCCCTCACGGTTTTCGGAGCCGACGCCTCCGCGCGGTGCGCGCGCGGAGCGCACCGGCCAGAGCGCTGCCTGACACCGTCCCGGCGGCGATTGCGGCGACAGCCGTGGCCAGGGTGATCATGTCGGCCGCCGAGGCGCCGGAGGGGTGGGGGATGTGGGCCACCCCCTCCAGCGGCACGCCGACGGCGGGCAGCGACCACACGGCGGCGCCGCGACGGCCGCGGCCGTCGCGGCGCGAGCGGGGATGGGCCGCGTCTGCGGCGAGGGCGACCAGCAGGTAACCGGTCAGCGTGGTGACACCGACCCATCCCAGCCTGAGTGGGAGGACGTCGAATGCCCCGAGCGGCAGCAGCCCCAGGTGCAGCAGCGTTCCGGAGACGGCCCAGACGAGCCACACGGCGGCACCGGCCGCCCAGGCGCGGAGGAGGTCCATGCGTTCCCTGCCTTTCATGGGGGAGTTCGGAGCCGCGAGCGCGGCGCGGTCGCACGGCATCGGTCCTCACCACGCGCATTCCTCGTACGGGACGAGCTCGCGGCGCCCGTCCGGGCCGGGTGCCGCCAGGTAGCGCGCACCGGTGGCCGTGTGCGTCACCGACTCCCATCCCGTGGCGCCGCCGAACGACAGACCGTTCAGCGTGGCGTCGGCGCCGAACTCCCGTCCGGCGGACCGGCGGGCGTAGGCGACTGTGCTGTACGTGGCCTCGCGGTGCAGCAGGCGGTCGAACTCGCTGATCTCTTGGCTGCGCGCCGCCTTCGGCGACGCCGCGTCCTTCGGGCGCCCCGTGGTCGCCAGGAACGTCAGCGCCGTCAGTGCTTCGCGTCCGGCGAGCCAGCTGCGGACCGTCGCGCGGTTCGCGTCGGTCACCTGCAGACGGGCCGTTCCGACGACGCGCACGCCGCCGTCGTCGGCGTTCACCGTCTCGACGGCGACCTCTGCGAGCTCGCCCGTGCGGCGGTCGCGGGTGGTCGTCACCGAGGCTCGGGTGAGGCGGTCGCGGGCTTCACGCGGCCGCCCGAGCGACGACGCGGGCATGAGCGGGCCCACCCGGCCGGACTCGGCGAACTGGAACCCGACCGTCCGGGACACGGTGCCCCGCCGCTCGTCGACGGCCTCGGTCAGCGACGCTTCTCCTTCGGCCCCGGCCGAAACCAGGTACAGCAGTCCGAGGTCGCTGGAGACCCGGTCGTCCCCGGTCCCGAGCGCGGGGGCGGCTCGGCCCGAGCGCGGGGTGTCGGCCGTCGCATCGCCGGGGGCAGCGGGGCGGCCGTTCGCCCCGCCCGACCGCCGCCCGGCCTGGCTGCCGGAGGACCGGCCCCGGCCTCCGACGCCCAGATTCGCGCCCGCCTCGCCCGCCAGATGCAGTCCCGCGTTCAACGACACCTGGCGGCGGTCCGGCGGCGGCAGGGTGCCCGCGGTCGGCGAACCGAACAGGTCGCCGACGGCCCCGACGATCCGGGCCCCCAGGGCGTCGAACGCGCCGCTGTCGCTGCTCAGGCTTTCCAGGTGCTCAGAGCGGGCGACCCGCTCGCGGAAGCGGTCGGCCGCGCGCTTGGTGGCAAACGTCCAGACGTGTGTCGCTGCGGCGCCGCCGTGCGCGCCGGCTCCCACCCCGGCCCGGGCCTCGGCGAGCGGACCCAGTTCGGCACCCCAGTGCAGCGGGTTGGGTGCGTCCGCGGTGGCATGCAGGCCGCGGGTCAGCGAGACCTCTGCGGATCCGTCGGAGCTGACGCGCTCGCCGATGCGCACGCTGCCGCTGGAACCTGCCGCGACCGAGACGCCCACCGAGGCGCTGAGCCGGTGCTCGTCGGTCGCGCAGCGCTCCGGCAGAAGGTCGTCGGCGCGGTCGGTGCCGTCCGGGCACGCGCCGATGTCCAGCGCGGTGCAGACGGCCCGGCGCACCTCGGCCAGGAGCCGCTGGCCGTTGTCGGTGGCGCCGAACAGGGCGACACCCAGGGTGCAGGCAAGGAGGACGACGCCCGCATGCTCCAGGACGGCCGCCCCGCGGTCGCCAGTGGGTCGGAGGCGGCGGCAGGGGAGTGGACGGGGGCGCGGGCGGGTTCGGGGCGCCGGGACTCCCGCAGCGAAGGCGGGCGGGCACGGGGTCGAGGGAGCGGGCACACGGGTGCGCACGCGAGCGGACGAGGGGCGCGGACGGTGGCGCGGTCGGCGGCACGGTCGGGCAGCCATGTCGGCCTCACAGCAGGGAGGTATGGGAACAAAGGAGGCGCGATGCGGGGCTGGGCGGGCGTCGTCCGTGCGCGGGAGGCGGCGCCACCACCACTGGGGCGGTGTGCGGCGGCGTTCGGCAGGGGCACGGGGCGAGCGATGCGGCACCCGGGCGCGGATGCGGTCGGGCGGATCGGCGGTGGAAGGGGGAAGGGGGAAGCGGCTCGGTTGCGCGCGTCGTTCGGGAGCCTTGATACCAGCGGGAACCGCGGAAGGCTGGGAATCGCAGGAACCCGGGATTCGCGGTTCGGGGAATGGGCCACCAGGCCGGGCGGGCCCGGGGTCGGGAGTCGCCGGCGCCGCGATCAGTCGCCGGGTACGGCCACCGGAGCGCCTTCGTTCCAGTCGAGCAGGGACAGCGCGAACCAGCGGGGCTGCAGACCCGTGCGATCGGGAGGCAGGTTCTGGTAGTAGGCGACCGGCCGGTTGTCGGCGTCGACCCACAGTTCGACGTCGACCGCGGCCTCGCCCAGGTCCATCGCGGTGAGCGCAGCGTAGTCCTGCCGGGCGTAACCGGTGGCGTTCTCCTGCAGTTCGTCGATGTAGGCGGTGCCCTTCCAATGGGCGACCGGTGCGCCCTCGATCTCGATCGCGCCGACGAGTCGGAGGTCGCCGCTGGTGGCGATCGTGGCGGTGATGTGCGAGCAGTTGGCGCCGCGGGCCGCCGCGACGTCCTCGGCGTACTCGGTGGGGATCTCCGAGTCGTCGACCGGCCAGAAGCCGCCGTCGGCGTGCAGGCCGTCGTCGGTGGCGACGGAACCGGCCGCCTGCGTCTGTGCGGGGACGAGGTCCTGGTTGTCGAACTCGCGTCCGGGGACGAACTTCTGCTCGGGCGTGGAACGGGTGGCGTCGCCCTCGACGACGTAGGTGCCCGAGCCGTCGCCGCCGCAGCTCAACCGCCCCTGGTTGACGGTCATCAGCCCGCTGCTGTCGAAGCTCTGCAGCCGCCAGGATGCGGACTCAGCGTCCTCCAGCGCCTGGGGAAGCACCTCCGCGAGTTCGGCGCGGTTCTCGGCGTCGCCGGGCGTGGGAACGGCCCCGGGAGAGGAAGGTTCTCCGGAGGCGCCCACACATGAGGCCGTCAGCAGGGCCACGGCACCGAGCACGGCAGGAGCCGCGAACGCGCGCCGCCAGAGCGGGCGAAAAAACGAGCGCAGAGTTGAACGCGCCTTCACCGAGTCCTCCGACCCTTCCGACTCACGCCTGCGGGACACGGGCCTGGCCCACCCAGAGGGACTCCCAATGCGGGTTGCCGAGAACCTGGACGACTTGCACGGGGTCGCCGGCGTGCACCATGTTGCCGCCGCCGATGTACATCCCGACGTGCGTGGGCGGGGGATAGTTCGACATCGTGTGGAAGAAGATCAGGTCGCCCGGCTTGAGGTCGCCCTTCGGGACATGCTGGAGAGCGCTGCTCTGATCCCATGTGGTCCGCGGGATCGAGACGCCCGCCTCCCTCCACGACTCCATCATGAGGGAGGAGCAGTCGTAGGTCTGACGGCCTGTCGCGCCCCACTCGTATCGCTTGCCCCGCTGGGCGAGCGCGAACTCGATCGCGACCTTTGCGCTGCCCTCGCCCTGGATCTCGCCGTTCCAGCTACTCGCGAGGGGTGCCCAGGAGTACTCTTCGGGCTTCTCCGGTCGCTCGCGCTCGACCCAGGTCTCCTCGCCGCAGTCGGGACCTTCGACGCGGCAGACGTACTCGCGGGTGGCGTCGTGGAGGGTGTCGCCGATCGCGGTGTTGGCGAGGCCGATCACGACTACGGCGGCTACGGCGATCAACGCCGCGCTCTCCAGGATGGACGCGCCGCGCTCGCTGCGGTTTCCATGCAGCCGAGCGAGCAGCTTTCTCGGCACCGTCACCGCACCGACCTCCTCAAACCGTAAGAACCTCACCCGACCGGGACATCCTCAATGGGATCGAATCCGGGAATCTTAACGTCGACCGATTTGGTATTTTCCGGAAGATAGTACATGGCCCAGTAATCTACGGATTCGTCCGGGCGTACGAATGCTGCAAACGGCAGCCGCGGGGCGTACCCGGAACATAGGCAGTAATCGTGTTCATCCATTACCGGGTGATGGCGGGTGTCATTCCCGTCGATCAGGGATATCCCGCTGAAGACGGCCTCCCGGTATATGTACGTGGGATTCTCGAACTGCGCGTAGTGGATGTCCTCGGTTGTCCCATTGTTGGTGATTCTCACGGTCAGAGATGCGAACCCGCTGGTCTTCGATCCGTCGAGCCCGACGATCTCGGCAGTGGCATCCGGAAGGTCGTCAATCTCGTCGTTGGTCTGGCTACTCCCGAGGGCGGGAGGTGAGTCCGCCGAGGGCGTGGGCGCAGACGGCTGGTGCTCCTGGGGCGAGGTCGAGGCCGACACCGTAGACGGCACTAGGAGGAGGGCTCCGATAGAGCATATGGCCGCGAACGGGACACCGGAAGCACGAGCGACGCGCATCCGCATGCTGTACTCCTAACTGGCGAAGGTGATGGTTACGCGCCGGTTCTTCTTCCGCCCCTCTTCCGTCTCATTCGTTGCGATGGGCTCGTCCGACCCGTGCCCTTCGGCATCGAACTCGACTCCTGAACGGTTGACCATAGACGACAGTGACTCCTCGACCGCCTGAGCGCGCTCCACTGCGAGTGGATTGTTGATTGATTCGTTGCCGCTATCGTCCGTATGGCCGTCGATTTTCACGGTCTTGCCGGGTGAGTTGTCGATTTCCAGGGCGACTTGACGGAGTTTGTCTTGCGCCTTGTCGGTGAGAATCGATTTTCCGACGGCGAAGAGCACGTCGGTCGAGAGTGAGATGGAAACCTCGTCGCCGGTCTCCTCCCGAGTATTCCCGGCCAGGTCGCCTTCTAGCGAACGCACGTCCCAGATCTCGGGTGCCGCGAGGTCTTCCCTTGCCGGATGTTCGACTTTTTTTCCGGTTTGACTCAGGGGTATATCGAGGATCGGTGGCGCGATGGCCGATACGAAGATCATCGACTTTACGTTATCGGGAGGCGCTGGGAAGGCGATCCAGCCGCTCACGGAATTGCTGCTTTCCACGCTCGCTTCGCTCCAGTCGCTGCAGTAGCACGCGCCCTCGGAGTAAAGCAGTGGAAGGTGCTTTTTCCTGTTGGATCCGTCGATCAGGGAGAAGGGTTGTACATCAGCGGAGCCCTCGCCTTGGAGTGGCGGGTTAGGCAGGCTTGCATCCTCTTCAGATCCGAGATTCTTCAGGGAGAGTTCGAGTACAACCGTGTCGTTCTTCTGGCGCTGCAGTGAATGTATGTCGATCCGGAGATTCGCACCTGCCTCGGTCGAGGTGGTCGTGGTGCTCGCCAGAACCGGAGAGCTGGAACCGGAAGGGGATGGCGCGGACGTCGGAGTTTCGGTCGCCGTGCCCTGCTGCGAGCCGTTGCTGCCGTCGCTCTCACCGCTGGTGACGCATGCCGAGAGCAGAAACGTCAGCGCCAGGAAGGAGATGATTACCCCGCGAGGGCGGTTCTGGCCTGCTGCCTGCGCCTTCATGATGGATTTTCTCCTCGCGACGGAGCGAATGCCAAGGCGTTGCCCAGCGGCTTGTATATGTACTTTCCCTCGGAGTCAGTGAGGCGCACATCGATCAACTGTTGAGCGTGCGCGAACCCCTGGACCTGCTCCCCATCGCATGTCAGGCCGACGATTTCGCTACCGCCGAATGCATACTCGCATTCGGGCATCACCACTTCGGCTATCGCAGATGCGTTGCCGGAGTGCGAGGTTTCGGCGTCAGGGTCGTCGGATTCCGTGCAGGCGGCGTCCGACCAGTGCCGCGAACCGTCTTTCTGAAGTTCACGCTGGCAGCTCTTTGTTTGAATTTCCACGCGAACAATATTTCCGACGTTGCCTTGGCTGTCATCGCTCGCGCGGATCTGTTCGACCGTCGCGCCGTTTTGTGCCGCGTAATGTTCTGCCGCCGTCCTTCCTTCGGCTGGATCATAGAGCCTGCTGTAAGGGATTTCGTCGTCCGCGAGGGCCCTGGCTGCATGGTCGCGAGCCACGCCGGCGGCGGCGAGAGCGCTTGCGTCGGCTGCTGTCTGGGCATCGCTCCGCAGGTTGTTGGCGTTCCCTACCCGCACGAAGAGTAGGAGTATCGCGATCAATGAAATCGTCAGGCCTATGAGCATGAATAAGTTGGCCTGGCCGCTGTCGCGATTCGACCCGCAGGTTCCGGTCCTAATTGTCATGGATTTCAGGAATTATTCAGAAGGGTCCAGAACGTTCTGGATGCTACGTGAAATGGTCGTAGGTATGTCGTTGAAGACCTCTAGTTGCATGATCGCCACTGCGACCCCGCCGACGAGGATGATCACTGCTGCGTACTCGAGAATGCTCCCTCCCCTGTCCCCTCGGTGGGCGGTGAGGCGACTGTTGATCATTTCCCGTGTCCTCAGGTGCAGGGACACCAGCAGTTTGGCCATTCAGCCCTCCCGGAAGCGAACATGGGGATCTTGGTCCCCGGCGGTTGATATCAAGCTACGGGTGTCGCGTCCAGTTGTGTAGGGGCGGCCGATGGATTGTGGATAAGTCATCCGGTGAAGACACCTCCGAAGTCGACTCCCGATCCCAAGATCATCGCTCCTCCGACCAGGAGGAGTAGGCCGGGCAGCATCGTCGCCGCCGTGATCCCGGTGACCCTGGGATTGATGCGCTGAGCCTTGCGCCGCATGTACTGGGCGTCCTGTCGGCGCATGTCCTGACCGATGTTGAGCAGGGTGTGCGACAGCGGGGCGCCCAGCTCTTCGGACTGCTGGATGGCGGTGACGAACTTCCCCAGCGACTCGTTGGAATTGCGGTCGCGGAGGGCCTGGAAGGCGTCCTTGCGGCTGGTGCCCAGGTCCATCTGGCGCAGCACGATCCGGAACTCGTCGGACAGCGTGCCCGGCATTGCATCGGCGACCCGGGCGAGGGCCTGGCGGAAGGCCAGTCCCGAGCCCACGCTGACGGCGAGGACGTCCAGGAAGTCGGGCAGCTGGCGCTGGATGTCGTCCTGGCGCTGCTGGGTCTTCAGCAGCAGCTCGGCGTCGGTCAGCAGGACGAACGCCAGCGCCAGCAGCGCCAGCATCGTCTGGTCGCGGGAGAGCAGCAGCAGGGCGGCGCTGCTGTAGAGCAGGATCTCGCCTGTCTTCCGCTGCAGATAGCGCTCGACCGTGAGACTCTCCGGGCGGCCGGCGGCCTCGATCCGCAGACGGATGCTCTCCTGGCGCTCCTCGCCGACGAGCTCGCGCACCGCACCTAGGAACGGGCGGCCGATCAGTTCGGTGAGGCGGTTCAGGATGAACGTCGACTTCGGCTTGGCCCGGGGCGGCGCCGCCGTGATGTCGCCGGCCACCTCGCTCTGCTTGGTGAACAGGTACAGGCCCCAGCAGAAGACCGCGACGACCGCGGCGGCGCCGAGGCCCAGCGCCAGGACGAACGCGAAGGGCATGAGGTCTCCGGGGGTTTCGGGGCTCGGGAGCCGGTTTCAGGGGCGGCGGATCGGGAGGCGGGCGGGCCGCCCGGGGCGGTCAGAGGTCGATGCGGGTGGTGATGCGGCGGACGAGGACGAAACCGGTGAGGAACAGGCCGCACGACAGCGCCAGCACCAGGGTCCCGGCCGCGCTCTGGGTCATCGTGCGGATGGCGTCGGGCTGCAGCAGGTTGACGAGGAACAGCGCACCCACCCCCATGGCCAGCAGCGCCCACGCCGTCGACGTGGTCTCGGTCAGGATGGTCTGCACCTCGCGGCGGGACTCCTTGCGCTCCTCCAGCGTCTCCGAGATCGACCGCAGCGCCGAGACCAGGGCGCCACCCGACCGCGACGACACCAGCAGGGTCGAGAGCAGCACACCGATCTCGCGGGAGGGCATGCGCTGGCGCAGCTCGTTCATCGCCTCCTCGAACGGCAGCCCGAGCTTCATCGACTCCGCCGCGCGCCGCAGCTCCGACCCCGCCGGCTCGGCCAGCTCCTCGGCCGCCATGTCCACGGCCGTCGGCAGCGCCAGGCCGGCCTGGGTGGCGTTGCCCAGAACCCGGGCCAGCTCGGGCAGCTGGGCGGTGAACGCCTCCTTGCGCCGCTCCTCCTGGCGCTTGAGGTAGGCGAAGAAGGCGAAGGCCACGCCGACCGCCGCGGCCAGCCCGAACACCGGCGCCAGCGCCTGCCAGACGAACACCACCGCCAGCACCGCGGCCGCCGCCATCAGCACCACGAACGTCGACACCTTCACCTTGACCCCGGCTCGCGCCAGCCGGTACTCGATGCGCCGGCCGGCTTCGGTGCGCCGCAGCAGCACGTCCAGCCGCGCGAGAGGGGTGTTGGCGCGCCGCTCGACCTCGTGCAGCGCGCTGCGCGAGGCGAGCTGGCGGCGCTGTACGCTGCCGTCGATGTAGAGGACCAGCCCGAGCACGAACAGGCAGATCGCGACCGCGGCCGAGGCCAGGATGACCGTCGTGTACATCACAGGGGGACCTCCGGGGAGGGCGGGGCGTGGTCGGGGAAGGCGGGCCCGCGACCGTTCTCGCGCTGGACTCCGAACGCCGCCGGCACGGACTCGCCGGCCGCGCGGATGCGCGCGGCGACGTGGTGGGGCAGCCGGTAGCGGCGGAACTCGCCGTTGGTGTGCCCGCTGCCGTCGTCGGCGTAGGGCTGGAAGTGCAGCAGCGGCTCCAGCCGGAACTCCTCGTCGCGCTGTGAGGCCACGACGCCCACCTGCGCGACCCGCCGCGAGCCGTCCGGGTAGCGGCTCAGGTGCACGATCACGTCGACCGCCGCGTTGATCTGGTCGCGCAGCGCCTCGAACGGGATCTTGACCTCCGACATCGAGGCGAGCGTGAGCAGCCGGTAGACCGCGTCCTCGGCGGAGTTGGCGTGCACCGTCGCCAGCGAGCCGTCGTGGCCGGTGTTCATCGCCTGCATCATGTCCAGGGTCTCCTGACCGCGGACCTCGCCGACGATGATCCGGTCCGGGCGCATGCGCAGCGAGTTGCGCACCAGGTCGCGGATGGTCACCTGGCCCGCCCCCTCGATGTTGGGCGGGCGGCCCTCCAACCGGATGACGTGCTCCTGCTGCAGCTGGAGCTCGGCGGAGTCCTCGATGGTGATCACGCGCTCGTCGGAGGGCACGAAGCTGGACAGCGCGTTGAGGAACGTCGTCTTGCCGGTGCCGGTGCCGCCCGAGATGATCACGTTGAACCGGGCTCGCACCAGCGACGCCAGCAGCACGGCGGTGGTGCCGTCGACGCTGCCGCGGGCCACCAGCTCCTCGACGGTGAAAGGCTTGGGGAAGCGCCGGATGGTGACCACCGGACCGCTCAGCGACAGCGGCGGGATGATCACGTTGACGCGCTCGCCGGTGGGCAGCCGCGCGTCGACCATCGGGCTGGACTCGTCGATGCGCCGGTTCACCTGCGAGACGATCCGGTCGATGGTCTGCATCAGCTGCTCTTCGCTGGTGAAGGCGGTGTCGATGCGGTGCACGCGGCCGCGCTGCTCGACGTAGACGCTGTCGGGGCCGTTCACCATGATCTCGGTGATGCTCTCGTCGGCCAGCAGCGGCTCCAGCACGCCCAGTCCCAGCGCCTCGTCGACGACGCGGCGCACCAGTCCGCCGCGTTCGCGGTCGCTGAGCACCGGGCCCTCGCGGGAGATGATGTGCCCGACCACCTTCTCCAGCCGGGTTCGGCGCTGCTCCAGGGTGAGCATGGCCATGTCGTCGAGGTTGACCTCGCGCAGGAGGCGCTGGCGCCAGTGCGCGATCTGGTCGGTCTGGTGGTCGTTGACGCGGTCGTCGGTGAGGCGGTCTTTGAGTCCCATGGCACTACCTGCGGTCGGAGGGCGGTGAGGGGCACGCGCGGGGCGCCGGTGCGGTCATAGCGGCATCTCCACCCGCCGCGAGAGGTCGAAGTCGAATCCGGGGGTGGGGAACATCAGCGGGAAGTCGACGGTGACCTCGGTGTAATACCCGCCCCGGCCGTTGTCGCCCACCGAGACCTCCGCCTGGCTCAGCCACGACGGCAGCGCGGCGCGCGCGGTGGACTCGCCGCCGGCCACGCCCCCGGTCCCGGCCGCGCGGGCGCCGGCGCGGGCGGCGTGCTCCATCCGCTCGGCGGCGATGAACGCGAAGAAGGTCTCCAGCGCGATCGTCGCGACCAGCACGAAGAGCGGGAAGTAGGCGGCGAACTCCAGGATCTGGGAGCCGCGGTCGCCTCTGCGCCGCCGGCGCGCGCGCCCGCGGACCGGCCGCTCCGCGCTTCCGGGCGCGCGCGCCGTCCGTGCCGCGTCGGCCGAGTCAGGCATCGTCGTCGTCCTCCGGGGCGGGCGGGCCGGCTTCCTGCCCCGGCCGGCCGGTGTCCTCGGAGATCACCAGAGCCTGGCTGCTGATGTCCCAAGGGCCGTCGACCCCGGGCAGGAACACCGGTGTGGCGATGCTGACCTCGACCGCCCGCCCGGCGCCGGTGCCCACCGTCGACACATCGAGGGTCTCCTCGTCGTTCCAGGGCGGACTGATGCGCTTGGCGGCCTCCTCGGCGATGGCCTCGTCGTCGGAGGGGTCGATCGCCGCTTGGCGCGCTCCCTCGTTGGCGGCGTGCGAGGCGAACATCCCCGTCAGCCCCACGAGCAGGATCTGCCAGGTCAGCAGAAGCGCCAGCCCGACGAAGGGCAGGGTCGAGGCGAACTCCACGAACAGCGCACCGGAGTCGCCGCGCCGCCGCCGCGACCGCGCACGGCGCTCACGCGCGTCGGCGGGCTCGCCGTAGGGGTCGGGGGCGCCGGGAGCGGCCTGGTAGGCGGGCTCTCCCGAGCCGTCGCGGTCGTAGGGGGACTCGGGCCGGTGCAGCAGGTCCAGCTCGGAGGCGACCTGGGCGAACGTCCGAAGAAGGCCTTCATCGGTAACGCGCGAGGGGTCGCCGGTGTTGGAGGCCTCCTCGACCGCCCGGTAGGCCGCCGGGACCGCGGTGCGCAGGACCGGTGTCGCCAGCAGCTTGCGGGCGAAGTCCGGCTGGATCTCGTTCTTGCGGCTGTGGCGGATCAGCAGCCCCGTGACGTTGCGGGAGTCGCGGATCTGCAGCCGCCCCCACATCGCCACCACCCGCTGGGCCGCACGCAGCGCTGGCAGGTCGGGGGTCGCCAGCAGCACGGCTGTGTCGGCGAGCTCGACCGCCATCGCGCCGGCCTCGGTGGTCGCGGTGCCGCAGTCGACGAGCACGAGGTCGTAGCGCGACCGCAGCGCACCCAGGATCTGGCGGGTGGCGCGGCCCGTGACGTCCTCGCCTCGTTCGCCGTCGTGCGGCGCCAGCAGGATGTGCACGCCTTCGGGGTGCACGTAGAGGGTGTCGGCGAGCATGGACGCGCTGATGTCGTCGGCGGCCTCGACCAGGTCGGCGATACTTCGCCGGTGCTTGAGGTCGAAGTAGCCCGGGATGTCGCCCGACTGCAGATCCAGGTCGACCAGGCACACCACGCGCCCCGATCGGGCGGCGGCGCGCGCCAGGTGGATGGCGCTGGTCGTGGTGCCCACGCCGCCTTTGGCGCCGTTGAAGGTGACGATGGAGCCCCTCCGGCCGTCCATCGGAACGTCCAGGGAGGCGGCCTCCAGGTGGCGGCGCAGCGTGCGGGACCAGTCGGCGGCCGAGCTGACGCGCTGGGCGATCTGCTCGACGGTGGAGTGCGCCGGCAGCACACTGCGCGCCCCGGCCTCCATGGCGTTGGTGAAGGTGTCGGCGTCGACCTCGTCGACGACGAGGATGACGGCGAGCTGGGGCCGGTTTCGCGACAGATCGCGGATCAGGTCGAACACCGGAAGCGGACCGAGCCGCTCGTGCACGAGCACGACGTCGAGGGTGGGCACCTGCCCGACGCTGTCGCCGATCTCCTGGGAGGTGCGGTGCACCCCGATGACCTCGGTGTCGAGCAGCTCGTCGAAGCGCGCCCGCAGCGCGTCCTCCAGCTCGGCCGAGGGGAGCCCGAGCATCACCTGGTATCCGCTCATCAGTCGCCCTCGGTCTGCTCAGGCTGCGGAGACGCCTCGGCGCCGTCGGACTCGGCGGGCTCGTCGGACTGCTCACGGATCTGATCGAGCTGGTCCTCGGCGCAGAACTCCAGGTTCCCGGGGTCGCCGGAGCCCTGGGGACTGACCGCGGCCAGGCGCAGGCTGCTGGCGAACGACTCGGCGTAGGTAAGGTTGAGCGCCTGGTCGGGGGTGAGCCGGAAGGTGACCGGCACGACGCTGCCGGTGTCGCCGGTGGTCTCGTCGATGGTGGAGCCCACGTCGCCGATGTCGAGGATCTCGATGTCGGTCAGCACCCGGTAGGCGCACGCCTGCGGCTGTCCCTCGCCGGGGTTGAAGGCGGCGTAGACGTCCACGCGCGACTGGCGGCCCACCTTGCCCGCCACACCGGTCTCGGCGTCGACCATGATGGCGATCTCGCGTTCGCCCTCCTCCAGGTCGGGTGCGGCGATGACCATGCTGCGCTGCAGCAGCTCGCCCTCGCGCAGCGCACTGGAGGCCACCGGGAGCCGACCGGCCTGCTCGTTTATCGCGCCGAAGTCGCCGATGAAGTGCTGGGCGTCGAAGAAGCGCGCGGGGACCTCGTACTCCTCCAGCATGTCCGGGGTGATCTCCTGGTAGGGCTGGACGTCCTCGGTCAGGCGCAGGGCCGTGCGGTAGCTGCCCAGCTCGCTGTTGAGGTTGCTCACGTAGGCGACGACCGTGAGGAACACGGCGACGCCGCCGGCGGCGGCGACGATCATGAGCAGGATTCCGCGCCGTTGACGAGGGTTCATGGCGCTCCGTTTCTAGGCGGACGTGGGGCCGGAAGGCCGCTGCGGATATCGGCGCCGGGGCGGGGCGGCCCCGCGGCGCTCATCTGGGGGCACGGGGGACGGACACGTCCTGATCCCGGTGCGGGTCGCCGGTGTCGTGCACGGTGGGATCCGGATGCCGCGGCTGGGGGCCCGAAGGCCGGTCGGGGCCGGGACCGCCGCCCGGCGGCCCCGGAGAGCGCGGGCCGGTTCCCGCGGCCGTGTCGGGCAGCGCCGAGGCGGGGCGCGCAGCGGCCTCGGGCGCCGCCTGCAGGCGGAACCCGGGCGGCGCCGCCCCCGGGTGAGCGGGACCGGCCGACGCCGACGCGGAACGGCCGCCCGGCGCCGGCCCGTCGGGGTCGTGCGGCAGCGGCGGGAGCGCCTGGGGCACCGGCAGGTCCTCGTCCTCGACCGGCTCCGGCGGCCGCGGGCGACGCGGCCGCTGCGGTCCGGAGTCGGGGGTGCCGGCGAACGAGTCGCGGTCCTCTCCGGCGGGAGCGGGAGCGGACGGCGCATGGCCGGGCGGGTACTGGGGAGCCGCCTCCTCCGCCGCGGGCCGTTCAGGGTGCGGCCCCGGCGCGGGCGGGGCCTGGGTCCGGGCGGGCGGATGCCCGGCTGGCTCGGGCGGCGGACTCTGCGCGGCGGGGGCGAGGGGCGCCGGGGCCGCGTTGGGCGCCGGGGCGGCGGGCCGCTGGGCCGGCAGCGTGTTCGCGGCGCCGCAGAACCGGCACACCGGCACGATCGTGGGCTCGCCGCACCACGAGCAGGTGGCCGGGCGAACGGTGCGGGCGGGCTCGGTCAGGGCGCGGGGGTGGGCGCTGAACGCGACGAACTCGGCGTACTTGGGCGAGCCCCAGTAGGCGGGCCCGAGCGGCTGAGGCGGGAGCCGACGGGCGGCGACCGCTTGCAGCGGGGCCAGGAACTGCTGCTCGAACGCCGAGGTGTCGGTCTGGGGGCCGCTGGAGTACAGCACCTGGAGCGGGTCCTGTGGTCGGAACGGCAGCCGGGCGGCGGTCTCGCCCTTGGGCACGCGCGCCACCTGCGGCAGGGGCGAACACAGCGCCAGGTAGGTGACACCGGGCGCGAACGAGCCCAGGTGCTGGGGGACCGAGATGGGGATGGTCGCGAGGTTGGCGACGTTGCGCAGCCATCCCCCGGCCAGCGTGTGCCGGGGGAGTTCGTCGGCCAGCCCGGCGATCATGCCGGCCGGCAGGTAGGGGCACAGGTAGGCCAGCTGGTCGGCGATGAGCGACAGCGCCAGCGGCGACAGGTCGACGTCGACGCCCGCGACGGCGTCCTCGCGCAGGGCGCCCCGGGCGAATGCGACCGCGCGGCGGGCCTGCTCGCGGCGCCAGCGCGGGTACAACGCCACGACCTTGACGCCCCGAGAGGCGTGGTGGCCGACGTAGTCGACGAAGGGTCCGGCCCGTTCGGCGAGGTCGTGACCGTCCAGGGTGAAGCGTTGCGCCTGGGCCGCGCCGAGATGTCCCGTGCTCGGGATGTCGGCGAGGAGGGCGACGACGCTGGCTGACCTGGTCTGGTCACGGGTCACAGTGACAGGCTCCCGGGGGTGGGCGGGTTGATATGGACATCAAGATCGAATTTTCGGGTTGTGGACAGCGAAGGGGCAACTCGGCACTGTCCCGGCATATGGTAACGGTGGAACTCTGATCAATGGGTGAGAGTCCGCTCTCCTGTGTATTCGCGGGCCGCCCGGTGCTCAAGCGGCTGCGCGGATCCGTGATCCCCCTGTGCGGCGGCGGTGAGCCGTGTTCGCCCCGGCGGGCAATGACCGGACCTGGCCCGGCGGATTCCATTCCCGCGGCATAAAACGCTAAGTGAACTGCGCCGCCACACCATTCGACATTCCGACCGCTCTTTCGCGCCGGCTGTTCGTCCGGGCCGGCGCCGGGCGGGACACGCCGCGGGGTTCCGCGGGGAGGAACCGGGCGCCGCGCCGCCCCGAGCGCGCAGGTCGGCGTGCACGGCGGCTCCCTTCGGTGCGTGTCGGGAACGGGCGGACGGTGCGCCGCGCGGGCGCACCGTCGCAGGCGGAGCGCAGACGAGCGGCCCCACCGGACTCGTATCGTAGCCAAGCCCTTCCGGAGCGCGGCAGGATCCGCGTCCGCCTGTGGACGATCCGCCCCGCGGGGGCGGAGCAGCCGACGCGCAGCACGAGAAAAGCCCCGCGCCACGGGGCCGTGAGCGCGGGGCTTTCGCTTGGGGTGAGTGAGGGGACTTGAACCCCCGACTTCTTGGACCACAACCAAGTGCTCTGCCAACTGAGCTACACCCACCATGACCGCCGACCGGGATCGTACCCCGTGCCTGCGTTCGGATTAGATTCTAGCCCACTCGCGGGTGTGCTCCGATCAGTTTCCCGCCTCGGTGGAGCGCTGCTGCTCCAGGCGCCCCGTCCCGCCTGCGACGACGTCGGCGGCGACGGCCCGCGCCGTCGTGCTGTCGGGGCCGGGAGGCGCGACGAAGGCCGCGGCGCGGTAGTACCGCAGCTCGCGGATGCTCTCGGTGATGTCGGCCAGCGCCCGATGGCCGCCGTGCTTCTCGGGGCTGGCGTAGTAGATCCGCGGGTACCAGCGCCGCAGCAGCTCCTTGATGCTGGAGACGTCGACCATCCGGTAGTGCAGGAACTCGTCGATGCGCGGCATGTCGCGGGAGATGAAAAGCCGGTCGGTGGCGATGGAGTTGCCGCACAGCGGCACTTTCTTCGGCTCGGGCACGTAGCGCCGGATGTGCTCCAGCACACGGTCCTCGGCCTCCTTCAGCGTGACCCCGCTGTCGAGCGCCTCCAACAGCCCGGAGGTGGTGTGCATCTGCGTGACGAACTCGCCCATCTGGTCCAGGGCCGCCTGCGGCGGCTTGACGACCACGTCGATCCCCTCGTCGAGCTGGTTCAGCTCGCTGTCGGTGATCAGGCAGGCCACCTCGATCAGCGCGTCGTTCTCGGGGTCGAGCCCCGTCATCTCGCAGTCGATCCACACCAAGCAGTCGTTCATAGGAGCCAGCTTAGGCCGTTTCACCGTGCGTCCGACCCGCTGCGTCCGGTCCGCAAGCCGCCCGGAACCCGGCGCGGCCGGTTGCGCAGCGCGTGCGCAGGTGCGCCGTCCGTGAGCGGAAGCGGATGCTCGCGCGGCGGCCGGACGGTGTCGCCGCCCTGTCGGGGCGGGGCGGCCGGCCCCGCGCCCGAAGAATCCGTGTCAGGCGGGGCGCTGCGGTCACAGGTAGATGCCGAACTCGCCGAGGAAGTCGACCCGTCCCGTGTACTGCAGATAGCCGACGGCGCACACGGCCGCAACCAGGAGCAGCACCACGAAGAAGAAGCAGCCCAGGCAGCCGCCGCAGCCGCTCTTCTTCTTGCGCCGGCGGGGCTGCTGAGGCTGCTGCGGCGGAGGCGGCGGACCGGGGCGGCCCCACGGGCTCTGGCCGCCGGACGGGCCGCCCCACTGCTGGGGTCCCTGCGGGCCGTTCCCCGGGTAGCCGCCCGGACCGGCTGCGTGCGGGGGCCGCGCGGCGTGCGGCGGGTAGCCGCCGGGCCCCGGCCCTCCCGGGTAGCCCTGCGGAGCCTGCTGCCCGCCCTTGCGGCCGCGCCGGGCCGGGGGCGGGGCGGCGGGAGGCTGCGCCCCGGGCGGCGGATAGCCCGGCGGCGGGCCTTGTGCAGGCCCCTGCTGCGGGTATCCGCCCGGGGCCGGGGCGGGACCGTAGCCCTGCTGCCGGCCGGAGGGCCCGGGATAGGCCGGCGGCGGCGCGCTGTAGCCCTGCTGGGGGCCGGACGGCGCGGGGGGCGGCGGATGGGCGGTACCCGGAGGGGTGCCGGGCGCTGCGGGCCGCCCACCGGAGGGTGAGTGGGGCTGCTGGGGTCCCGACTCCGGCTGCTGGGGGCCGGACGAAGGAGTCCCCGGTGCCTGCTGCTGCGGTGCGGGGTCCGGGGCGGGGGAGGCGCCGGGTACGGCGGAGCCGGCCTCGCCGGGCGCCTGCGGGTCCTGCTGCCCCTGCTCGGCGGACCGGGGCTGCTGCCGGGCCTCCGCGGCCCGCCGGGCGTTCTCCTCCTCGGCGCGCTTGGCCTGCTCCTCCGCGCGCCGACGGGCCTCGACGGCGGCCTGCTTGCGCTGCTCCTCCTGGCGCTGCTTGCGCTCCTCCGAGATCTCCGACCAGCCCTCCCGGAGGTTGCCGAAGAGCTTGTTCAGGCTGAACCGCTTCTTCACGCCCTCCTCGTCGGAGTCGGCGCCGGCAGCGGCGGCGCCCGCGGCCCCAGTCGCGCCGGTGCCCATGGTCAGCCCCGCGTCGCCGGGGTTGAAGACGGCCGTGCGGGGGGCCTCGCCGCCCTCCCCGCCGCCGCCGAGGTCGTCGGTGGGCTGGTCGTTGTCCCGGAACGGGTCGATGCGCATGGTCGAGCCGGCCGCGGGGGCGGCCGGGGCGTCATCGGCGGGCCGGTCGAGTGGAAAGGCGCCGCCCGTGCCTGCGACAGCGGTGGAATCGGGGTCGAAGCGCGCGGTGGCGTCGGCGGGCGGGCCGCCGGCGTCCGGGGCGGACCGGCCGGATGCGGCCGGAGGATCGATGCGCATGGTCGAATCGCCCCCGCCGAGGTCGGCGGTGGGTTCCTCGTCGTCCTGGCCGGTGCCCGCGCCGGGGCGCTGGGCGGGGTCGATGCGCATGGTGCTGGGTTCGTCGCCGGTGCCGGGGCCGGCCGGCGCGGCGGGTGCTGCGGGGGACTCCTGCGCGGGGGGATCGATGCGCATGGTGGAGCCGCCCCCGCCGAGGTCGGCGGTGGGTTCCTCGTCGTCCTGGCCGGTGCCCGCGCCGGGGCGCTGGGCGGGGTCGATGCGCATGGTGCTGGGTTCGTCGCCGGGGCCGGGGCCGGGGCCGGCCGGCGCGGCCGCCGCCGGCCACTGGCCGGGGTCGATGCGCACGGTGCTGGGCTCGTCGTCTGCGGCCGGCGCTGACGCGGGTCCCAGGTCGGGCGCCGTCGCCTCGTCCTGCCCGCCGAGGCCGGCGGCCGGTTCGTCGTCCTCGTCCGCGCTCGCGGCGGCCCCCTGCAGCTCGGACAGCGAGCGCACGTGCTGCGTCCACTCGTCGCCGTTCCACCAGCGGAGGAGGTCCTGCCCGCCCTGCGGATCCGCGTACCAGCCTGGCTCGATCGATCCACCCATGGCGGACAGACTAAAGGGTGTGCGGACCGGCCCCGACCGGCTGTCCCCCGGTGCGTTCAGGCGTGCGCGGCACCGGCGTAGTGCCGCTCGCCGTTGGCGCTGTACTCGATGGCGGGCAGCGCCTGCGGCTGGGGCGGCGGTGCGGCGAGCGGCCGCGCACGCCCCGGAGGCTCCACCGATTCCAGCAGGCGGTGCGGGGATAGGGCGCCGGGGGAGGCCGTCTGCGCCCCGGGCACCTGGGAGTGGCCGAAGTGGCCGCCGCGCGCCCATAAGCGCTCGTCGCAGCCGCGCGTGCGCGGGTGCGACGGTGCGGCCGCCGGTGCCCCCGCCGGCCAGCGCCGGGCGACGCCCCAGGAGTCGAGCCAGCGCAGTATCGCGGCAAGGCCGCACATCGGGGAGTCGGTGAAGGGGGCATGGGACCATCCGATCACCGTGACGACGATGCAGACGCGTCCTTCGCACGCCCGGTCGGGCGCGCCCGCGGTGAGTCCGCCGGCGGCCGGGGCGGTCGCCGGAAGCAGCTGGGCGGTCTCGCCCGTGCGGGGGTTCCACACCAGGTGCCCGGTGCGGCCGTCGCCGGTGAGCCGCTGGGCCACCGCCCGCGCGGTGAGGGCGGCCGGATCCGACTCGGTCGTCAGCCATACCGCGCGCGGAGCGCCGCCCTGCAGGTGCGCCCCCGCCGGGCCTGCGCAGGGAACTCGTTTCGTACCCGGCATCCAAGCATTGACCACAGCTGCCACCTCTCACCGCTCCATCGCGTTCCGACCCCCTTTGAGTACGTGAAGCGGAGGGTTAAGTCCAGAGGGTGCGTGCGGTGGGCAAGGATGGTCTATCCGTCGCGCTTGACTGTGAAGGCGTGCTCCCGTCCCGCCTTCGCGGAGCGGAGGACGGGACGGGAGCACGCGTGCCCTGGACGGGGCCGCGTCAGCCGCCGTCGCCTGTTTCGAGGCGGTGCGAGAACGCCTGCAGGAAGATGTCGCCGATCTCGGCCGGGTTCTCGGTGGTGTAGGACGCTCCGCCGGTGATGTCGGCGATCTTCTGCAGCGGCTCCTCGTCGATGTCGGGGCCGAAGGCGATGGTGAACACCGGGATCGGCTTGACGGGCGAGGACTCCTCCTCCAGCTTCGCGGCCAGCTCGTCCAGGCCGATGCTGTCGGGATCGTCGTTGTTCCCGTCGGTGAGCATCAGGATGGCGTTGACCCGGTCGGCCTTGTAGGTGCGCGACATCTCCCGGTAGGCCGCCAGGTAGGTGTCGTAGAGGCCCGTGTCGCCGTCGGGGACGGGCTGTATGGAGCTCCACGCGCTGGTCAGGGCATCCAGCTGGGTGGTGCCGCCCTCGACCTCGGCGGTCAGCTCGCGGATGGGCAGCACCTCCTCGTAGTCGAGGTCGTCGTTGATGCCCACGGAGAAGCGCCACATCCCGAGCTCGGAGCTCTCGGGGAACAGCTGGAGTCCCTCGATGGACGCCGCGGCGGTGATCTGCATCCGGTTCATCCCGGTGCCGGGAACCGGTTCCAGCATCGACCCCGAGACGTCGACGATCGTCAGCAGCCGGGAGTCGAGCTTGAGCCGGTTCCACGCCTGGGCGAGCTGCTGCACGTCCGCGGCGGAGGGTGTGGGCAGCTCCTTGGGCGCCGCCGCCTGGAAGCCCGCCTTCTCGGTGAGGACGTCGCCGTCGGCCTCGCCGTCTGCGGTGCGGAAACCGTCGCGGAGCAGCGCGTTCTGCGCGGAGTTGCGGGTCAGCGCCTCGCGGAACAGCTCGGCGGCCTGCGAGACCACCGGGTCGGAACTGCGGTCGATGTAGGGGTAGTCGAGGGTGTACGTGCCGCCCTCGGGATAGTCGACCTGCGCTGCGGCGTCGCTGTGCTCCCGGTTGTAGCGCCAGGCGGCCTGCTCGGAGAGGACGAGCAGGCTGGAGGCCTCCGGGTCCTCGGCGAGCTGGTCGAACGCGGACTGCTGGTCGTCGGCCACGCTGCGCTGGAGGGTCTGCAGTGCCGCGACGAGCTGCGGCCGCCCTTCCTCCTCCTGGCCGATCGCGCCGGCGACCAGGGAGAGCGTGGCCATGCCCGAGGAGCTGCGGATGGGGTCGACCAGTTGGACCTGCGGTCCCTCGGAGCCCAGGTCGGAGGCCGAGGTCGGTACCAGTTCGTCCCACGAGGGCCGCTCTTCGGGCGCGTCGGCTTCCGCGGGGCGCGCGAGCACCAGCGGCGAGGTGGCCACGGAGGTGCCGGTGTCGGTGAAGCCTGCGTCGCCTCCGGAGTCGCCCTTGACGAGGTTGGGCCACAGCGAGGAGTCGGGGATCCACACGTCCGACTCGGTGGCACCGGAGGCCGGTCCCGCGCCGGTGATGCCGTAGGTGATGTTGGCCGACTCGGCCGCGCGGATCTCGGCGCTGACGCAGCGCCCCTCGACGTTCTGGTCGCCGGTGTTGAAGTCGGCCGCGACCTCCTTGAGGGCAGGGGCGATCTCGGGCGAGGCGGCGACGCTGAGCTCGACGTCCTGGCCGCCGCAGCCGCCGCTGGTGTCGAGCACGTACCAGCCGGTGACGCTCAGGCCGATGATGATCGCGAAGGCGGCCGCGAGCGCGGTGAACGCGCGCCCGCGCCGGCGGCGGCGCCGGCTGCGGCCGGAGGGTCGCCGCTCAGGGCGGTCCCAGCTGCCCGCTCCGTCTTCGTGTGTTCCGCTATGGCGTCCCAAGGTGTTCCTCACGGGGGTCTGTTACCTGGAGGGGTGCGGTCTGAACGGTACTTAACTCGACATCACAGGGTGAAGGATCATTAAAAGGGCGGATGGTGGCATACCGGTCGCGCGGCGATCCTGATCGCGACCGCGGATCCGCCCGTGGCCGCAGGGAGGACGATGGCGGCACCGGGAGGTGCCGCGTCGATCGGACGAGTGATACCGTGCGTAACACCGTTATCCGATCGTAATCGGTTTCCGGGGTTCCTCCCAGGCATCGCATTTCCACCCGGGCTTCACCTGCCGCAGTCGGGCACGCACAGCCGGCGCGAGATCGAGCTGAGGAAAATGTCGCCGATCTCGTCCGGGTCGTCGGCGACCGAGAGCGTACCGCTGGTGGCGGCGGCGATGTCCGCCAGCTCATCGCGGTCGGTCTGGTCGCCGAACGCGATGATGAACAGGGTCACCGGACGCTCGGGGTCAAACGAGTCCTGCAGTGCCGCCACCAGCTCATCGGCGGAGATGTCGCTGGAGCCGCCGTCGCGCCCGGCGGTCAGCACGATGACGCTGTTGATGCGGTCCTCGCGGTAGGAGGCCGAGACGGTCTCGTGCGCAGCCAGGATGCTGTCGTACAGTCGCGGCTCGCCGCCGCGCGACTCGATCCCCTCGGCGATGCCCTGCAGCTCCTCGCGGCGGGTCGTGCCGTCCCCGCGGTCGGCGGCGCCCAACCGGGCGAGCCCTTCGACCTCCTCCCGGCCGGAGTCGCCGAAGTCGCTGGAGAGCAGCCACAGCCCGAGTTCGGTGTCGTCGGGGAACAGCGACAGGCCCAGCTGGGCGGCCTGGCGGGTGACCGCCAACCGCGTGGTGTCCTGTCCGTCGAGGCCGGCGCGCATGTAGCGCGAGACGTCGGCCAGCACCAGCGAGCGCGAAGGCATCGACAGCCGGTTCCAGTCCTCGACCGACGACAGCAGAGCGTCACCGGTCAGCTCGCCGTGGGTCTCGGGCCGCTCGGCGCGGATGCCGCGGACGGACTGCAGCGCGGCCGAGGCCGTGCCGTCGGGCTCGCGAAAGCCCATCCTGCGCAGCCGCTCGCGGTAGGGGTCGGTGCGCAGGATGGACCACAGGTCGTCGGCTGCGGTGCGCATGGCCGGGTCGTCGCTGGTCGAGACGAACGGGTAGTCCAGGCTCACCGTCCCTTCCCGCGGATACAGCGCCCGCAGCGGGGTGGCGGGCCGGCTGCCGTTGTAGTCGACCACGGCCCGCTCCGGCAGCACGGCCAGCGGCGCCGGGCCGGCGGGCACCGGATAGACGGCGTCGGCGTCGACTTCGCCGAAGGCGGTGTCTGGCTGGGCGTCGCGCACGAAGTCGGTCATGGCGGTGTCGGCGTCGTCGCCGCTGCCCAGCTCGCGGCGGACGGCGTGCATCGCCGCCATGCCGGCCGCGCCGCGGTTGGGATCGACCATCACCAGCGGGCGCGCGCCGCCGGGCCGCTCACCGGGGCGCAGCATCTCCCAGGAGACCGCGCCGGAATCGGGCAGGCCCTCGGTTCCCTCGGGTGCGGCGATCACCACCGGAGTGGATGCCAGAGAGCGCGGGTCGGGGTCGATGGTGCGCGCGCCCGACTCGGAGACGCGGGCGAGCTCCACCCACGCGGAGGATTCCGGCACCCACACGTCGGGGGCGATCTCCGACCGGCCGGTGGGTCCGCCGGAGACCTCGGTCATGACGCGGTGCGGCGGGACCTCGGCGGCCTGGGCGAACACGCACACCCCGGAGTACTCGCGGTCGCCGCCGTTGAACTGGTCGGCGGCCTGCTGGAGCACCGGCGCGATGCTCAGCGCCGCGGCGATGCGCAGATACCGCGTCTCGCCGCACCCGGCGTAGCGCACGGCCGCGGGCACCGCCACGGTCAGAGCGGCGATGAGCACGAGGGCTGCGGCGGTGAACCCGAGGGGGGACCGCAGTGCGGTGCGGGTGCGCGATGGCTGGCGGTGTCGTCCGTTGGGCACGGGCTCTCCGGGGTGAAGCGGTGGGGATGGCGCGGGGCGGCCGGCTGGTCCGGCGCGGGGATGCGGTTGACGGGCTCGGCGGTCGGGGCGGCGTGCGTTGGGTGCCGGAGCCGCGGGCCCCGGACGCGGTTCGCGCGGCTCCCGGGGCGGAGGCGGTGTTCCGGCCGTGACCTTACTCGTTGGTAACGGTGGGAGAGAAGTGCCACAGTACGGACGGGATCGAACCAGAGGCCCCGGTGGCCACTCTTACCGGATATGGCTAGTATGCGTACTCGGCTCAGACCGGTATCTTGCCGTGAGCGTGCCCCCTCCGCCGGGGATTCCCCGGCGCGGTCCGCTCCGGAACGCCGGTTTCCCGGTGCGAGAGACGCTTTCCGGGGTATCGCGGAAGACATGGGCGCACAGGGGTACTGCGGACTCTCCTCCCGCCGTCGCCCTGTGTTGCGATTCGACTTCCTAGAGTGGCGACTATGGTGAAGCTGAACCCCCGCCGCGGGGTGCTCGGTTCTGTCGGGACGACGGTGCTCGGTGCTCTCTGCCTGGGCGGGGCACTCTCCTACGGCGCCGCCGTCGGCGGCTCCCTCATGGCCCCCGAGCCGGCGCCGGCGACCGAGTCCGCGGTCAACACCGTCAGCGACCTCGGCTCCTCGCCCGCGCCGCCGGTGGGTGAGCTGCGCATCAGCGTCGTCGACAAGGGCCGCGCCTATGTGCAGAACCTCACATGCAAGGGAGAACCCGGGAGCGATCCGGCAGCCTGCTCCGAGATCGCCAGCGTGGCCGCCGAATGGGCCGCCGGATCCGCCCGGGGCAGCGCCGACAACCCCTTCGCCGAGGTCGCACCGGGCGCCGTGTGCACCGAGCGATCCTACGGGCCCCAGGAGGCCGTGATCACAGGTACCTGGGAGGGCCAGAAGGTCGACACCGAGGTAGACCGGTCCGACTCCTGCCAGGAGGCCCGCTGGCAGCGCCTGCGCCCGGTGACCAAGCCGCTCGGCTGATTGCGCCCGACCGGGGTCGCCTGCGTCGGCGGCGGACCTCCAGGCGTCCGATAATCGATGGCCATGGACGTCATCGAGGTGCCCGATCCCGGCGACCCGCGCCTGGCCGACTACTTCCGGCTGCGCGACGTCAACCTGCGCAAGAGCATCGAAGCCGAGCACGGGCTGTTCATGGCCGAGGGCGACAAGGTCATCCGGCGGGCGCTGGCGGCCGGTTTCGCGCCCCGATCGCTGCTGCTGACCCGGCGCCGGCTGGAGGCGCTGGCGGACCTCGCCGCGGCGGTCGACGCGCCCGTCTACGTCGTCGGCGACGCCGCCGTCGAGCGGCTGACGGGCTTCGACGTGCACCGCGGTGCCCTGGCCTCCTTCCACCGACGCCCGCTGCCCGAACCCGGCGACGTCCTGAGCGGCGCGCGCCGCGTCGTGGTGCTGGAGGACGTCCTCGACCACACGAACGTCGGCGCGATCTTCCGCAGCGCCGCCGGCCTGGGCGTGGACGCGATCCTGCTCGCCCCGCGCTGCGCCGACCCCCTCTACCGCCGCTCCGTCAAGGTCTCCATGGGCGCGGTATTCGCCCAGCCCTACAGTCGCCTCGCCGACTGGCACGGCGGCTTGGAGGAGCTGCGCGGGCGCGGCTTCCGCCTCCTCGCCCTGACTCCGGCCGCCGGCGCCGTCCCGCTGGCCGAGGCGCTGGCGCGGGACGCGGAGGCGCCCGTGGCGCTCATGCTCGGCAGCGAGGGCGACGGCCTCTCCTCCCGCTGGCTGGATCAGGCGGACGCCGGGGTGGGCATCCCCATGGCCGGGCGCGAGGTCGACTCCCTCAACGTCACGGCCGCCGCCGCCATCGCCTGCTACGAGCTGACGCGCCCCGCGGGCGGAGCGGACTGAGGGCGGGTGCTAGTAGTGGGCGGAGCGGGCGCGGACCGCTGAAGGCGAACGGGACGACGGGACGAGCAGTGGGGGAGACATGGCCGAACGCGTACTGGTGCCCTGGGAGCAGAACCTGGAGAAGGCGCCCGAGGGCGTCGCCGGGGACGTCTTCGACGGCTCCGGCGAGCCCGCCGCCGACCTCTCCCGGGTCGCCTTCTGGGCGGTCCCCTACGGCCGCACACAGCGCCTGGACCTGATGGCGCGCATGCCCGGCCTGCGCGTCGTCCAGCTGCTCACCGCTGGCTACGAGCACGCGCTGGAGCACCTGCCCGCGGGCGTGGAGCTGTGCAACGGCCGCGGGCTGCACGACGCCAGCACCGCCGAGCACGCCCTGGCCCTGACCCTGGCCGCGCAGCGGGAGCTGCCGCGCTGGGCCGGCGACCAGGCCGCCCAGCGCTGGGAGCCCCACTACACCCGCTCCCTGGCCGACACGCGGGTGCTCATCGTCGGCTACGGCAGCATCGGCGCGGCGCTGGAGGCCCGTCTCGCGCCCAACGAGTGCGAGGTCGTGCGGGTAGCCCGCCGGGCACGCCCCGACCAGGGCGTCCACGGCATCGACGCGCTGCACCGGCTGCTGCCCCGCGCCTCGATCGTGGTGCTGACCGCTCCGCACACCCCCGACACCCAGGGCCTGATCGGCGCCGCGGAGCTGGCGCTCATGCCCGACGACGCGCTGGTGGTCAACGTGGGGCGCGGCGCCCTACTGGACACCGCCGCGCTGCTGGCCGAGAAGGGGCGTGTCCGCGCGGCCCTCGACGTCACCGACCCCGAACCGCTGCCCGCGGGCCACCCGCTGTGGGAGGCCCCGGGCGTGTTCGTCACCCCGCACGTGGCGGGCGGATCCGACACCTTCTACCCGCGGGCACGACGCTTCATCGACGACCAGCTGCGGCGCTGGGCGGGGGGCGAACCGCTGGCCAACACGGTGCGGACCGGGGCCTGAACCGCCGCGCCGTTTGGGAACTGTCACCCCCGTGGCGCAGACTTGCGGTATGCGCATCGCTGCGGTGGCCGAGTCCGAAGGCGGAGGGCGCCTGCGCGAACTCGGCGAGCAGGCGTCCGGCCGCGACGGCGCCCTCTGGCGCGTCGGCGACCTCGCCGGCGCCGTCGCCGACCACGAGGCGCTCGGTCGACGCAGCGGTGAGCCCGTGCGCTGGGTCTTCGCCGACACCTCCCAGATCTATCCGGCGCTGCTGAGCCGGGGCGTGCGCCTCTCCCGCTGCCACGACAGCACCCTGGTGGAGGCGCTGCTGATGGGCTACGCCGGCCGCTTCGGCGAGGCCCACACGCTCGGCGCCGCCTGGGCGCGCCTGCACGGCCGCGAGGCGCCGCCCGACCCCGTGCCCCAGAGCGCCGAGGGCCGCGCCCCCCAGCCGACCCTTTTCGAACCCGACCGCTCCACCCTGCCGTCCGGAGCCGATGCGCTCGACGCCCTCGTCGAGGTCTACGCCGACCAGCGGCGCCGCATGGCCGAGCTGGACCATCCGGGGAGGTTCGCGCTGCTGGCGGCCGTCGAGTCGGCCGGCGCGCTCGGCGCGGCCGAGATGGCCCACGACGGCGTCCCCTGGCGCGCCGACGTCCACGACGCGGTCCTCACCGAGCAGCTCGGTCCGCGCCCGACCGCGGGCGCGCGCCCTCCCGTGCTCGCCGACCTCGCCGCCCGCATCAGCGAGGCATTCGGCCGCACCGTCAATCCCGACTCCCCGGTCCAGCTGATGCGGGCCTTCGAGGCCGTCGGCCACCCCGTGCCCTCCACCCGCTCCTGGGTGCTCCAGCGCGTCGACCACCCGGCGGTGCCGCTCCTGCTGCGCTACAAGGAGCTGGCCCGGCTGCACTCCGCCCACGGGTGGTCCTGGCTGGACACCTGGGTCTCCGGCGGGCGGTTCCGCACCGACTACATCGTGGGCGGTGTGGTCTCGGGGCGCTGGGCCACGCGCGGCGGCGGCGCACTGCAGGTCCCCAAGGTCGTCCGGCGCGCCGTGGTGGCCGACCCCGGCTGGACCCTCGTATGCGCCGACGCCGGACAGCTGGAGCCCCGGATTCTGGCGGCGGTCTCCGGCGACTCCGCACTCGCCGCCGCCGCCGGCAGCGACGACCTCTATGCGCGCCTGGCCGGCTCCTTCGGCGGCGACCGCCAGCGCGCCAAGATCGCGCTGCTCGCCGCTATGTACGGGCAGACCAGCGGCGACGCCGCAGCGCTGCTGCCCCGGCTGCGGCAGGCCTACCCCCGGGCTGTCGACCACGTCGACGCCGCCGCCCGCGAGGGCGAACAGGGCCACCTGGTGCGCTCATGGCTGGGCCGCACCTGTCCGCCGCCGATGTGGGGCGGCGACGACCCCGACGAGGGCGCCCCCGCCGGCCCCAGCGACCGGGCGGCGCGCGAACGGGGCCGCTTCACGCGCAACTTCGTCGTCCAGGCCACCGCCGCCGAATGGGCGCTGGTGCTCATGGCGGCGGTCCGGCGCGGGCTGACCGACCTCGACACCGCCGCCGGACGCCCGCAGCTGGTGTTCTTCCAGCACGACGAGCTCGTGCTGCACGTCCCCCGCACCCTGGCCGAGGCGGCGGTGCAGACCCTGCGCGCCGCCGCCGACGAGGCCGCGGCGCTCATGTTCGGCGACACCCCGGTGCGCTTCCCGCTGGACATCGCCGTCGTCGACCGCTACTCCGACGCCTGAGGAACCCTGGGGGAACCGGAGGACCACCCTCCCCAGGGGCCGGACCCCCGTCGATCTTGTAGCTATCGTGAATGCAATCGATTTCCATTTGCGATAGCTACAAGATCAACGGGGATTCCTCGCGCGGCTTGACCTGGTGCGGTATAGGAAGGCACCAGCAGTTCACGTTTCGGACGCTTGAAATCGGCGCCCGGGGAACACCATGCTTGTAGACGGCCGAACGGCCGCAGTAGCCCAGGGTCGGGGCCGACAGCAGGAGAGCGGGGTACACGTGCGTCAACGGTGGAGATCGTGTGCGGGGACGACCGCGGCCTTCGCGGTCGCGTTCACCGCTTTCGGTGCAGCTCCGGTCTGGGCGGCCCCCTCGCCCGACGTCCAGGAGCGCCCGTCCGTCGGCGAGCAAATGGCCGGCGCAGGAGCCGCAGCACCCTCCTCCGACGATCCGGGCTCGCCGACCGGCGTTGCAGCCGGATCCTCTCCGCCCGTGGGCGACACCGGTGAGCTGGACGACCACGCCGAGGTCGCCGGGTTCGACCGCGCCCGCTCCCGCGAGTACTTCGCCGTGCTTCCCGAGTCGATCCCCCGGGAGCGCGTACGCAAGGTCGCCGGCCTCGACGGCGTCGAGTCCGTCGAGACCGTCGACGCCGCACGGCTCGACGTCGACGGCGAGGGCACCGCCGTGCTCGGGGTCGACCCTTCCGGCTTCCGCAACTACGCCCCCGAGCCGTCCGCGAAGTCCGACGACATCTGGCAGGGCATCGCCGAGGGCCGCGTCGCCCTGTCCGACGACGCGGGCAAGCAGCGCGGCTTGGACGTGGGCAGCAGTGTCGAGCTGGCCGGGGCGAAGGGGGAGGTCACCCGCGAAGTGTGGACCCACGCCACCTCCGGCGTCGCCGGAATCGACGCGCTGGTCTCCCGCGACCTGGCCCGGGAGCTGGGCTTTCCCCGGGGCAACGCGCTGATCGTCTCGGCGCCCGAGGCCGACCTGTGGGATCTGCAGGATCGGCTGAAGAAGACCCTCGGCGACGAGGCCTCGCTGCAGGTGCTCGCCGATGACCCCGAGCCCCGCCCCGCCGGCGCGACCGGCGAGGCCCTGGCCTCGCAGACACTCGAAAACGCGATCGCGGCGGCCGAGACGCGCCTTGGCGTGCCCTACGTGTGGGGCGGCGAGTCGATGTCCGAGGGCGGCTACGACTGCTCCGGGCTCGTGCAATGGGCGTTCGGAGAGGCGGGCGTGTCGGTCCCGCGCGTCACCCACGACCAGTGGTTCGCCGGCGAGCAGCTCGACTACGCCGACGCCCGCCGCGGCGACCTCATCTTCTGGCGCAACGACCCGACGGCGCCCGACTACATCTCCCACGTCGCCATCTACCTCGGCGGCGGGCGGATGCTGGAGGCGCCCAGGACGGGGCTGAACGTGCGCGTCACCGACGTCCGCATGGACAACATGGCCGGCGTCGTGCGCGTGCACGGCTGACGAGCGGCTCCCGAGGAGTCCGAAACCCCGCGCGGTGCACCAGCACCGCCGCTGTGCGCGGGCGGTCTCCGTCCGCCGGCGGGGGAGCGCACCGGGATAGCGAAAGGGGCGGCGCCGCGCCGGCACCGCCCCTTTCCTCCTGCACGGTGGAGGCCAGCCGGGAGGGGTTGGCTGGACTCCGCAGGAGAGGCGCAGGGCAAGTCACTGAGGGAGGGGGAGCCAGCGAAACCAGCCCTGCTTGTGGTCGTATGAGACGGCGCCCCGCGAAAGCGGAGCCCGTCGACTTCTGGATCAAGGTAAGCAGTGCCCGGCCGTTTTGGCAAGGGCGGAGTTCAACGCCCTCCGAGCCCGTAAACAGGGCAGAAACCGCATTTCTCGGGTATTCCTCGCGAGCGTTCCTCACGCGGGACGCATGAACAGGAACCACCGGAAACCGTTCGCAACACGCCTGCGCAGGGCGGCGGAACACAGCGCTGCTCGCCCGCCCGGCCTCCTCCCACCGGAGGCGCGCCGCGCCGCCTCCGTTCGCCCGGCCGCCTGGATCGGGCGGACCGAGGGGCACGGACTCCGGCAAAGCTGGGTAGAAGTAGGCATACAGGTACAAGCGATGCCCATATCCGGCAGGGGGCGCGGGAGCGGGGACGAGCCGCGGTCCGCGCCTCACAGGAGGAGGCGCCATGGAGGGATGCAGCGGAGGGCCTGACGACACGGCGGTGCGCAGGCCCCGCATCGGCGGCCGCCGCGCCCGTCGCCGGACGGGCCGCTTCCGCACGCAGACCGCCGGCGTCTCCGAGCAGGCGGCCGCGTCCTACGCGGGCTATCGGGCCTACGACGCGACGGACGGGGGGTTCGCAGCGCTGGCGCTGGTCGAAGAGGAGACCCCCGCCCAGATCCTGCTGCGCGGGCTCGTCGACGACGCCGGGCTGTGCCCGCCCGCCACGACCCGCCGCCCGGACGGGGCGCTGCGCGCCGCCCGCGGACGCATCCCCGGCCCCGGCCCGTACGTCCCGCGCGGCGACTCCGCCGACTCGCCGGACTTCCGGCCCCTGCCCGTGGTGCAGGCGGTCGAGCGGCACCGCTCCGACAGCATCGTCGGCCATCCGATGCTCTCGCACCGCCTGCTGTGCCCGGTGGCCCGATGGGGCGACCTGCTCAGGCGGCTCGACGGCCACGGTCCGGTGGACGTCGGCCTCGTGCTCGACGCCGACCGGGGTCTTGCGGGCGAGGTGCCCGAGCGCGACCCCCGGGTGCGGATCTCCCACTACGAGACCCGAGCCCGCCCCGAGGACCTGCGTCTGGTGGCCGCGCTGTTCCGCACCGGCGACATCGGCGCCGCAGGGCGGGTCGTCTACTTCGAGCCGTTCCGCGAACCGGGCTGGCTGGACGCGGTGGACGTTCTCAGCGGCGCGCGCCCGCTGGGCGTCAAGATCCGCTGCGGCGGCCCTCGCCCGGAGCTGGTCCCCGGCGTCCGCGAGCTCGGTGCGTTCATCAGCTCCTGCGTGGAGCGCGGCGTCCCGTTCGTGGCGGCCGGCGGTCCGCCGCAGGCCGCGGGCTGCACCGACCCCGCCACGGGCGCGCCGCAGTACGGCTACCTGAACCTGCTGCTGGCCACGGCCTCCGCCGTCGACGGCGACCACGGCAGCGTGCCCGGCCTGCTGTCGACCACCGACGCGCGGTGCCTCGCCCGCCTCGCTCGCGGTCTCCACCCCGCGACCGCGCTGCACACGCGCGAGGTGCTGACGGGCTACGCCTCGCGTAGCACCGGCGACCCCGTCCGCGAGGCCGCGGCGCTGGGCCTGCTGGGCAGCTGGCAGGTGTGAGCGCACGGGCGCGCCCGGATCCGCTATCAGGCCCGGGCCGCGCGCGGCGGCGGCGAGCGACGAGGAGGACCGTGCGGACGACGTGGGTGCCCGCGGCCGACAGCGCGGGCTACGGTGCGGACAACCTCCCCTATGGCGTGTTCGCGCGCGCGGGGGAGCCCCCGCGGGTGGGCGTGCGTGTGGGCCGGTGGGTGCTCGACCTGGCGGGGGTGCTGGGCGACCCGGTGTTCGCGGCGCCCTCCCTCGGCCCCTTCATGGCGCGCGGATCCACGGCCTGGCGCGCGACCCGGGCAAAGGTGGCCGGAATGCTGGCCGCCGACAAGGGCCGCGCGGCCGCCGAACCCCACCTGGTCCCGCTGTCGCAGGTGCGGCTGCTGTGCCCCTTCGAGGCGGCCGACTACACCGTCTTCCAAGGCTCCGCCGAGCACGCCGCGGCCGTGCAGGGACTGCTCCGGCCGGGAACCTCCCTGCCCGCCCCATGGTTCCGCCAGCCCTCCGGTCGGCACGGGCGAGCCGGCGCCCTGACCGCTTGCGGCCGCGGTGTGCGCCGCCCCGGGGGCCAGCACGCGGGTCCAGGCGGTCCCACGCCGCAGGTCGGGCCGAGCACCCGGGTGGACGCCGAGGCGCACCTGGGCCTCGTCGTGGGCGTACCCACGTCGCCGGGACGCCGCGTGCCGGTCTCCGGGTTCGTCGAGCACGTCTTCGGAGCGGTGCTGGTGGCCGACTTCAACGCGCGCGACGTCGAGGCGTGGGAGGGCCTGCCGCTGGGCCCGCTGACCGGATCGTCGTTCAGCGTCCCGGTCTCGCCGTGGGTGGTGCCCACCGACGCGCTTGGGGCGGCGCGGTTCGCCGGCCGCGCGCAGGCGCCGCCGCCGATGCCGAACCTGGCGCGGGTGGCCGACTGGGGCCTGCGCGTCCGGTTCGAGGTGCGGCTGAACGGCGACGTCGTCTCCCGGCCGCAGTACGCGGCGATGTACTGGACTCCCGACCAGCTGCTCGCCCACCTGACCGCGAACGGGGCGGCGCTGCGCACCGGCGACCTCTTCACATCGGGCGCGGTGTCCGGTGGAGTGGAGGGTCAGCGGGGGAGCCTGCTGGAGCGGGAGTCGGCGGGCGAGGCTCCGGTCCGGCTCTCCGGCGGCGCGGCCCGCAGCTATCTGGAGGACGGCGACACGGTCGGGATCCGCGCCTGGGCGCGAGGGATGGGCGGCGGCCCCATCCGGCTGGGCGAGGTCGGCGCCACGGTGCTGCCCTCCGAAGAGTGATCCGGAGCTTGACGCGCCGATCGCGGCGCGGCCCGGCATGCGAGCGGCGGGGTCCCGCGCGAGATCCCGCCGCTCGGCGGCCGGCGACCGGGTCATCGGCCCGCCGGGTTCCGCCCCTGCGGCCTCCGGCCGCTGCATGCGTGCTACAGGCGGACCGCCGCGTCGGGCAGGGACCACGGGATCGCCTCCCACAGGCCCAGCGGATCGGAGTCCGAGGAGTCTTCGGGGTTCCCGGAGCCCGAGGACTCCTGCTGCCGCCCGTCCCCGGTTCCGCCGCGGCCGGACTCCGCGCTCTGCTCGGCGCCCTCCTGGACGCCCGCGTCCTCCGACGCGGTGTCCACCCCCGTCTCGGCGGCCAGGCCGGCCATCATCCGCTCGACCTGCGCGGGTTCGGCCCCGAAGCGTTCGGCGCAGGCGCGGGCGGCCTCGTCCCGGGAGTCGGAGCCGACCGACCGCCACAGTTCGAGCAGTTCGCCGTCGTCCGCGGCGACCCGGGCCGGTGTCGCCTCGGAGTCCCCGTTCAGCAGCGCCTCGGCCACGCAGGTGCGCACCTCCGCCGGCCGGACACCCGGCCCGAACACGTCTTCGGCGGCTTCCGCGGGCTGATCGGCTCCCGCCTCCCCGGCGGGCTGGTCGCCGGTGCCGGGTACCTCCTCGGCGGGCTGGTCGCCGCCGGAGCCGGGGGCGGGGTCGCCGGCGCCCTGCTCCGGCACCTCCTCCTCCGGCTTCTCGGCGGCGCCCTCACCGGATCCGGGGGACTCCGCGGAACCGGCATCCTGGCCGCCGGCGTCCGCGCCTTCCTGGCCCTCCTGTCCGGCGCCTGCGGCCTCCTCGGCGCCCTCCGAGTCCGCGTTGGCGCTGCGCCGCTCCACACCCCCGGCGAAGGCCGCCAGCTCGTCGGCCTTCCAGCGGTCCGGCTGGAGGTACGCCTCCACGGCCACGCCCCGTTCGGGGACCCAGAACAGCTCGCCGGTCTTCTCGGAAACGTAGGCCGGGAAGCCGTTGGCCTCCGTCTTCTGCAGCGACTCGTCGTCGATGCGGCCGTAGCGGGCCTCCCGCAGGTCGTCCAGGTCGGTGATGTCCTCCGAGCGGACCACGCCGACTCTGCCGTAGACCGCGTCGGCGCCCTGAACCCACGAGACCGTCGAGACGCGCTCGCCGGAGTTCCCCGTCCTGGAGGCGGCGTGGAGGCCGAACCGTTCGAGTCCCGGCGGCAGATAAGCGATGTCGAACCCGTCCAGCGAGTAGGTGGACGCGTTCTGCTGGACGACCGGCCAGGCCGGCGGGTCGTCGCCGGGTCTGTGCTCCGCCGACGCCGGGCCGCCGGCCGCCGCCAGGCCTGCCACGGACAAGGTGGCGGCACCGGCGAGCGCGATCCATCGCTTCTGGTGCTTGCGCATGCTCGGACCTCTCCATCGATTGCCAAGCGCGTGTCAGGTGGCTGGCGCTAACCATCGGGCCACCGCACAACAAAAATCGCACATTGTGTGATCATCTGCTCACACCATGTCGCTTCGCGTGTCGCGGCCCCGAAACGGCCCACAGGCCACCGCGGCGGACGTTCCTGGCGCGCCGGTGTGGTCCGCAACTTCGGCGATCCCCGCGATCCGGTTGCCCCGAGCCGGATCCATTGCCGCCGCCGGTCCGATTCTTGCCCGTTCATTGCGTTCTTTTGGCTGGTAGATGGCCTTATGGCACGATGGCTGGGCACCTCGCGGCCCGGACAGCGGTTCCTGCGGGCCGGACACCGCCCGCCGCGACGGGTCGCGATCCGCCGCTGGAACCGGTGGTGAGCATGCGGACCAGCCGATTCGAAGGAGAGAGCATGCCAGGAACGAGCACGGCGGGGGCGGGTGTGCCACCGCTGCTCGGCGCCGAAGGGAACATTTTCCTGATGGCGCAGGCGGGGCCCGTCGTCGACTGGTTCTCGGACAACTCCGGGGCCTTCATCTCCGGTGCGATCCGGATCGTGCTGATCCTGGTCATCGCCGTCATCGTGCGCGCCGTCGCCGGGCGGCTGATCGAGCACGGCGTCAAGCGGATGGCCTCCTCCCACCAGCGCCTGGGCAGCGGCAGGCTGGGCAACCGCGTGCTGGCCAAGGCCAACGGGTCCGGGAGTGAGCGGCAGCAGCAGCGCGCGGAGACCATCAGTGCCGTTCTGCGCAGCGCCGCCTCCATCGTGATCATCGGCGTGGCGGTCGTCATGGCGCTGGGCGAGCTCGGGGTGAACCTCGGGCCGATCCTGATGAGCGCGGGTGTGCTCGGCCTCGCCATCGGCTTCGGTGCCCAGAGCCTGGTGCAGGACTTCCTCTCCGGGGTCTTCATGCTGATCGAGGACCAGTACGGCGTCGGGGACGTCGTGGACGTCGGTGAAGCCGTCGGCACCGTCGAGGAGGTCGGCCTGCGGGTGACCAAGATCCGCGACCTCAGCGGCGGCCTGTGGTACGTGCGCAACGGCGAGATCCTGCGCGTCTGCAACATGAACCAGGACTGGGCGTGCGCCGTCGTCGAGATTCCGCTGGACTCCCGAGTGGACGTCGCGCAGGCCACCGAGGTCGTCGAGCGCAGCCTCGAAGCCTTCGCCGAGCGCCCCGAGCAGGCCGCGCGCCTGCTGGAGGCCCCCTCCGCCGCCGGCGTCGTCGGCATCGCCAACGGCGCCGTGGTCTTCCGCGTGATGGCCAAGACCAAGCCGGGCGAGCAGTGGGAGCTGGACCGCGATCTGCGCGGACACCTCAAGCGCGAGTTCGACCGCGCCGGCATCCGCCTGGCGCACCCGATGCAGTCGAGCCCGGCCGGCACCGCATAGCGGCCCGGCCCCCGGCTGCAGACGCCGTTCCGGCGACGCCGCGGAGCAGGTTCGCCGCGGCGTCGCCGGCGTTCGGAGACTCTCCCCGGTCGGTCCCGGCCGGGGGCGTCGGCGCGTCGTAGTATCACACCCTGTGTAGTCGACCGGTTCCGGATCGTGTCTCCCCACCGGCGCCCTGCGCGGCGGAGTTTCCGGACGCGGCACGGCGGGATCGACTCGGCGACACTCAGCGGCAACCGTCCGGGGCCACTCTTGGACGGTCAGTGATGCACCTCGAAACGAGGGAGTGACATGTTCCGACGGTTCGGGTTCACGGTGGCGACCCTGGTGCTGGCCCTTGCGGGCGGCACCGGCGCCGCCGCGGCCATGCCCGGGTCCCCCGCCGCCGCACCCGCCGCGACTGTGCCGTCCGCGGCCTCGCAGGGCGGCGGAGCCGGACCCGCGAAGCAGCGGGTGCCGGCCGTGCTCGACGTCGCCCACCGCGGCGCCTCGGCCTACGCCCCGGAGAACACGCTGGCCGCCGTCGACGCCGCGAACCGGCTCGACGCCACGACGGTGGAGCTGGACGTCCAGCGCACCGACGACGGCGAGCTGGTCATCATGCACGACACGAAGCTGGAGCGCACGACCGACGCCGAGGAGGTCTTCCCCGGGCGCAGCTCCTACGCCGTCGCCGATTTCACCCTCGCCGAGATCCGGCGGCTCGACGCCGGATCGTGGTTCGGCTCCGAGTTCGCCGGCGAGCCCGTGCCGACCCTGGACGAGGCGCTGCGGCGGCTGCGCCGGCACCGGCTGAACCTGCTGCTGGAACTCAAGTCGCCCGAGCTCTATCCCGGCATCGAAGCCGACATCGCCTCCGAACTGCGCAGAAGCGCGTTCTGGTCGGCCACTCGGCCGTCGTGGCGCTGGCCCCGGCTGGTGGTGCAGAGCTTCGACTGGGAGTCGATGCGCCGCTCGCAGGACCTGCTTCCGCGGGTGCCGCACGGCCTGCTGGGCAAGGTGCCCGCCGACGAGGTCGGCGACTACGCGGAATGGGCCGACCAGATCAACCCCAACCACACCGCGATCGACGCCGAGTACGTCGAGCTCGTCCACGACGCCGGAATGGAAGTGCACACCTACACGGTCAACGAGCCCGTCGACATGCGCACGGCCATCGACAAGGGTGCCGACGGCCTGATCTCCGACCGTCCCGACGTCGCCCGGCAGGTCATCGCCGAGGAGACGGCCGGCGCCGCCCCTGCCGCCTGACCCTGCGCCCACCCGCGCGTCCGCTCAACCGGCGAGCGGGCGCGCGGCCGCCTCTGCGGGCCGCCTTTCCCGGGCTTCAGCGCGGGCGGCCGGCCACCCCGGGGCGGCTCTGCCAGGGGAGGGGCCCCGACAGCGGCCGGTACTCCACACCCAGGACGTCCAGCCGCCGCAGGTGGCCCTCCAGGCGGGGCAGGAACTCGCCGTACTCGCGGGGACCCGGCGACCACACCGCCTCGGCGAAGGCAGCAAGGCGCGGAAAGACCATGTAGTCGACCGCCCGGGGGGTGTCCATGTGCTCGGTCCAGACGTTGACCTGGGCGCCCAGCACCCGGCGGGCCTCCCGCTCCGACAGCTCGGCGGGCACCGGCTCGGCCGCGTAGACGTCGGCGGTGGTCAGCACCGTGCCGACGGGGACGGGCTCGCCGTCGTCGCCGGACTGGCGGTAGTCCAGGTAGGAGGTGTCGGTGGGACACATCACCACGTCGTGGCCGGCGCGGGCGGCGGCGATCCCGCCCTCGGTGCCGCGCCAGGACATCACCGTCGCGCCCGGCGCCAGGCCGCCCTCCAGGATCTCGTCCCAGCCCAGGAGCCTGCGCCCCCGTTCGGCGAAGTAGCCGTCGAAGTGGCGGACGAACCAGCTCTGCAGCTCCTCCTCGCCGGCCAGCCCTTCCTCGCGGATGCGCCGCTGAGCGGTCTCGCTGCGGCGCCACTGCTCCTTGGGGCACTCGTCGCCGCCCACGCAGACGTAGGTGCCGGGGAACAGGTCCAGGACCTCGTCGAAGACGTTGCGGTAGAACTCCAGCGTGGTGTCGGTGACGTTGAGGACGTTGCCGATGATCCCCCAGTGCCGCGCCACGCCCACCGGCTCGCCCTCGCCGAGTTCGGGGTAGGCGGCGATGGCGGCCTGCGAGTGGCCGGGGACGTCGATCTCGGGCACCACGGTGACGTGCCGCGCCGCCGCATAGGCGACGATCTCGCGGATGTCGTCCTGGGTGTAGAAGCCGCCGTGCGGGCGGCCGTCGAACGCCGGTGGGCTGCCGGCGCCGACCTGGCTCTCCGTGCGCCAGGCGCCGGCCTCGGTCAGGCGCGGGTACCGCTTGATCTCCAGGCGCCAACCCTGGTCGTCGGTCAGGTGCAGGTGGAGGACGTTGAGCTTGTGCAGCGCCAGCAGGTCGACGAAGCGCAGTACGTCGTGTTTGGGCATGAAGTGCCGCCCTACGTCGAGCATGCACCCGCGCCAGCCGAAGCGCGGACGGTCGGTGATGCGCACGCTCGGCAGTGTCCACCGGCCTTCGGGGTCCAGCGGCGCGCGGCGGTAGGCGGCCGGCGGCAGCAGTTGGCGCAGGGTCTGCGCGCCGTAGAAGACGCCCGCCGGGTCGTGGCCGACGACCAGCGCGCCCTCGCCGTCGACGATCAGGCGGTAGCCTTCGCTGCCCAGACCGGCCGCCCTGTCCACGCTCAGCCGGATCTGTGCGCTCTGCCCGTCGCCGCGCGGCAGTGGCAGGCCGGTGGCCGCCGCCAGTTCCGTGCGCAGCCACATCTCGGCGCCGCGGGCTGTATGGTCGGCGTCGATCCTCGTCGACGGGGTGAGTACGAGGCCGTCGTAGGCGCCGGTCGAAAGTTCGGCGGGCCGCGGCACCAGCGAATCAGCGGGCACGGAAGGCGCTCCATCCGGTCTAGACCAATAGTCGCCCCATGGTGCCACGGCCGGACCGCCCGCGGCACGTGCGGGCCCGCGCGTGTGCAGCGCGCGGCGTGGCCGGCACAGCACCGTCGATCTTGTAGCCATCGCAAATGGAAATCGCTTTCCTTCACGATGGCTACAAGATCTATTGGTTCATCATGGGGAGTGCCCGCGGCGGTTTCGACGGGAACCACCGCGGGCCGGGGCGGCGGAGTGACTCATACAAGATCTGTCCGCGTGACATCGCGTTGACCTGTCCACC
>NZ_JAVREK010000022.1:0-119241 GCF_031845375.1 Streptomonospora wellingtoniae
TTACTTCGACCGGCGGCCGCGGCCGGCCCGGCAGCGTGCTGATCATGCCAAGCGTCTGCTTGAGGAGTTGTCTCAGGAAGGTTACGACGTTACTCGGCTCTTGCCTTCCCCGGCAGCGTAATCCCAGGTCAGCGGTGACGTGCAGGCCATTTTGGGAATAGATCAACGGCGATGCGTCCGGTCGGGACGGCGCGACCGGCTCCGGTCCCGCGGTCAGCGTCGGCGGCGGACCGCGCTGCCGATCCGGCGCTGGCGGCGCCCCTGCCGCCAGCGCGGCAGCGCGTCGCGGGCCAGGTCGGCGGCGCCGATCAGCCCGGCCTCGTTGCCCAGCTCCGCCGAGACGATGCGCGGCTCGGGGCGGTGGCCGCGCCCGGTCAGCGTGCGCCGGAACGCCCGCCGGGCGGGCTCCAGCAGCAGCTCGCCGCTCTGGGAGACGCCGCCGCCGATGACGAACAGGTCGGGGTCGAAGGCCGCCGCGAGGTTGGCCAGGCCCAGCCCGAGCCAGCCCCCGGCCTCTTCCAGAAGCTCCACGCACGCCATGTCGCCCGCCCGCGCCAGCTCGCTCACCAGCGAACCCGTGATGAGCGACGGCGTGCCCGCCACGGCGCCGAGCAGGCCCCGCGCCACCGGGGAGTCGGCCGCGGCCAGCTCGCGCGCCTCGCGGGTGACGGCGTTGCCGCTGGCGTACTGCTCCCAGCAGCCGCGGTTTCCGCACTCGCAGCGCAGCCCGCCCGGCACCACGGTCATGTGCCCGAACTCCCCGGCCATGCCGTGGCGGCCCCGGTAGAGCTCGCCGCCGATGACGACCGCGCCGCCGATCCCGGTACCCAGGTTGACCACCACCGTGTCGGCGGCGTCGCGCCCGGCGCCCACCCGCGCCTCGGCCCACGCGGCGGCGTTCGCGTCGTTCTCGACGACCACCGGGAGCTGGAGGCGGGAGCGCAGCGCTTCGCGAAGCGGCTCGTCGCGCCAGGACAGGTGGGGGGCGAACAGGACGGTCGCACGCTGCTCGTCGACGAAGCCGGCCGCGCCCACGCCCACCGCCCGCACCGGGAACGCGCGCCGCAGCCGGTCGACCACCTCGACGATGGTGTCTTCGACGACCTTGGGGCTCTTGCTGCGGTCGGGGGTCTCGGCGCGGTCGCGCGCCAGGATGCGGCCGCCGGGTGTCACCACGCCGGCGCCGACCTTGGTGCCGCCGATGTCGACGCCGATCACAAGCCCGCGGTGCTGGATCCGGGCGGCGTTGTCGCGCGAAGAAGCCATCGTTCGGCCACTCTAGACGAACCGGCGCGCCCGGCGGGCGACCCGCGGGCGCGGCCCGACGCTAGACGGCGCGGGACAGCACCGGCGCCTCCCCGGGCGGATCGCCGGGGGCGGGCCCGGGCACCGGCGCGGACGGCGGCTCCAGGTCGTGGCGTCCGGCGATGAGCTCCTGGACCCGGATCTTGGCCTTGATCAGCGGCCGCCGGATGCGCAGGTCGCGGCGGATCGCCTGGCCCAGCTTGGCCGAGCCCGCGGTGTAGCGCCACCGCGCCCACGGCGACCCGGGCACGGCCAGCCGCACGGCCGCCACCACCGAGATCGCCGGTACGAACACCCCGGTCAGCCCGGTCCAGATCTTGCCCTTGAGCAGGCTGATCACCGACCCCGCCAGGTTGACCAGAACCAGCGTCAGCAGTCCCGCCTGGGCGCCGACCTGCCAGCCTCCACCCGGCCCCGCCGACTGCACCCACTCCCAGCCGAAGGGCCGGAATCCGGTCAGTAGCAGGCCGGTGAGCGCGACGGCGACGAACACCGCGTCGACCGAGGCGCGCCCCTGCTCGGTCCAGTACACGTCGCGCAGGTGCAGGATCAGGGCGAACTCGTCGAGCACCAGCGCCGCACCCAGGCCGAAGAGGCCTGCTGCCACCGCGACGGCCGGTCCCTGCCGGTCGGTGATCAGCAGCGCGGCGACGCCGCCGACCATCATCAGAGCCACGCCGAAGACCACGTGATGGATGTGCAGGCCGCCGGGGCGCAGGTTGCCGGGCCACCAGCGGACCCCCGCGCGGATCATCCGCACGCTCATCCGGATCAGCAGGAAGCCGGACACGAAGGCGACGAAGAAGCAGAAGAGCGGCAGCCGGCCCGTCGCCACGACAGTACTGCCGAACCACTCAGCCATCGGACTCCTAGAGTGCGACACCGGCCCGCGGGGTGGAGGAGGCAGGCCGGGGCCCAACACTATGCGGCCCGGGCTGGAGTGGGGCCGCATCGCCGCGGATGCGGACCGGAGGCCGCGCGCCGGGCAGCGGCGGCGGGTCGCTTGCTGCGACCATGGTTCCGCCCTCCAAGCGGTACAGGTGCACGGAGGACGCCCTCTCCCTGCGCCGCGCTCCCCGCTCCCGCGGCCGCCGGTGTGCGCCCTCCCGGGGCGCGGCACCGGCGGCCGCGGCGGTCGGTTCCCGACGCGGCTACGGGTGGGCCGCGCCGATGCGCGGGGCGGCGCCGCCGTGCGGCTCCTGCTCGTGGGGGAAGCGGGAGGCTCCGAGCGCTGGTTCCAGGTCGGAGAGCCAGACGGCCTTCTCGTCGTAGCGGGCGAAGAAGGGCCTGCCCACAAGCTCGGGGTCGCGGGCCTGGATGAAGTGGCAGACGAACACCTTCTCGCCGGCCACCTCGGCGACCCCGTCGATGCACACCTTGCCGGGTGTGGCCGACATGGAGGGGCCGCGCACGGTGCGCGCCAGGCCGGAGACCTCGGCGAAGGCGCCGCGGAAGATCTCGTAGGCCTCGGCCAGCGGGACGGCGAAGTAGTCCTGGGGACCGGTGTCGCGCTCGACGAACATGTAGTAGGGCACCATGCCGTGGCGGACGTGGGTGCGCCACATGCTCGCCCAGGTGGCGGGGTCGTCGTTGATCGTGCGGATCAGCGGCGCCTGGGTGCGGATGACCGCACCCGTGCCGCGGATGCGCGCGACGGCCTGGCGGACCAGGTCGGGCGCCATCTCGTTGGGGTGGGAGAAGTGCGCCATGAAGGCGAGGTTCTTGCCCGCGGCGACGACCTCCTCGAACAGGCGCAGCGTGCCGTCCGAGTCGGGGTCGGTGGTGAAGCGCTGCGGCCAGTACGCCAGCGACTTGGTGCCGATGCGGATCGACTCCAGGGTCTCCACGCCCAGCAGCGGCTCGATGTAGCGGCGCAGCACCGACTCGCCCATGATCATCGGGTCGCCGCCGGTCAACAGGACGCTGGTGACCTCGGGATGCCGGTGCAGGTACTCGACGAGGTGGTCGACCTCGCTGGAGGCGAACTTGAGGTCGGGCTCGCCGACGAACTGCGCCCAGCGGAAGCAGTACGTGCAGTAGGCGTGGCAGGTCTGGCCCTGCTTGGGGAAGAACAGCACGGTCTCGTCGTACTTGTGCTGCATGCCCTCCAGGGGGTCCTTGCCTCCGGAGGTGGGGACGTTGAGCTCCATCTGCCCGGCCGGATGGGGGTTCAGCCGCGCGCGGATCTCGTTGGCGGCGCGGTTCACCTCCGATCTGCTCGCGTCCCGGCGCAGCAGATCCGCCATCCGGGAGACATCGGCGGAGGGCAGCATGTCCGCCTGGGGAAAGACGAGCCGATAGATCGGATCGTCCGGCGCGGCATCCCAGTCGATCAGCTCGTCGACGACGTAGCTGTTGACCCGGAACGGCAGCACCGTGGCGACCGCTCGGACCGCGAGGCGTTCGCCCTCGCCCAGCCCGGCGCGAGCCGTGAGCTCGTCCAGGTGCTTCGTCGTGTAGGCACGAAACCGACGCCCGGTTGACTGGGGCGGGGACGGTGCCGCGTCGTGCGTCAAGCTCACGTGTCTCCTTTCTCAGGGGCGACGGCCCGCCGTGCGGGTGGAGCAGGGCAGGCGGTAGCCGGGGCGCCCACGGTCGGCGGGCTTCCCCTGGTTCATGGACCGGCTGTTGTGGGACCGGGAGGGACGATCGCCCCGAACCGGCCGAAGACCGGTCGAACCCGAATCCTTATAGTTACTACCCATTTTCCCGCCGTCCACTGCTGATCAGGGCTTTTTCGCAGGGCTGTGGGCGCCCGCGGGTCGGGGCGGGAGCCGCTGCGCGTAGCCTGGGCGCGTACGGTCAGGTGCGCCCGTGTGCGGGGTGCCGGCGCCGACCGCGGCCCGCGGCTCCCGCGCCCGGCGGCCGAGGGGCCGATCCCCGGCCCGGCGTTTTCGGCGATCGAATGAGGGGTGCGGGTGACCACACCGCAGGCGGGCGCCCGCGACGGGCGCGGCGGACCGGTCATCGCCCTGGACGCGATGGGCGGCGACCACGGACCGCGGGAGGCGGTCAGAGGCGCCGTCCGGGCCGTGCGCGAACACGGGCTGCGCGTCGTGCTGGTGGGCAGGCGCACCGAGGTCGCGCGGCTGCTCGTCGAGGAGGAGGCCGTGGGCGCCATGCCCGTCCTGCACGCGGAGGACGCGCTGGCCATGCACGAGGGGGCGCTGGCGAGCTGGCGACGCCCGCGGTCCAGCGTCGCGGTGGCCTGCAAGCTCATCCGCCAGGGCGAGGCGAGCGCGCTGGTCTCGGCGGGCTCCACCGGCGGGGTGGTCGCCACCTCGACGGTGCGGCTGCGCGCCCAGCAGGGGATCATGCGGCCGGCCCTGGCCGTGGCGCTGCCGACGCGGCCGCGCCCGACGATCCTGCTCGACGCGGGCGCCAACGCCGACGCCAAGCCCGAGATGCTGGTGCAGTTCGCACACCTGGGCGCCGCCTACGCCCGCAGCGCGTTCGGTGTCGAGGAACCACGGGTGGCGATGCTGACCATCGGCTCGGAGCCGGGCAAGGGCAACCGGCTGGCCCGCAAGACCGCCGAGCTGCTCACGGCCGCCGCCGCGCAGGCCCCGCACGCCACGCGGCTGGATTTCCGCGGCAACGTGGAGGGCCACGACCTGCTCGCGGGCGAGGTCGACGTGGTGGTGACCGACGGTTTCACCGGCAACGTGGCGCTGAAGTCGGTCGAGGGCGCGGTGCGCTTCACCCTGCAGGCGGTCGGCGAGGCGATGACGTCGACCACCATGGCCAAGGCCGGGTCCCTCCTGCAGCGCCGAGCGCTGCGCGAGCTGCGCGACCGGCTGGACAGCGACACCTACGGCGGCGCGGTGCTGCTGGGCCTCAACGGCAGCGTGGTCATGGCCCACGGCGCGAGCCGCGCACCGGCGATCGAGCGCGCCTGCCTGCTGGCCCACGACCTGACCTCCGGCGGGATCAGCGAGGAGGTGCGCAGCCGCGTCCAGGCCGCGGCGCGCACCGCCCGGCGGTCCCGTGTGGGAGGAGCCGAGGACCACGCCCGTTGACGCGAGCCTTCGGACGCGCCGCCTCCTGCGGGCGACGGCGGTCGGTGCGGAGCGCCGCGTCGGCGCGCACAAGCCTGTGGAAACCGCACCGGGGCGGTATGGCAGGTCGGTAGGCTTGACGCCATGGCCGACCCGCAGGAGATCCTCGCAGCACGGGTCCAGTCCGCACTCGGCGCCGCTCTGGGCGCCGATTTCGCCGAGACCGACCCCGTCATCCGTCCGTCCCAGTTCGCCGATTACCAGGCCAACGCCGCCTTGGCGCTGGCCAAGCGCCTCGGCCGAGCCCCGCGCGACGTCGCCGCCGACATCGTCGCGCACCTGGACGTCGACGACATGTGCCGCGAGGTCGAGATCAGCGGCCCCGGCTTCGTGAACCTGACCCTGCGCGACGACTGGATCGCCGGGCGGGCGCAGAACCTGCTGGACGACCCGCGCGCGGGCGTGCCCCGCCAGGACGCCCAGACGGTGGCGATCGACTACTCCGCGCCCAACGTCGCCAAGGAGATGCACGTCGGGCACCTGCGCACCACGGTGGTGGGCGACGCTTTGGCACGCGTGCTGGAGGCGCTGGGCCACGACGTGATCCGCCAGAACCACATCGGCGACTGGGGCACGCCCTTCGGCATGCTGATCGAGCACCTGCTCGACTCCGGCGAGGGATCGGCCGAGGCAGAGCTGGTCAAGAACGACCCCAACGCCTTCTACCAGGCCGCTCGCGAGAAGTTCGACGGCTCGCCGGAGTTCGCGGCGCGGGCCCGCAAGCGGGTCGTCGACCTGCAGGCGGGCGACCCCGAGACCCTGCGGCTCTGGCAGGAGCTGGTCGACCTTTCCACGGTCTACTTCAACCGGATCTACACCGAACTCGACGTCACGCTCACCGATGCCGACCTCGCCGGCGAGAGCCGGTACAACGACATGCTCCCCGGCATCTGCGAGGAGCTGGAGCGCCGGGGCATCGCCGAGATCAGCGAGGGTGCGCTGTGCGTCTTCCTCGACGGCTTCACCGGCCGCGAGGACAAGCCGGTGCCGCTGATCGTGCGCAAGAGCGACGGCGGCTACGGCTACGGCACCACCGACCTCGCCACGGTGAGGTACCGGGTCGAGGAGCTGGGCGCGAACCGCCTGCTCTACGTCGTCGGCGCTCCGCAGTCCCTGCACCTGCGGATGGTGTGGGCGACCGCGCGCAAGGCCGGGTGGCTGCCCGAGGGCATCGACCCCGTCCACGTGCAGATCGGCAACGTGCTCGGCTCCGACGGCAAGATTCTGCGGACCCGCAGCGGCAAGCCCCTGCGGCTGATGGAGCTGCTGGAGGAGGCGGTGGAGCGGGCGGCCAAGGTGGTCGCCGACAACCGCCCCGACCTCGACGAGGCCACCCGCGCCGGCATCGCCCGCGAGGTCGGCATCGGGGCGGTCAAGTACGCCGACCTCTCGGTCTCACACGACACCGAGTACGTCTTCGACTACGACCGGATGCTGGCGCTGAACGGCAACACCGGACCGTACCTGCAGTACGCGACGGCGCGTATCCGCTCCATCTTCCGCAAGGGCGGGGTCGACCCCGCAGCCGCGGCGGGCCCGGTCGCGATCACCGAGCCGGCCGAGCGCGAGCTGGCGCTGTCGCTGCTGGGCTTCGGCCCGGCCGTGGCCTCCGTCGGCGCCACCCTGGAGCCGCACCGGCTGTGCGCCTACCTGTTCGACCTCGCGCAGGCGTTCACCGGGTTCTTCGAGAACTGCCCCGTCCTCCAGGCCGAGGACCCGGCGGTGCGCGCGTCCCGCTTCGCGCTGATCGCGGCGACGCTGCGCACCCTGGAGACCGGCCTGAACCTGCTGGGCGTGCGCGCACCGGAGCAGATGTAGCCGGAGTTTGCCCGCAGGAGCCCCGCCGGCTGCGCACCGTTGCGCACCCGACTGGGGCGCCGGAGGCGGCAGCGGACGGCTGGGGCCGGGGTCGCAGCTGGTCCGGGGGCCGCGGGGAAGCGCCTCGGCGGCGCTCCCCGCCCCGGGCGCTCACACGCGATGCCAGGCCCCGAGCGTAAGGATACGTCGACGCGTCGACGGGTCGACAAGCAAGCGGGTCAAGCCGGGGTGCAGGTCACATGAGGGCGCCGATTGTCGCCCTCATGCCTGCCGATGAAGCCGAACCCCGTGCTCTCGCCGGCGGCCAACTCGCCGTTGCGGCCGGAGTCGCTCACGGTATAGCTGCCCCCGCCGCCGGACACCTCGGCGTTCCACGCGTGATCGATCGTCTGGCCGTCGGGGAAGTCCACCGCCACCCGCCAGCCGCCGATCGACGCGTCGGCGCTGACCGTGACTTCGGCCTGGAAACCGCCGGGCCACTCGTTGGCCACCGAGTAGCCGACCGCGCAGCCGCTGCCGGGCTCAGCCCCGGATCCGGAGGCGTCCTCGCCTCCGCCCCCAGTGCCCTGTGGCGCTGTGCCGCCGTTCGATCCTTCGGTACCGGCACCGCCGGAGGAACCGCCGCCCTCGTCGCCTCCCAACGCCTCGGCCGCCTCGTCCCCATCCGACTGCCCCGACTGCTCAGGCGAGGGTTCCGCGGGTGTCGCCGAAGCGGCCAGAGCTTCGCCGGAGTCCTGCTGCCCTCCGTCGGCCGCAGGGACCTGGCTCGGACCCGGGCTCACGTCGGCCTCGTGCGAGGGAGGAGGCGGCTCGGCCACGTCCACTCCGGTGTCCCCGCCGCCCAGCGCCACGCCCATGATCAGCAGTCCGCTGCAGGCCAGCCCGGCGGACAGGGCTCCGGCTGCCAGCAGGCGGCGCTTGCGCCGCTCCCTCCTGCGCCGTGCCGTCCGAGTGAGGGACGGCTCCACCTCGTGCGTGTCGCTGCTCATTCGGATCGCTGACTACTCGGGGGATGGTCTCGCCGGCGCACGTTCCGTGGAGGACAGGGGACCCGCGATGCACAGGCAGCACAAGGGTACAACCCAGCCACATCACCCCAAGGCGGACGCGGCCGGATCCGGCCGCCGCCGCGACGGCTCGCCCGGGCGGCCCCTGCCCCGCCCGGACGGCCCTTCCGTCGTTCTCCCATCGCCTCCCGGCTCCCCGGCCGGCGATTGACGAAACGGAACAACGTTCCATATGCTTCCGGAACAATGATCCGCTTATGCTTCGCACCGAAGCGACGGCGTCCCATCCTCTTCACCCGCCGTGGGCGCAGGGACCCGGCGGCGGAGGAGGACCCGTCAGACGTCAAGAGAGGCTCAGCATGATTCTGGTCACCGGAGGGCTCGGCTTCATCGGATCCCACACCGTGCGCGCACTCGTGGACATGGGCGAGGACTGCGTGCTGGTCCAACGGCGCAAGGCCGAGCCGCCGGCCTTTCTCGCCGACGCGCCGGTGGCGGTCGAGCAGGCCGACATCACCGACCTCGCACAGCTGCGCGAGGTCGGCGCACGCCACGGGATCACCGGCATCGTGCACCTTGCGGGGTCCATGCCCTGGCCTCCCGGTTCCGATCAGCCAGTCGAGGCGGCACGGAAGGCGATCGGCGGCCTGCTCAACGTCGTGCAGGCCGCTCAGGAGTGGGGCGTGGCGCGCGTGGGCGTCGCGAGCACGATCGGCGTGTACGCGGGTCTCACCGACGATGGCCCGCTCAGCGAGGACATGCCGCTGCCGATGACCGCGCCCCACACGATCCCGACGTTCAAGAAGATCGGTGAGCTGATCAACGGCCACCTGGCCGACGCCACCGGCGTCGACGTCGTCGACTACCGCATCTCCGGGATCTGGGGTCCGCGCGATCCGCACGGCCCGCTGTTCTTCGCCGCCCCCGAGCTCGTCCGCGCTGCGGCCCGCGGGACCGTGCCGGACCTCACCCCGCTCGGGTCCGTGTACGCCGAGGACTCCCTCGACCTGTGCTATGTGAAGGACGCGGCGCGGGCCATCGCGCTACTCCAGCTCGCGGACCGCCTCGGCCACCGCACCTACAACGTCGCGTCCGGCCGCGCGACGACCAACGCCGAGGTCGTCGCCGCGATCAAGACGGTCGTCCCCGACGCCCGGATCGAGCTGCCCAGCGGCGGACCCGTCCGGCAGAGCCACCTCGACACCGCCCGCATCCGCCAGGACACCGGTTATGTGCCCGCCTATGACACCGAACGCGCCGCCGCCGACTACATCGCCTGGCTGCGGGCGGGCAACGAGCACTGAGCGCCGCTCGCGCGGCGGCCCGCACGCCGCCGCTCCGCGCGCGGCCTGGCACGCCCGAGCCGCCGCCGGGCACGTGCGCTCCGCGGGTGCGCTCCGCGGCCTCTGCACGCGCTCGGCCGCGCGCCGGATTCCGGGAGGGCGCCTGACGCACCAGGTCAATAGGGGTAGTCGGGGTACTCTTCCGTGGGCGTGCCGCCGGGCGCCGGGGGGGTGCCCCAGTCGCCGTCCTCCCACGGGGGCCGCTCCGGACCGCCGTCGCCCGATCCGCCTCCGGATCCCGAGCCGCCGCCGTCCTGCCAGTCCTGCCATTCCCGCCAGTCCGGGCCGTCGCCGTCCTGCCCGTCGCCGGAGTCCGACTCGGCGCCGGCGCCGGAACCCGCGCCGCCGTCCGTGCCGTCTCCGCCCGCGCCGCCCTGGTCCTGCGCGCTGCTCTGCGTGTCGGGCACCGCCACCGGGGCCGACGCTTCAGCGGAGATCTGCTGCCCGCCGTCGTCCACCGGGGCCCGGGTCGGGGACGCGCTGGTGCCGCCGGGCGGCGGGGGCGGGTCGTCCACCCCCACTTCGGTGCTCTCGCCGCTCAGCGCCATGCCCGTGACGAGCACGCCGCTGCAGGCCAGGCCGGCGGTCAGGACACCGGCCGCGAGCAGGCGGCGCCTGCGGCGCCGCTCCAGCCTGCGCCGAGCGGTTCGGGTCAGGACCGGCTCCGCGCCTTGGGTATCGCTGCTCATACGGATCGCTGACTACTCGGGGATGGGCGCACAGGCGCCGGTTCCATGGGCGCAGGGGGCCCGCGACGCACAGGGCCACAAGAGTACAACGCGTCCATCCCGGACCAGGCCCCTGAAAGCACCGCAGATCGGCCACGCCGAACCCCGCTGATCTTGTAGCTATCGTGAAGGAAAGCGATTTCCAGTGACGATGGCTACAAGATCAACGGCAATGCGCCGCTCAGCCTTCGGCCAGCAGTTCCTCGATCTCGGCGCGCTCCGGCATGGAGGGCGCCGCTCCCTGCCGCTGGACGGATACGGCAGCGGCCGCCGCGGCGAAGCGCAGCGCGTCCGCGGGCCCGCGCCCCTCGGCGCGGGCGACGGCGAACGCGCCGCAGAACGTGTCGCCCGCGGCCGTGGTGTCCACTGGCACCACCCGGCGAGCCGGCACGTGGACGGGGTCCGCGCCCCGCGCTCCGTAGAGGGAGCCGTCCTCCCCCAGCGTGATGATCGCCTCGGGCACCGTGCGCAGCAGCGCCGCCAGCGCCGCGCGGGGATCGGTCTCACCGGTCAGGGCCGCCGCCTCGTGCTGGTTGGGCACCAGCAGGTCGACGGCCTCCAGCAGGTCTGCGGGCAGTTCGCGGGCGGGCGCCGGGGTCAGCACCGTCGGCACCCCCGCGGCACGCCCGGCCCGCGCGGCCGCGACGACCCCCTCCAATGGCAGCTCCAGCTGCAGCAGCAGGGCCGCGCTGCCCTCGATCAGCGCCGCGTCGCCGTCGCGCAGCCCGGTGACCTCGCCGTTGGCGCCGGGAACGACGATGATCGAGTTCGCGCCGTCGGCCTCCACCACGATGTGGGCGACCCCCGAGGCGCCGGGCACCGTGCGCAGCCGCGACACCTCGACGCCGCAGTCGACGAGGTTCGTGCGCAGCTGCGTGCCGAACGCGTCGTCGCCCACCGCCCCGAGGAAGACCGTGTCGGCCCCGGCGCGAGCCGCCGCCACCGCCTGGTTGGCACCCTTGCCGCCGGGCACCTGGGCGAAGCTGGTGCCCGTGACCGTCTCGCCCCTGCCGGGGGCGGTTTCGACGTAGGCGACGAGGTCGGTGTTCACGCTGCCGAAGACCGCGATGCGCGGCCGCGCCGCGGGGGTGGTGGTCGAAGTCACGCCCCGCACCATATCGGGCGGCCCCCGCGCGCCCGAGCCGCCCCGCCAGGGCGTGCGGCCGCCGGGGGCCGGTCACAGGCCCCCGGTGCCGGTCAGGCGCCCGCCAGGCCCGCCGTGCCGGGCGCCGAGGACTCGTCCCCGGGTCCGCCGTCGAGGTCGACCATCACGGGCGCGTGGTCGGAGGCGCCCTTTCCCTTGCGCTCCTCGCGGTCGATGAGGGCGCCGGAGACGCGCGCCGCCAGCGCGGGCGAGGCCAGCACGAAGTCGATCCGCATGCCCTTGCGCTTGGGGAACGACAGCTGCTTGTAGTCCCAGTAGGTGTAGACGCCCGGACCTGGGGCGTAGGGGCGCACGACCTCGGTGAACCCGGCTTCGACGACGCTCGTGAACGCGTCGCGCTCGGGCTTGGTCACATGCGTGCTGCCCTCGAACTCGGCCATGTCCCACACGTCGTCGTCCTGGGGCGCGACGTTGAAGTCGCCGCACAGCGCGATTCCCGCCTGCGGGTCCTCGGCCAGCCGCTCGGCGCCGTAGGCGCGCAGCGCCTCAAGCCACCGCAGCTTGTAGGTGTAGTGCGGATCGTCGACCTCGCGGCCGTTGGGCACGTACAGGCTCCACACCCGAACGCCGCCGCAGACGGCGCCCAGCGCCCTTGCCTCGGGTGCCTCGGGATCGCCCCAGCCGGGCTGGCCCGGGAATCCGACCTGGACGTCCTCCAGCCCGACGCGGGACAGCACCGCGACCCCGTTCCACTGCGAGAGCCCGTGGTGGGCGACCTCGTAGCCGAGGTCGGTGAAGAGCTCGGTCGGGAACTGCTCATCGCGGCACTTGGTCTCCTGCACGGCGGCGACGTCGACGTCGCTGCGCTGGAGCCAGGCGGCGATGCGCTCGCCGCGCGCCCGGACACTGTTCACATTCCACGTCGCGATTCGCACACCGCCAGGCTAGCGCGCGGGTGTGACAGTGCGCTCGTTCCCGCAGCGGCCGGTCGGGCCGGGGCGGGGTGAGGGAGGGCGGGTGGCGGGTAGGACCAGTCGACAGGAGAGGTCTCGGTGCGGCCGTCCTCCGCACCGAGACCTCCTCCTGCGCGCGCAGCGCTGCCGCGCGCGACCGCCGCGCTTTCGCGGCGCCGGTACTCGTCTTCCGCCGGTACCTGTTCGTGCTCAGTGAGACGGCCGGGACGCGCGTTCGGTTCGCATCGGAGCGCACGAATCCGCGCGCTCGCCTCCGCCCGGCCGCGCTCGGCTCGCGGGCGGGGTCCGTGGCGCGCTATCAGCGATTTCCCAGCGCGCGCACTGCCGCGTCCCAGCACTCTGCGGCATGCTTGCGCCGGGCCGCGGGCCGGATCGGAGCGCGCGGCCCGCCGCCATTGCGCCCGCGCGCAACCCGGACGCGCGGGATCGTGTTCGTGGCGGCTTCGGGGCGCCGGGCATGGCGCGCGCCCGGCGCCCCGGCCGGCGAGGCATCCCGGGCCCGCCGCCTTCGACGCTGTGCGATTCTCGTCCGCCGCGAACGCGCGGGGCTCGCGAGCGTGTCACCGCGTACCGGGCCTGCGGCATCATGGGAGTCCAGGCCGGAGACCGCTCCGGAACCGCTCAGAGGTGGGATGCATGCGCGAGACTGCGACACGCTCGCACGTACTGGTGATCGACGACGAGCCCAACATCCGCGACCTGGTGCAGGCGGCGCTGCGCTTCCACGGATTCAGCGTGGCCACCGGCGAGACGGGCAACGCCTGCCTGGACATGGTGCGCGACCAGGGCGCCGACCTCATCGTGCTCGACGTGCTGCTGCCCGACATCAGCGGCTTCGAGGTCTGCCGGCAGCTGCGCGAATCCGGAGACGAGGTCCCCGTCATCTACCTCACCGCGCGCGACACGCCCTCCGACACCGTCACCGGCCTGTCGCTGGGCGGCGACGACTACGTCACCAAGCCGTTCTCCGTCGAGGCGCTGGTCGCACGCGTGCACGCACTGCTGCGCCGCACGCGCCGCGACGACGGCGGGGGCGGCGAGTCCGACCGCACCGAAGAGGGCGTGCTGCGGGTCGACGACCTCGAGCTGAACGAGCGCAGCTGGACCGTGCGGCGCGCCGGGGTGCCCATCGAGCTTTCGCCGACCGAGTTCCGGCTGCTCGCCTACCTGATGAGCAACGCGGGACAGGTCTTGACCCGCGCGCAGCTGCTGGAGAACGTGTGGGGCTGGGACTACGCCGGGCAGTCCCAGATCGTCGAGACCTACGTCAGCTACCTGCGCCGCAAGCTCGACCCGCTCGGGCCCGCCCTGATCCACACCCAGCGCGGCGTCGGCTACGCCCTGCGGACCCGGGACAGCTCCTAGATGACCCATCGGCGAGGACTGCGCTGGCGGCTGCTGGTGGGGCTGCTCGCGGTCACCGGCACCGGCCTGCTGGTGACCTGCGTCGTCGGCTTCCTCACGCTGCGCAGCTTCATCACCGAACGCATCGACGCCCAGCTCCAGCTCACCGCCGAGCGCGCGATGGTGCGCCTGGAGAACGACACCCCGCCGGCGGGCGTGGACGCGCCCAGCCCTTCCCCCTACTTCGTGGTCCTCCTCGACAGCTCGACCGGCCAGATCACCCAGGTCTACGGCGACAGCTACCGCGAGGACGTCGTGCTGGACCGCATCCGCGCCATACCGCTGAAGGACTGGCGCGGCTACGCCTCCACGGGGGAGATCTTCGAGCTGGAAGGCGTCGACGCCAACGTCGCCCCCTACCGCGCGACGGTGCGGCTGCGCACCGACACGATCATGGTCGCCGGGGTGCCCACGGGCGACCGCGAGCAGTACCCCTGGCAGCTCGTGATGACCCAGCTGGTCACAGCCACTCTGCTGCTGGGCGGGCTCACTCTGGCGGGCCGCTGGCTGATCGGCCGCGGCCTGCAGCCGCTCGACGACATGGCCACCACCGCCAATCGGATCAGCGTCGGCTCGGACATGTCGGTGCGGATGCCGGGCTCGGTCCCGCACAGCGAGGCCGGGCGCCTGTCGCTGGCCATCAACACGATGCTGCAGCGCATCGAGGACGCGTTCGCCGCCCAGCGCGCCTCCGAGGAGCGGGTGCGCTCCTTCGCCGCCGACGCCTCGCACGAGCTGCGCACCCCGCTGACGACCATCCGGGGCTACGCCGAGCTGTACCGGCAGGGCGCCATCCCCGACGCCGAGCTGGCGGGGGCGATGGAGCGCATCGAGAACGAGTCGCAGCGCATGAGCCGGCTCGTCGCGGAGCTGCTGGAGCTTGCGCGGCTGGACCGCACCGGTTCGCTCCAGCACGGCGAGGCCGACCTGACCGCGCTGTCCGAGGAGGTCGTGCGGGACGCGCGCGCCTTGGAGCCCCAGCGCGAGTTCGTCCTGGAGGCGCCCGCGGAGCTGTGGTGCGTCGCCGACGAGGCGCGGCTGCGCCAGATCCTGGCCAACCTGCTGGCCAACGTCCGCGAGCACACCCCCGAGGAGACGCCGGTCGCGGTGCGGCTGCGCGCAGAGGACGGGTACGCGGTACTGGAGGTGGCCGACCAGGGCCCCGGCATGGTCCCCGACGACCTGCGGCGCGCCTTCGACCGCTTCTACCGCGGCAACCGCACCCCCGGCAGCGGGAGCGGGCTGGGCCTGTCCATCGTGCAGGCGATCGCCGAAGCGCATGGCGGCGGCGTCGACCTCGACTCGGCGCCCGGCCGGGGTACCAGGGTGCGGGTGCGGATCCCGCTGCGCACATCGGACCCGGACCCGCACCGCCCGGACTGAGTGCGGCGGACCGGGGGCGCGCACCGCCGCCGCGCCCTGCGGGACCGCTGCGCGCGCCGGGACGTCCGCCATGCTTCACCGGAACTACCGACGGGTAGAAGCGTGGCACAGGAAACGACTATCCCGGCGCGACGCTGGTGCTGGTGAGGTGATCCGACGACATGACCGCGGTGAACCGCGAATCCGCTCCCGAGCACGTCGACGAGCGCCAGGCCCGCGCGGTGGCCGAGGCCGCCCGCGAGACCGAATGGCGCAGGCCCAGCTTCGGCAAGGAGCTCTACCTCGGCCGACTGCGGCTCGACCTCGTCCACCCCTATCCGCGCCCCTCCGCCGAGACCGTGGAGGAGGGCGAGGAGTTCATCGCCCGCCTGCGCGAGTTCTGCACCACCATCGACGCCCAGCGCATCGAGCGCGAGGACCGCATCCCCGACGAAGTCATGCGCGGCCTCAAGGAGCTGGGGGCGCTGGGCATGAAGATCCCCCGGGCCTACGGCGGTCTCGGGCTGAGCCAGCTCTACTACAACCGTGCGCTCACCCTCGTCGGCTCGGTCTCCCCCGCCATCGGTGCGCTGCTGTCGGCGCACCAGTCCATCGGCGTCCCCCAGCCCTTGCGGATGTTCGGCACCGAGGAGCAGAAGCGCGCGTTCCTGCCGCGCTGCGCCACCACCGACATCAGCGCGTTCCTGCTGACCGAGCCCGACGTGGGCAGCGACCCGGCGCGGCTGCACTGCACCGCCGCGCCCACCGACGACGGCTCGGCCTACCTGCTCGACGGCGTGAAGCTGTGGACCACCAACGGCGTGGTGGCCGACCTCCTTGTCGTCATGGCGCGGGTGCCCCAGAGCGAGGGGCACCGCGGCGGTATCACCGCCTTCGTCGTCGAGGCCGGCTCCGAGGGCATCACCGTCGAGAACCGCAACCGCTTCATGGGGCTGCGCGGCCTGGAGAACGGCGTCACCCGCTTCCATCGGGTGCGCGTCCCCGCCGAGAACCGGATCGGCGGCGAGGGCAAGGGCCTCAAGATCGCCCTCTCGACGCTGAACACCGGGCGGCTGTCGCTTCCGGCGATGTGCGTCGGCGCCGGCAAATGGTGCACCAAGATCGCCCGCGAGTGGTCGCGCGAGCGCGTCCAGTGGGGCAGAGCGGTCGGCCGCCACGAGGAGGTCGCCAAGAAGGTCGCCTTCATCAGCGCCACCACCTACGCGATGACCGCCATGCTGGATTTGGCCAGCCAGTTCGCCGACGACGAGCGCAACGACATCCGCATCGAGGCGGCCATCGCCAAGCTGTGGTGCTCGGAGATGGCTTCGCGGATCGCCGACGAGCTGGTGCAGCTGCGCGGCGGCCGGGGCTATGAGACCGCCGAGTCGCTGGCGGCCCGCGGCGAGCGCGGCATCCCCGCCGAGCAGACGCTGCGCGACCTGCGCATCAACCGGATCTTCGAGGGTTCGACGGAGATCATGCACCTGCTTATCGCGCGCGAGGCGGTCGACGCCCACCTCTCGGTGGCCGGCGACATCATCGACCCCGAGGCCGACCCGCGGGCCAGGGCCCGCGCGTTCGCGAAGGCGAGCGGCTTCTACGCCGCCTGGCTGCCCACGCTGGTGGTCGGCGAGGGGCAGCGCCCCGGCTCCTTCGGCGAATTCGGGCCGCTGGCCGAGCACCTGCGCTACGTCGAACGCGCCTCCCGCAAGCTCGCGCGGTCCACCTTCTACGGGATGTCGCGCTGGCAGGGGCGGCTGGAGAACAAGCAGGGCTTCCTCAGCCGGGTCGTCGACATCGGCGCCGAGCTGTTCGCGATGAGCGCCGCCGTGGTGCGGGCCCAGCGCGACCGCGAGGACAGCCCCGAGCGCGGCCGGGGCGCCTACGAGCTGGCCGACGCCTTCTGCCGCCAGTCACGCCTGCGCGTCGACGCACTGTTCACCGCGCTGTGGGCCAACACCGACGACATCGACGGCAAGCTCAGCCGCCGCGTCCTCGACGACCGCTACACGTGGCTGGAGGAGGGCGTCGTCGACCCCTCCACCCCCGGCCCGCTCATCGCCCCCGCCGAACCCGGGCCCTCGGCCAAGGAGGATGTGCACCGCAGGACGGGCTGACGGCGGCCGCGGAATGTCTCAGGCCCCGAGTAGCCTCGGGACGCATGGACGACTCAGCTCCGGCGCACCCCCGCCGCGACTCCGTGCTCTCTGCGGCGCAGGCGCGCCGGGTCGCGCTCGCGGCCCAGGGATTCGCCGACCGGCGGCCCTCCGGCGCGCCCACGGCCCGGCACCTGCAGCGGGTGATCGACCGGATCGGGGTCATCCAGATCGACAGCGTGAACGTGCTGACCCGCAGCCAGTACCTGCCCGTGTTCGCACGCCTGGGGGGCTACGACCCCGCGCTGCTGGACCGCGCCGCCACCCGGCGCGGCGGCCGGCTGGTGGAGTACTGGGCGCACGAGGCCAGCCTGATCCCCCCGGCCACCCACCGGCTCCTGCGCTGGCGCATGGCACGCGCCCGCGACGAGGCGTGGGGCGCCATGCGGCGCGCGGCCGACGACCACCCCGGCCTCGTCAAGGCCGTGCGCGCCGAGGTCGAGCGCAGCGGCCCGGCCACGGCCCGGCGCATCGAGGAGGCGCTGGAGCACGGCGCCGACCGCCCGCGCGACCACTGGGGATGGAACTGGTCGGTGGTCAAGCGGGCGCTGGAGTTCCTGTTCTGGTCGGGCGAGATCACCACCGACGGCCGTACCGCGCAGTTCGAGCGCCGCTACGACCTCACCGAGCGGGTGCTCCCGGCCGCGGTCCGCGACGCCCCCGACCCCGAACCCGCCGAGGCCCGGCGCGAGCTGATGGCGATCGCCGCACGCGCGCACGGGGTCGGCACCGAGGTGTGCCTGCGCGACTACTTCCGGCTCGGCGCCGCCGAGGCCCGCACGGCCCTGGCCGAGCTGGTCGAGTCCGGCGAGGTGGTGCCCGTCGGCGTCGCCGGGTGGCAGCGTCCCGCCTACCTGCACCGCGACGCCCGCGTCCCGCGCAGGATCGGCGCCAGCGCGCTGCTGAGCCCGTTCGACTCGCTGGTGTGGGAGCGCTCGCGCGCCGAGGGCCTGTTCGGCTTCCGCTACCGGCTGGAGATCTACGTTCCTGCGGCCAAGCGGGTGCACGGCTACTACGTTCTGCCGTTCCTGCTGGGCGACGCCCTGGTGGCGCGCGTCGACCTCAAGGCCGACCGCCGCGCCGGGCTGCTGCTCGTACGGCGAACCACGCTGGAGGAGTCCGCTCCGGGCGGGACCGCCGACGCACTCCGCGCCGAGCTGGAGCGCATGGCGGCGTGGCTGGGCCTCGCCGAGGGCGTGCGCTACGAGGGCTGACGCCCCCGCTCCGGCGGGTCCCACCGCCCCGGCCGGGGCGCGCGTTCAGGCGCCGGGCGGCGCGTTCAGCTCCTTTGCCAGCTCCTCGAACACCAGGTCGTCGCGCTTGGGCAGGCCGAACCGCTCGTCACCGTAGGGGAAGGGCGCCGTCTCTCCGGTGCGCCGGTACCCGCGGCGCTCGTACCAGCCGATGAGGTCGGCGCGCTGGCGCAGCACCGTCATCCGCATGCTCGTGCAGCCCAGCTCCTCGACCGCCGTGCGCTCGGCCTCGGCGAGCACACTCCCGCCCGTCCCGCCGCCCTGGGCGCCCGGCCACACCGCGAACATGCCGAAATAGGCCGAGCCGTCCCCGCCGTCGGCGAGCTCGCAGCAGGCCGCCACCCGCCCGCCGCGCTCGGCGATGAGCACCCGGGTGCCGGGCCGGGCCAGCAGTTCGGCGATCTGCCCGGCGTCGACCCGTCGGCCGCCCAGCAGGTCGGCCTCGGTGGTCCAGCCCTGCCGCGAGGCGTCGCCGCGGTAGGCGGCGTTGACCAGGTCGACGAGTGCCGCCACGTCGTCTTCAGCGGCGTGGCGGAAGGCCGTCTGCGGCCGTCCGCCGACGTGCGGCGCGCCCGCGCGGGTCTGCCCTTCGATCGCCACACCGTTCTCCTCTCTGCCTGCAAGAGCTCCCGTCAGATTACTCGGGGGTCGCGCGTTGACGGCGGCCGCCCCGGACGCCCGCCCGCCGCAGTCACCGGCCGCGCAGCCCCTCCGCTTGCCGCTTGCACAGTACTGACCATGCGGTCAAACTAATGACCAATAGGTCAATGATGAGGGGACGGTGCGCCATGGACGGGAACGCGTCGACCGGGGACGAGAAGGAAGTACCGGGGGAAGCGACCGAAGCCGCGTCGCCGCACCCGAAACGCCGTCGGCGGTGGACCGCCTGGGCGGTGGCCGCACTGCTGCTCGTCGCCGTCGGATGCTGGGCGGCCGCACCGGACGGCCCGCCTGTCGGCCACTTCACCTCCGCGCGAGGCCACGACCGGTTCTTCGCGGCGTACGAGCGGGCGATGGCGGAGTTTCCCGAGCCTGACGCGACTCTCGACCTGCGAACGGACTACGGGGTGGTGCGGATGTACCGGTTCGACGGTGCCGATTCCGGGAACGCCCCGCTGGTCCTCCTGCCCGGCCGGGCTTCGGCGTCGCCGATGTTCGCAGGCAATCTGCCCTCCCTGCTGGAGATCGGCACCGTCTACACCGTCGACCTGATCGGCGAGCCCGGCGCCAGCATCCAGACCCGCCCGATCCGCGACGGCGCGGACCAGGCCCTGTGGCTGCACGAGGCGCTGTCCCAGCTGCCCGAACCCGAAGTGAACCTGCTCGGGGTTTCCATCGGCGGCTGGGCGGCCATGAACCTCGCGGTCCGGCAGCCGGACACCGTCGCGAGCGCGACTCTGGTCGATCCGGCGATGACCTTCGCGGACATACCGCTGGAGACGGCGGTGCGGTCCATTCCGGCCACGGTCTCCTGGACTCCGGACAGCTGGCGGGAGGACTTCAACAGTTGGACCGCGGGTGGTGCGCCGGTGAAGGACTTGCCTGTGGCGAAGATGATCGAGTCGGGAATGGAGAACTACGCCGCGAGACTGCCGCTGCCGAACCGGTTCTCCGCGGACCGGCTCGGATCCGCGGCGACCCCGGTACTGGTGATCATCGCCGGCCAGTCCGTCATGCACGATCCGGATGAGGCCGCACGCAATGCACAGGAAACGCTCATCCGGGGTACCGTGCTGACCTACGACGACGCGTCCCACGCGGCCAGCGGCGAATACCCCGGAGAGATCGCAGCCGACGTAGCGGATTTCCTGAGCGATGTGGAGAGCTAGAGGTGGAGAGGCATCGACGGCCGACCATCACAGAGCAGGCCCGGCGCGCGCAACTGATCTCGGTCACCATCGAACTCGTCGCCGCCCGCGGCTACGCCGGCTGCTCGCTGCAACGCATCGCGGAAGCTGCCGGTGTCACCAAAGGCGCGGTGATCTACCACTTCGAGTCGAAGAACGCGGTCATCGGTGCCGCATACGACGAAGTCGTCGGCGCCCTGGCAAGGCGGGTCCACTCCGCACTGCACGACGCCTCGGGCCCGGCCGACGCGGTCGACGCCTACGTGGAGTCGACGATCGGGTACATGGCCGCGAACCCCGCGCACGTGCGCATGCTCGTAGAGGCGCTCAGCCCCGCCAACGAAGCGGGGATCGCCGACCATCCGGGCTCGGCTGCACGCTGGCAGGCGCTCGCGGAGTTGATCACGGCAGCGCTGGAGGCAGGCGAGTACCGCCCGGAAACCGACGCCAAGACGCTGGCGATCATCCTCAACGGAGCGATCGACGCGGTGGTGGCCCAGACTCTCGCTGATCCCGGCTACGACCTCGCCGGGAGCACGGCCTACGTCCTGGATATGCTGCACCGCACCGCTCTGCCCCCCACCCCCCGTTGATCTTGTAGCTATCGTGAAGTAAAACGATTTCCAGTGACGATAGCTACAAGATCAACGGTGATTTCCCGTGCGCTGGGCTACACGCGTTCGACGATGGTGACGTTGGCCTGGCCGCCGCCCTCGCACATGGTCTGGAGCCCGTAGCGGCCGCCCGTGCGGCGGAGCTCGTGGAGGAGCTTGGTCATCAGCACGGAGCCGGTGGCGCCGAGGGGGTGGCCCAGGGCGATCGCGCCGCCGTTGGGGTTGGTCCTGGCGGGGTCGGCGCCGAGCTCCTCCGTCCAGGCCATCGGGACCGGGGCGAAGGCCTCGTTGATCTCGGTGACGTCGATGTCGCCGATGCCCAGCCGCGCCTTCTCCAGGGCCGCGCGGGTGGCGGGGATGGGGGCGGTGAGCATGTAGACGGGATCGTCGCCCATCAGCGCGAGCTGGACGATCCGGGCCATCGGCCTCAGCCCGTGGCGCTCCACCGCGCGCTCGGAGGCGATCAAGAGGGCGCCCGCACCCACGGAGACCTGGCTGGCCACGGCGGCCGTCAGCGCCCAGCCCTCGCGCAGCGGATCCAGCGCGGCCATCTTCTCCAGCGTGGTGTCGGGGCGCACACCCTCGTCCCGGGAGACGCCGGCCAGCGGTGCGATCTCGTCGTCGAAGCGGCCGGCGTCGCGGGCGGCTGCCGCTCGGCGGTGGCTCTCCAGCGAGTAGCGCTCCAGGTCCTCGCGGCTGTAGCCCCACTTCTCGGCCATCAGCTGCGCACCGCGGAACTGCGAGATCTCCTGGTCGCCGTAGCGCTTGGTCCAACCCTCGCCGAACAGGGGCAGGCCGGCGTCGATGGCGAACTTCGCGTTGGCGCCCATGGGGACCATGCCCATGTTCTCCACGCCCGAAGCCACGACGAGGTCCTGGGTGCCCGACATGACGCCCTGGGCGGCGAAGTGCACGGCCTGCTGGGAGGAGCCGCACTGCCGGTCGATGGTGACCCCGGCGGTGGTCTCGGGCAGGCCCGCCGACAGCCAGGCGGTGCGCGCGAGGTCGAGGGCCTGCGGCCCGACCTGGCTCACACAGCCCATCACCACGTCCTCGACCGCCTCGGGGTCCGCCCCGGTGCGGTCCATCAGCTCCTTGAGGACGTGTGCACCCAGGTCGGCCGGGTGCACGCCCGCCAGGGCGCCCTTCTTGGTGCCTACCGGGGTCCGGACGGCCCCGACGATGTATGCCTCAGCCACTGTGCCCTCCTGGGGAGACTCCGGTGCTCGCAGCGTATCGATCCTTAACCGAACCATATTCGGTTTCGGCGTGCGGGCAAGGCCCCGGGTGCCGGTCCGCCTCGGCGCAGGAGCCTCAGACGCGCCTGAGCCGCGGCCCTTCGGCCGCGAGGTCGGCGTCCCCCTCGTCGCCGAGGGAGTCCCGCGCGACCTCGCGCAGCACCCTCGCGAGCTCGGGGCGGCCCTCGACGGAGAGGTCGGCCAGCGCCTCGCGCAATGCGCGCTCCTGGGCGTCCAAAAGCCGCCCAGCCACCGCGCGCCCGGTGCCGTTCAGCCGCCAGGCACCGTCGCCGGACTCGGCGAGCAGGTCTGCACGGTACAGCTCCTCGTGTACGGGCACCAGCCCCGCCTCCGGGCGGTGACACAGCCGCGCCAGGTCCGCACCGGGGATCGCGCCGGTGGCCGCGATGTGGGTGGCGGTCCAGCACGCCGCAGGCGACAGTTCGACGCCGGCCGCCGCGGCCAGCCCTTCGTACATGCGGCGCGGCCCCTGGGCACCCGCCGCCCGGTAGGCCGCGGCCTCGATGCGCTCCAACGGCTCGCGGCCGCTCACCACCGGCGCGAACACCTCGTCCAGGTCGGGCGTGCCGATCGTGCCGCGCAGCGGGACCGCCTTGAGGAACAGCGCGAACACGACCGCCGCGGCGGCCACGGGAACCGCGTAGAGGAACGCAGTGCCGATCGCGCCGGCGTATGCGTCCAGCAGGTCCGCCTGGGCGCCCGGCGGCAGCGCGTCCAGAGCGCTCGGGTCGGTCTCCAGCCGCTCGACCGGGACCCCCCGCGGCAGGTCCGCACCGGCGGCGCGCTCGCGCAGGTCGGCGGCGAGCCGCCCGGCCAGGACCGAGCCGAACACCGCGGTGGCGAACGACCCGCCGACGGAGCGGAAGAAGGTGCCGGCCGAGGTGGCCGCGCCCAGGTCGGTGTAGTCGACGGCGTTCTGCACGGCGGTGAGCGCCACCTGCATCGCCGCGCCCAGTCCGCAGCCCAGCAGCAGGAGGTACAGGCTGATCAGCGCCATCGGGGTCTGCGGGCCCAGCGTGGCCAGCAGCCCGATCGCGACCGCGGCCGCCGCCATGCCCGCTGCGGGGACGGCCTTGTAGCGGCCGGTGCGGGCGACCAGCCGACCGGAGGCCGCGGAGGCGGCCAGCATCCCCAGAACCGCCGGCAGCAGGTGCAGGCCCGAGGCCGTCGGCGAGTAGCCGTGCACCACCTGCAGGAAGAGCGGCAGGTAGGCCATCGCGCCCATCATCGCGAACCCGGCGCAGGCCAGCACCGCCATGCCCGCCGCCACCGTGCGGCGGGCGAAGAGCTCCGGCGGCATCACCGGCTCGGCGGCCCGGCGCGCGCCGGCGAACCACAGCACCGCCAGCACGGCCGCGGCACCGGTCAGGCCGAGCACGGTCGGAGAGGCCCACGGGTGGAGGCTGCCGCCCCAGGCGAGGACCAGCGTGAGGCACACCGCGGCGCCCGCCGGCAGCAGGATGCCCGCGTAGTCGATGCGGCGGCGCTTTCGCCCGCCGGCGGCCGCGGGCAGCGCCAGCAGCACCGCGGTGAAGGCGACCAGACCCAGCGGCAGGTTGATGTAGAACACCCAGCGCCAGCTCAGGTGGTCCACGAACAATCCGCCCAGCAGCGGCCCCGCCACGCTCGCCGTGCCGAAGGAGGCGCCGAAGAGCCCTTGGTAGCGGCCGCGTTCGCGCGGCGGTACGACGTCGCCGATCATCGCCATGACCAGCGTCATGAGCCCTCCGCCGCCGATGCCCTGAAGCGCGCGGAAGCCGATCAGCTGCGGCATCGACTGCGCGGCGCCGCACAGCGCCGATCCGGCGAGGAAGATCAGGATGCAGGCCAGGAACAGGTTCCTGCGGCCGTACCGGTCGCCGAGCCTTCCCCACAGCGGTGTGCTCGCGGTGACGGCCAGCAGGTAGGCGGTGATCAGCCAGGACAGGTGGTTGAGCCCGCCGAGGTCGCCGACGACGGCGGGCAGTGCGGCGGCGACGATGGTCTGGTCGAGGGCCGCCAGAAGCACGGCGAGCAGCAGCGCCGCCAGCACCGCGACGACGCCGCCGCCGTTCCGCTGCTCCTTCCGCCCGCGCTGCTGCGCTGCGTGTCTACCCATCGGCCAGGGCCCCCTGATCGGCGCCGGAACGGATGCAGGCGCGTCGCTGCGTGGCCGGCAGCCTAGACAGACCACCGGCGGGGAGCGCGCCGCCGGGCGGGCGCTGCACCGGACTTTGCGGAACTTTCATCCGCGGCTGCCGAACCGAATCGCGCTCGGTTACGGTGGTGCTGCGCGCGGGGCGCGGGCGCGCGGCAAGGCGGAGCCCGCTAGACGACAAGGAGCCGGCCATGCAACGGGAGCTCTTCGAGACCGAGCACGACCTCTTCCGCGAGTCGGTGGCCGAGTTCCTCAAGCGCGAGGTGGTCCCGCACCACCAGGCGTGGGAGAGGGACGGCATCGTGCCCCGCGAGGTGTGGACCAAGGCGGGCGAGGTCGGCCTGCTCGGGCTCGGCGTCCCCGAGTCCTACGGCGGCTCGGGCGTCGTCGACTTCCGCTTCAACGCCGTGGTCGCCGAGGAGATCTGCCGCGTCGGCGCCAGCGGGCTCGGGTTCGGCCTGCAGAACGACGTCATCGCGCCCTACATGGTGCGGCTGACCACCGAGGAGCAGCGCCGCCGCTGGCTGCCCGGGTTCGCCTCCGGCGAACTGATCACCGCGATCGCCATGACCGAGCCCGGCGCCGGCAGCGACCTGCAGGGCATCAGTACCTCCGCGGTGCGCGACGGCGACGACTACGTGCTCAACGGGCAGAAGACGTTCATCACCAACGGGATCAACGCCGACCTGGTCATCGTGGTGGCGCGGACCGATCCCGGGGCCGGGGCGCACGGGCTGTCGCTGCTGGCCGTCGAGCGCGGTATGCCCGGCTTCGAGCGCGGCCGCAACCTCGCCAAGATCGGGCTGAAGGCGCAGGACACCGCCGAGCTGTCGTTCGCCGACGTGCGGGTGCCCGCGTCCAATCTCATCGGCCGGGAGAACAACGGGTTCGTGCACCTCATGGAGAACCTGCCCCAGGAGCGGCTGTCGATCGCCGTGGCGGCCACCGCCGGGGCCGAGGCGGTACTCGCCGAGACCATCGCGTACTGCAAGGACCGCACCGCTTTCGGGCGCCCGATCGGGAAGTTCCAGAACACCCGTTTTGTCCTGGCCGAGTTGGCCACTGAGGCCGACCTCGCCCGCACCTATGTCGATCGGGCGATCACGCTGCTCAACCGGGGCGAGCTGACCGTGGAGGACGCCGCCAAAGCCAAGTGGTGGACCACCGAATTCGCGAACCGGCTTATCGACCGGTGCCTGCAGCTGCACGGCGGGTACGGGTACATGATGGAATACCCCGTGGCGAAGGCATGGCAGGACGCCAGGATCCAGTCGATCTTCGGCGGCACGACCGAGATCATGAAGGAGATCGTGGGGCGCTCGCTGGGCCTGTAGCCGCGCCCCCAGGTCACGGCGAAAGGGTCGGCATGAGCGGCGCGTGGGACGGGCTGATCGTCCTCGGACTCCTGATCATCCTGTTGGTGCTGGGGGTGCGCAGGCTCCGGCCGCGCATGCACATCCCGTGGACCACCGGCGGCATCGTGGTGTGCTTCATCTTCGTGGTGCTGATGCTCTGGGCGTGGTCCAACCGCTGAGTCCGCGCCCGCCGCCGCTCCCGCCCGCCCGCTCCCGCCCGCCCGCGGCCGCCCGCCCGCGGCCGCCGCTACTCCGACTTCAGCGGGACCTCGAACCAGACCGCCTTGCCGTCGGGGGTGGGCCGCGAGCCCCAGCGCGCGGCCAACTGGTCGACAAGGTAGAGGCCGCGGCCGCCCTCGTCGTCGGCTCCGGCGCTGCGGATGCGCGGCAGCCGCAGGTCGCGGTCGAAGACCTCGACCCACACCGAGGCCCCGCCCCGGCGCAGGCGCAGCAGGAACTCGCTGGGCTGCGTCCCCTCGTCGTCGTCGGAGGCCTCCTCCAGCAGGTCCGACCAGTCCTCGTCGAAGTCGTCGGCGTCGTCGCCGAGTCCGCCCAGGTCCAGGGTGTCGGAGGAGTCGCGCACCCCGTCGGAGGTGAACTCGCGGCGGACGGGGTGGGGCGTGGCGTGTATGACGACGTTGGTGACGATCTCCGAGACCAGCAGGCAGGCGAGCTCTGCCTGGTCGCGGTCCATGCCCCAGTTCTTGAACGTGCTGGAGGCGAGGTGGCGGGCGTCGCCGACGGTGGGGGCCTCGGCGATGAACCAGCCCTCCTCCATGGCGAGCTCGCCGGAGTGGGTGCGCACCACCAGCAGCGCGGTATCGTCGTCGATCTCGCCGGGCACGGCGTTGACGGCGGTCTGGGCGATCTGCTCGACGTCCTTGTCGGCGACGTCCCGGACGCGACGGCGCAGCTGGCCCAGCGACCGCGGTACGTCGACGGTGCCGCCGATGGGGCGCCGGTCGACCAGGCCGTCGGTGTAGAGCAGCAGGGTGGCACCGGCCGGAAGCTCCAGTTCGGCCTGGTGGTAGACGGCGTCGTCGTAGGGGGCGCCGCGCAGCTTGACGCCCAGCAGTGTGTCGGTGACCTCCAGCGACAGCTCGTCGACGTGGTCGTCGCAGATCAGCAGCGGTGACTGGTGCCCGGCGTTGGCATAGGAAAGCTGGCGCGACCAGGCGTCGTAGACCATGTACAAGCAGCTGACGCTGGGCACCCAGGTACCGCCGGAGCCGTCGGGGCGGCCGAGCCGCCGAACCCATTCGTCCAGCTCGCGCAGGATGTCGGCGGGCTCGCGGTCGGCCTGGGCGAAGGCGCGCAGCGCGGCGCGGAGCTGGCCCATGACCGCGGCCGCGTGCGGGCCGCGCCCCTCGACGTCGCCGACGACGATGCCCACGCGACCGGCCGAGAGCGGGATGACGTCGTAGAAGTCGCCGCCGACCTGGGTCTGGATGCCGTGGCCGTTCGCCTCCAAGGGCTTCGCGGGAACATAGCGATGCGCGATGGACAACCCGTCGAAGTCGGGGAACGAGCTCGGCAGCAGGCTGTGCTGGAAGGCGAGTGCGGTGCTGCGCTCCTCCTCGAACAGGCGGGCGTTGTCGATCGCCAGGGCCACCCGGGAGGCGAGCGCGCCCACCAGGTCGCGGTCGAAGGCGCCGTAGCGGGTCTTCTGGCGGGGCGAGAGCCGGGAGAGGGCGAGCGTGAGCACGCCCAGGAGTTCACCGCGGGCGCGCAACGGCGCCGCGATGGCAGAAGTCACCCCCACCTGCTCGGCCACGAGCGCCGAGCGCCTGTCGTCGGAATCGGACGCGTAGGCGTAGTCGCCCACGAGCACGGTCTCCATCCGCCGCATCGCGGTGTAGACGAAGTGGCGGTCGGGGTAGCGGACCTCCTCGCCGACGTCGAACCAGGTGCCCGGCGGCGGGGTCCAGCCCTCGGCGTGCACGGAGACGCGCCGGACGAGGCGGTCGTGGTCGAAGAGGTCGATGAAGCAGTGGTCGGCGAACTGGGGCACGAGGATCTCGGCGACGGCCTTCATCGTGGAGTCGAACTCCAGCGATCCCGCCAGGCGGCTGCCGACCCGCTCCAGCAGCCCGTAGAGGTCCTCGACGCGGCCGCTGCGCAGCGCCTCGCCCGCGAAGACGACGAAGCCGTCGACCGCGCCGGCGGAGTCCTTCATCGGCACCGCGTTGACGCGCACGTGCAACCATGAGGAGTCGGGCCGCATGATGGCGAACGTGCCGTCCCAGGTGTCGCCCTGCAGAGCGCGACGCGAGAGTTGGTTGGCGCGTTCGAGGTCGGCCTCCTGGATTCCCAGGTCGACCAGCGTCACCCCGCGCGGATCGGAGTCGGCGGGCAGCCCGAAGAGCTCGCGCGCGAAGGGGTTGATGTAGCGGAGACGACTGGCGCGGTCGGCCACGAGGACGGCGATCTGCGCCTGCTCGAAGACCGCGTCCCCGGTGAGGGCATCGTCGTCGTAGAAGGCTTCCCCCCGTCGGTTCATTCAGCCGCCACCTCGACCTCACCGGCCGCGGTCACGATGCCGCGCCGCACGGTCCGCACTGTGCCCGCACGGCCGCTCCGATCGCCCCGGGGACCGCGCGCCATGGGCAGAGCATAGCCCGAGTGCGCAGGTATCTGCAGAGCAACGTGACATTTCGGCCCCGCGTACCGCGTGTGCGCTGCCGGAGGAGGGCACGGGTCCGGGCCGGTTCAGGGCTTGGTGACGAAAATGTGGCTGGCGATCTGCCGTGACAGTTCGCTGGGCTCGCCATCCTTGCCGCTACCACCAATCACCTGTACGCCGTTCTCCGTCCCGAGAACGACGACTTCCTGCTCGGGTTGTACCCCGGCGCGCTTGAGACCGAGCATGACTTCGGGATCGCCCTGCAGCTGCTCGCTGATCCGCCGGACCTTCACGCTGGTCTCGGTGCCGTTGGCGATGTCGAGCATCGGCACGATGGACTCGCCGGAGAACGGCTCGGGCGCGTAGCCGGCCAGCCCCAGCTCGTCCAGAGCCGGGATGGGGTTGCCGTGCGGACACACCGACGGCGCGTTCAGCAGCTGGACCAGGCGCTCTTCGACCGCCTCGGAGATGACGTGCTCCCAGCGGCAGGCCTCGACGTGGACGTCCTCCCAGGGCAGGCCGATGACATCGACGAGCAGGCGCTCGGCCAGGCGGTGCTTGCGCATGACCAGGGTGGCCAACCGGCAGCCCTCGTCCGTCATGACCAGGTGCCGGTCGTTCTCGACGCGCAGCAGGCCGTCGCGCTCCATGCGGGCGACGGTCTGGCTGACCGTGGGACCGCTCTGCTGGAGGCGCTCGGCGATGCGTGCCCGCAGGGGCACGATCCCCTCCTCCTCCAGCTCGAATATCGTCCGGAGGTACATCTCGGTTGTGTCGATTAGCCCGTGTGCGGTCAAGGCTCCCCCTCCCCTCATGGGCCGTCGAGAGTCGACGACGGCAGACTCTCAACACAGACCGGCCGCACGGGATTCCGGTTGCCCGCCGACCTCGTGCCCGGAGGGGAACCGACCGCTGCGCCCTGGCCGCGGGAGCGGCCACCGATTCCGTTCATCATACCCCGGCGAGGGACAAGCCACTGCGCCGCGATGTGTCCCGTTCCACAGGAGCGCGGCGGACCGAAATCCCGTGCGGGCGGGGATCCGCGGGTCGGAGGCGCTCCCGCCCGCGCTCGCGGGCAGCGTCGGCGCACGCCCTGCGCAGGTCACGGGCTGCTAGGGCGCCAGCCGGTCCAGCTCCCAGACGCCGTCCTCGGGGCCTCCGGTGGCCAGGGTGTAGCTGAAGCGGTCGTGCATCCGGTCGGCGCGCCCCTGCCAGAACTCGACCTCGTCGACCAGGACGCGGTAGCCGCCCCAGTACGCGGGCCGCGGGATCTCCTCGCCGCCGCTCCACACCGCGTCGAACTCGGCGTAGAGCGCGTCCAGCTCGCCGCGGTCGGCGACGCGGTCGGACTGGCGCTCGCTGGCCCATGCGCCGATCTGCGAGCCCCGTGGACGGGTGTGGAAGTACGCGTCGTTCTCGGCGTCGGTGAGGCGTTCGCCGCGCCCCCGCAGGAGCACCTGGCGCCGGACCGCGTGCCAGGGGAAGACCGCGGCCAGGCGCGGCTCGTCGGCCAGCGCCCGCCCTTTCCGGGAGCCGTAATTGGTGAAGAACCGCAGGCCGGAACGGTCGTACCCTTTGAGTAGCACGGTACGCGCACGGGGTGCGCCGTCGGGCTCCACCGTGGCGACGACCATGGCGTTCGGCTCGGCCAGCCCCGCCGTGTGCGCCTGTGTGAACCACGTGTGAAACTGCTCCATGGGGTGTGCCGCCATGTCGGCCCTCCGCAGCGGCGCACCCTCGTAGGGCTGCCGCAGCTCCGCCGGCTCGCTGTGGTTCACAGTGGAGCATCCTCACACGATTTGTGGGGTAGGCGCCACAGAATGAGCCGCCCGACCAGGGACACCGCGTGCCGCCGAAACCTGACCGAACGGCCCGCCGGGCGTATCCGGATCCGCCGGACCGCGACACTACGGAGGAAACCGGTATGTCGGAATTCAAGCCCGGGCTCGAAGGAGTCGTAGCGTTCGAGACGCAGATCGCCGAACCGGACAAGGAGGGCGGCGCCCTCCGCTACCGGGGCGTCGACATCGAGAACCTCGTCGGCAAAGCGGCGTTCGGTCGGGTTTGGGGGCTACTGGTCGACGACGGCTTCTACCCCGGCCTCCCCTTCGCCGAACCGGTCGCCCAGTCTGTGCGAAGCGGCGACATCCGCGTCGACGTGCAGAGCACGCTGGCCGCCCTGGCTCCCCTGTGGGGCTTCCGGCCGCTGCTGGACATCGACGACGACGAGGCCCGCGACAACGTCGCCCGCGCGGCGTCGGCGGCGCTCTCGGTCACCGCCCAGGCCGCCCGCGGCGACCTGCCGGAGGTGCCGCGCGCCCGCATCGAGGAGGGCGCCTCGGTGGTCGAGCGGTTCATGATCCAGCTCCGCGGCGAGCCCGACCCGCGCCACGTGAAGGCGGTCGACGCCTACTGGACCTCGGCCGCCGAGCACGGCATGAACGCCTCGACGTTCACTGCGCGGGTCATCGCCTCCACCGGCGCCGACGTCGCCGCCGCGCTGTCGGGCGCAGTGGGCGCCATGTCCGGACCGCTGCACGGCGGGGCGCCGGCGCGCGTGCTGCACATGCTCGACGAGACCGAGCGCATCGGCGACGCCCGCACCTTCGTCACCCGCGCCATGGACCGGGGCGAGCGGCTGATGGGCTTCGGCCACCGCGTGTACCGCGCCGAGGATCCGCGCGCCCGCGTGCTGCGCCGCACCGCCAAGGAACTCGACGCGCCGCGCTTCGAGGTCGCCGAGGCCCTGGAGAACGCCGCCCTCGAGGAGCTGCACGCCCGCAAGCCCGACCGGGTACTGGCCACCAACGTCGAGTACTGGGCCGCGGTCGTGCTGGACTTCGCGGAGATCCCGACGGACATGTTCACGTCCATGTTCACCTGCGCCCGCACCGCGGGGTGGTCGGCCCACATCCTGGAGCAGAAGCGGACCGGGCGGCTCGTCCGGCCCAGTGCCGACTACACCGGCCCCGCCGCCCGCGGCATCGACGACGTCCCGGGGGCTCAGGAGGCTCTCGCCCGGGGAGTCTGAGACGCGGCGGCGCCGCACGGGCGCCGGCACCGCCGCGTCCGGCGCCGAGGCGGCGGCGGGCTCCTCCCCGACCGCCGCTCTCGCTGGGCAAACGTCGCTAACCCGCCCCCCTTGCCTGCGCCGCGGCGACGCCAGCCACTACCCTTGCCCGGGTGACCGACATTCAGATTCCCGCGAACCTGCTGCCCAGCGACGGCCGCTTCGGCTGCGGTCCGTCGAAGGTCCGACCCGAGCAACTCTCCGCCCTCGCGTCGTCCGGCTCCGGCTACATGGGGACCTCCCACCGGCAGAAGCCGGTCAAGTCCTTGGTGGGGCGGGTGCGAACCGGTCTGTCGCAGCTCTTCGACCTGCCCGAGGGCTATGAGGTCGTGCTCGGCAACGGCGGCACCACCGCTTTCTGGGACACGGCCGCCCACGGCCTGGTGCGCCGGAAGTCCCAGCACCTGTCCTTCGGCGAGTTCTCCTCGAAGTTCGTCAAGGTCACCAAGGGCGCGCCGTGGCTCGACGAGCCGAGCGTCGTCAGCACCGACCCGGGCACGCACGGCGAGCCCGCGGCCGAGGACGGCGTGGACGCCTACGCGCTGACCCACAACGAGACCTCCACCGGTGTGGCCATGCCCATCCGGCGGGTGCCCGGCGCCGCGGACGACGCGCTGGTGATGGTCGACGCCACCAGCGGCGCCGGCGGCCTCCCGGTCGACATCTCCGAGACCGACGTCTACTACTTCGCCCCGCAGAAGTGCTTCGCCGCCGACGGCGGTCTATGGGTGGCGATCATGTCGCCCAAGGCGCTGGCGCGGGTCGACGAGATCGCCGGCGGCGGCCGCTACATCCCCGAGTTCTTCTCGCTGACGACCGCGGTCGACAACTCCCGCAAGGACCAGACCTACAACACGCCCGCCGTGGCAACGCTGATGCTCCTCGCCGACCAGGTCGAGTGGATGAACGAGCAGGGCGGTCTGGACTGGGCTGTGCGCCGCACTGCGGAGTCCTCCTCGGTGCTGTACTCGTGGGCGGAGAAGGTCGACTACGCCGGCCCGTTCGTGGCCGAGCCCGCCCAGCGGTCCCAGGTCGTGGGCACGATCGACTTCGCCGACAGCGTCGACGCGGCGGCGGTGGCCGCCACCCTGCGCGCCAACGGGATCGTCGACACCGAGCCCTACCGCAAGCTGGGCCGCAACCAGCTGCGCATCGGCATGTTCCCGGCGATCGAGCCGGACGACGTGCGCGCGCTCACCGGGTGCATCGAGCACGTGGTGGGCAAGCAGGGCTGAGGCGGCCCCGGCCCGCCGCCGCACGCCCGCAGCCGGCGCGGGGCCGGTTCGCGCGACAGGGCGCGACACGATACACCTGATGGCCTGCCCGGACGCGGAGTCCGGGCAGGCCATCACTTGCGAGCGGGTGTCCGCGCAGCGCGGGCGTCCGAGGACGGATGCGGCTGTGCGCAGAAACAAGCAGGAGCCCGAGCTCAAGATCATCTCGCACCGGGGCGCCTCCGGGCACCGCCCGGAGCACACGCTGGGCTCCTACGAGCTCGGTGCGCGGGTCGGCGGCGACTTCATGGAGATCGACCTGGTCGCCACGGCCGACGGTGTCCTGGTGGCCCGGCACGAGCCCGAGATCGGGGGCACGACCGACGTCGCCGACCACCCCGAGTTCGCCGACCGCCGCACCACCCGGACCGTCGACGGGCGCGACCACACCGGCTGGTTCGCGCACGACTTCACCCTGGACGAGCTGAAGACGCTGCGCGCCACCGAGCGGATCCCCGAGGTCCGCCCCGGCAACGCCGCCCACGACGGCGTCTACGAGATCCCCACCCTCCAGGAGATCGTCGACCTTGCCCGACGGATGAGCGAGCAGCTGGGCCGGCGCATCGGGATCTACCCCGAGACCAAGCATCCGGATTACCACTCGGGGCTGGGTCTGGATCTGGAGCCGCCGCTGCTGGCCGCGCTGCTGGACAACGGGCTGGCCGGGCCCGAGCCGGAGCTTCCGGTCTTCCTCCAGTCCTTCGAGAGCCAGAGCCTGCGCAAGCTCGCCGACGTCCAGCTGCCCCGCGTCCTGCTGATGGGCACCGAGGAGCACTGGCGGCCGTTGCTCACCCCCGAAGGGCTGTCCGGGGTCGCGGAGTATGCCGAGGCGATCGGTCCGCACAAGGACCTGGTGATCCCGCGCGGCGGCGACGGCGAGCTGGGCGAGGCGACGCCCCTCGTCGCCGACGCCCACGAGGCGGGCCTGCTCGTGCACCCCTGGACGTTCCGCAGCGAGAACCGCTTTCTGCCCGCGGACCTGCGCAGCGGCGGAGACGCCGGGGACTTCGGCGGGTTCGCCGCCGAGTACGGCGCGTTCTTCGAGGCCGGAGTCGACGGCGTGTTCACCGACCATTCGCGGCACGCGCTCCTGGCGCGGGAGATCTACCTGGAGAGCGAATGAAGCCGTTGCGGCGGGCCGGCGGCACCTTTCCCGATCCGCTGCCCGAGAACGTGGTGCGCACCGTCGGGGCCCTCGACGGCGGACCCGCGTGGCTGGAGTCGCTGCCGGAGACGCTGGCCGGCGCACAGGACGCCTGGAAGCTGGTGCTGGACGCCCCGTTCGAAGGCGGCAGCTGCTCCTGGGCGGGTCCGGCGCGCACCGACTCCGCCGAGCACGCCGTGCTCAAGGTCTCCTTTCCGCACCGCGAGGCCCGCGGCGAGGCGGAGGCGCTGCGCTTCTGGGACGGCGCCGGAGCCGTCCGGCTGCTGCGCGCCAGCGAGGACGGCTTCGCGCTGCTGCTGGAGGAGTGCCGCCCCGGCGGCACGCTGCGCGACTCCCCGGGCGAACCCGACGAACTGCTTGCGGCCGGCCTGCACGTGCTCGCATGGCTGTGGCGCCGGCCGCCGGAGCCGGGACTGGACCTGGAGAGCCTGGAGGCGGTCACGGCGGACTGGGCCGGGCTGGTCGAGAAGCGCCACCCCCGGCTGCGCCCCGGCGCCGACCCCTACCTGGTGCGCACCGCGGTCGGCCTGCTGCGCTCGCTGCCGCGGACGGCCGAGCGGTCGGTGGTGCTGCACGGAGACATCAACCCGGGCAACATCCTGGCCGCCGAGCGTGCACCGTGGCTGGCCATCGACCCCAAGCCGATGGTGGGCGACCCGGGCTACGACGTGTGGCCGCTGATCATGCAGATCGACTCCCCGATGCGGCTGGTCGACCCGCGCCCGGCGCTGCGAAGCCGCTTCGCCGCAGCCGCCGAGATCCTCGGCGAGCCCGCCGACCGGCTGGCGGCCTGGTCGGCGGCGCGGGCGGTGGAGTCGGCATTCGACCGGTACAACATCGGCTCTTATCCGGCGGGCGACGCCGAGCTGGCACAGGCGCAGCTGCTGGCGGACGTGGCGGGCCTGTAGCCGGTGCTGCGCGCCCGGCCGCCCCCTTCTTCCCCCGCGCGGCCGGCGGGTCCCTGGTGTGTGCACTGGAGCGCTCGCGATAGGGCGTTCACGAGAGCTGTGGGCCGCATGCCGGATGTGTCGCCGCCGCTTGTGGGTTTCGGATCGCGAGACGCCGCCGAAAGCGGCATCCCACCCGCTTTCACACACAGCCGACATAGGCCCTAAGCTGCACAAACAATCACGTAAACCGTGTTATCCACAAGGCGGTCGAATGCCTGTGGATATCAGCCGCACCCCTGTGGAAAACCGGTTGTCGCTGGCCCCGTTCGGTACCCCGGTCCACAGCGGCCGGCGCGAGGCCCGCCGAGCGGCCGGCGGAACCCGGCCCGACGGCGGGTGCCGCGCCGCTCCGGGTCAGCTGCGGCGGGCGAGGAGGGCGATTCCGGCGATCACGACGGCGGCCGCCCCGACCCCGGTCCAGATCAGGACGGCGGCACCGGTGCCGTCGCCGCTGCCGTCGGCTCCCGACGCCGCGGCGCCGCCTTCACCGGCCGGTCCCGGGCCGTCGGAGGCGCCGCCTTCACCGGACTCGCCTCCGGGGATCTCCACCGGGATGCTCCACACGGGGCTGTCCGCGCCCTCCGTGCCCGCCAGCAGGGAGCGCCCGTCGTGGGAGAACGCCAGGGACTCGCCTTGGTCGGACTCCGGCAGCGGCACACGGTCGACGACGCGGCCGCCGCCCACACCGTCGGCGGCGTCGTAGACGGTGGCCGACCAGTAGGTGCGCACCGCGTAGTAGGCGCCGTCCGGGGAGAAGGAGGCGCCCGTCGCGTACAGCGGCGCCGAGTCCACCCGGGTGAGCGTGTTGGTGCCATCGGGATCGAGCTCCTCCGGCGCCGCGTAGACGCCGCCGGCGACCTCCTTGCTCAGGATGTGGATGCGGCCGTCGCGGGGGTCGACCATCATGGCCTCGGCGTCGCGGCCGCCGTCCTCGTAGGTGAAGCCGAACGTGGTGGCCGTGACCGCCTGGTCGGCGAGGTCGCGCGGCTCGGGCAGGCGGTAGACGCGGATGCTGGGCCAGCCGCCCTGGAAGTTGTCGCCGATGTCGCCGACGTAGACCGCGGGCTCCCCGCCCTCGCCGGGACCCACCGCGATCGCCTCCCAGTCGCGCGCCTCGACCCCCGCCCCGACGACGTCCACGGTCGCCACCGTGCGCCCCTGCTCGTCGACGGCGTAGATCTGCGGCCCGTAGTCTCCGCTGTCGTTGTGCGTCCAGTAGACGCCGTCGTGCCGGCTGGAGGCGGCCATGCCGCTCGACTCCTGGATGCGCTCGTCGGCGATCCGGAACAGGGGCTTGGCGGCCGGGCCGCCGTCTCCGGGGGACGGCGTGGCGGCCGCGCCGGCCGGCGCCGCCTGCAGTGCCGCGAGCGCGACCGCGGCCGCGGCCGCGGCGCTTCTCCTCATGGGCGCAATCCTGCCATTCTCGGCGCGGCGGCATGGCTTGCGACCCTCGCCTTGTGGGCATGCTCCGCATAGACACGCGCATGAGCGGAAGGATGACCGGATGCGGATCGTCGCCTGCCTCAACGGGGACCGCCGCCCCGGGGCCCATCCCGCGCTGCCCGTCTCACCGGAGCGGATCGTCGCCGACGCGCGCGCGGCGGTGGCCGCCGGAGCCGACGAGGTGCACGTCCACCCGCGCGACGGCGGCGGCGCGGAGTCCCTGGAACCGCAGGTTGTCACGCCGCTGCTGCGGCTGCTGCGCGCCGAGCTGCCCGACGTGCCCGTCAGCTTCACCACGGCGCTCTCGGCCGAGCCCGACCCGGTACGCCGCTACGACCTGGTCCAGCGCTGGAGCGCGCTGCCCTTCTCCGCGACGGTGAACCTGCACGAACCGGGGTCGGTCGAGGTCGCCCGGCTGCTGATCGACCGCCGCGTCGCGGTCGAGGCCGGCGTGTGGACCCCCGACGCCGCGCGCATCCTGGTGGCCTCGGGCCTGGCCGGCGACTTCTCCCGCGTGCTGGTGGAGCCGACGCAGGCGACGACCGAGGACGCGCTGCACAACGCTTCGGCGATCGACGCCGTGCTGGACCGGGCCGAATTGGAGCTTCCGCGGCTGCTGCACGGCCGCGACGCCACCGCCTGGCCGGTCCTCGACACGGCCCTCGCCGCAGGCCGCGACGTGCGCATCGGCCTGGAGGACACCCTGCGCGACTCGGAGAACAACGAGGTCGACGGCAACGCCGCCCTGGTGGCGCTGGCGACCGCGCGCATGTCCGCGGCGGCGTAGGGGGCCGGGGCGCGCAGCCCGATCCCAGCGACCGCTCCCCGACCGCACCCCGTTGATCTTGTAGCCATCGTAAAGGAAAGCGATTTCCATTTGCGATGGCTACAAGATCGACGGTGATCAGCTCAGCCGATCGCCGCGCCGATCACGACGAGCAGCACGATGCCCGCGAGCACCGCGGGCAGCAGCCAGCGCTGCTTGCGGTTGTTGGTGAGCATGCTCATGGTCGACCGGCCTTACTCGCGTGCCGCCGGGGGCGCTGGTGCCGCATCCGGCTGTGGTTCCGGCCCGCTCGCGTCGGCGCCCCGCGACGGGGGCGGCGCCGGGTGCGCGCCGGGCGCTTTCAGCCTAGCGGCCAGGTCGCGAGGGTCTCGTAGCGGGGCCGCGCCGGATGGTGGCTGCGGACGAGGTGGATCGCGTCGACGGTCCAGAACGGCGTGGCCAGCCCGCCCAAGGCGTAGCGCAGCGCCGCCATGTCCGTGGGCGGACTGCTGGAAGCCAGCGTCAGGTGCGGCACGAACGCGCGGCGGTCCAGGCGGAGGCCAGACTTGCGCGCGGCCTTGCGCAGCCCGGCCGCCAGCGCGGTCATGCCGTCGACGTCGCCCTCCAGGCCGGCCCACAGCACCGACGCCTGTTCGCTGTCGCCGGGGAAGGTGCCTCCGCCGCGGACCGCCGCCGACATCCGCTCGTGCCGCGCGGTCTCGGCCGCGAGGCGCTCCTGTAGGAGCGCCAGGCCGGACTCCTCGACGTCGCCCAGGAACAGCACCGTGAAGTGCCATTCGGCGCGGTCCCTCCAGCGCAGCCCCAGGCCCGGCCGCGGACGCCCGCCAGGGTCGCCCGACCGCCCGGAGGTGTCGAGCGCACCCCGGGCGACGTCGAGCCTGTCGGCGGCGCTCAGCGCGCCGGCGGCGCGCGCCACCTCGTCCAGGACCTCCTTCGGCGGATAAACCGCGACGAAGAGCCTCATCCACCACCCCGCATCGTCGTGCCTTGCGATGATCCCGCGTGCGGAAGCATGCCATCGGCCGCGGTCCGGCGGTAGGGCACAGGGCCCTCCGCCGCGGATCCGCGCTGCGAGGGCGGATCCGCACTCGGTCGGCGGTCGCCGGTCGGCCGCCGGCGGCTCGCGGCGCCCTCGTCAGCCGGCGCCGCCGCCCGCCCGCTGCGCACCGCCCGTGGGCGGCGGCACCGCCGAGACCCGCACAAAGGGGCGCCGCAGCGGCGAGAGCCGCACCCGTACCCGCAGACTGCGGGCCAGGAGCACCGACACGACGGCGACCACGAGCACGCTCACCGCGCCGCCGACTCCAAGACTGGCACGCGGGCCGAACGCGTCGGCCAGGAATCCGACGATCGGCGCTCCGATCGGGGCGACGCCGAGGAACACGAGCATGTAGATGCTCATCACCCGACCGCGCATCTGCGGATCGACGCTGAGCTGGAAGGTGGAGTTCAGCGAGGTGGTGAAGGTCATGAACGCCACGCCCATGAACACCAGCGAGGCGACGAACGCGCCGTAACCGGGTGCCAGCGCCGAGATCCCCTGCAGCACGCCGAACGCAAGCGCACCGGAGAGCACGAGGCGCAGCCGGGGGCGTTCGCGGCGGGCCGCCAGCAGCGCTCCGGCGAGCGCGCCGACGGCCAGCGCGGCCGCGGCCGTACCGAAAGCGGCGGCGCCGGTCCGGAACTCGTTGTTGGCCATCAGCGCGATCTGGTTCTGCACATTGGCGCCGAACATCTGCACGAACACGGTCATGGCCAGCAGCAGCACCAGGTCCGGGCGGGCCAGCACATAGCGCACGCCCTCCATGGTCTGGCCCTTGCCGCGCGGCGCGGGCTCGGTGACCTGCAGCTCGGCCGGCCGCATGAGCCACAGGCCGCCCAGCACGGCCAGGAAGGAGGCGGCGTTGATCAGGAATACGGGGCCGCTGCCGATCGCCGAGATCAGCAGTCCGGCGACTGCGGGGCCGGCGACCCGGCCGAACTGGAAGCTGGCGCTGTTGAGTGCGACGGCGTTGGGCAGGTCGCGGTCGCCGACCATCTCGACGACGAAGGTCTGGCGGGCGGGGTTGTCGACCACGGTGACCAGGCCCAGCGCGAAGGCGAAGACGTAGACGTGCCAGACCTCGGCGGCGCCGGCGGCTGCCAGCACACCCAGCCCGGCGGCGAGGACGCCCATGGCGGCCTGGGTGGCGATCAGCAGCCGACGCTTGCCCAGCCTGTCGACGAGGGTGCCGCCCCACAGGCCGAACAGCAGCATCGGCAGGAACTGCAGGGACGTCGCCACGCCCAGGGCGATGCCGCTGCCGCCGCTGAGCTGAAGCACCAGCCAGTCCTGGGCGACGCGCTGCATCCAGGTACCGCTGTTGGAGACGACCTGGCCGGCGGCGAAGAGCCGGTAGTTGCGCACCGCCAGCGAGCGGAACATGGAGCTGCGCGGCGCATCGCGCCTTCCGGCCAGAGCGGTGTCCGGGGTGCCGGCTCCTTCTGTTCCGAGGGCCGCCCCGGACCGGTCCCCGTCCCCCGAGTCCGGCTCGTCCTGCCGCTCGGGTTCGCTCATGGCGTGCTCGGACGCGGAGCCGGTACCGGCCGCGCCCGTCCCCCTCGGTCCTCGGTGCGGCTCGGCGACCGGGGACGGGTCCGGGCTAGGCCTGCGTCAGCCGGTCCATGATCTCGGCCGCCCTGCGCAGGGTGTCCTTCTCCTGCGGGGTCAGCTCCTTGAGGCGCTGAGCCATCCACGCCTGGCGGCGCCGCCGGTCGGCGCGGACCATCTCCCGGCCCTCCTCGGTGAGGTCGACCAACTGCCTGCGCTGGTCTTCGGGATGCCTGGTGCGCCGCACCAGGCCCCGCTCCTCCAGCGCCGCCACGATCCGGGTCATCGACGGGGGCTGCACCTTCTCGTGCTCGGCGAGCTCCCCCGGGGTCATCTCGCCGTGGCGGGCGAGGGTGAACAGCGCCGCGTTCTGCCCCAGCGACAGGGATGCGTCGAGTCGCTGCGCGCGCAGCCTCCGGGCCAGCCTGCCCACGGTCACGCTCAGGACCGACGCCAGCCCGGCGTCGGTCCTGGTCTGCTGGGACAGCGGAGACTTCTTCATTAGCAGAACTCATTACTTTTGCTAACAATACCGCGCACCGGGGTGATTCCCCGGCTGACCGGGAGGCCACAGCGCCCTGTCCGCGAGGGCACACCGGCGCCCCGCCCGCTCCCGGGCGCACGGCGGCGCACGGCGGCTGCGGGCACCGGTGCCCGCAGCCTATTCGGCCCGCGGCCGGTCACAGACCCAGCAGCGCCTTGATCGGCCCGAGCGCGAAGTACACCGCGAAGGCGGCGGCCACGATCCACAGCAGCGGATGGATCTCGCGCACGCGCCCCTGGGCGACCTTGATCACGGTGTAGCTGATGAAACCGACGCCGATGCCGTTGGCGATGGAGTAGCTGAACGGCATCATCACGATCGTCAAGAACGCGGGGATCCCGATCGCGTAGTCGCTGAAGGGGATCTTGGTGACCTGTGTGGCCATCATGAAACCGACGATGACCAGCACCGGCGTGGCGGCCTCGAACGGCACCAGCTCGACCAGCGGCGAGAACAGCGTCGCCACGAGGAACAGCGCACCCGTGACGACCGGTGCGATGCCGGTGCGGGCGCCCTCACCGACACCGGCCGCGGACTCGGCGAAGACCGTGTTGACCGAGGCCGGAGCGACACCGCCGGCGATCGTGCCCAGCGAGTCGACGATCAGCACCTCGCGTGCGCGCGGGACGTTGCCCTCCTCGTCCAGCAGGTCCGCCTGCCCGGCCACGCCGACCATCGTTCCCATCGTGTCGAAGAAGTCGGCGAGCAGCAGTGTGAAGATCAGCAGGATGACCGCGATCGTTCCGGCGTTGGCGAAGCTGCCGAACAGGTTGAAGTGACCGATGAGGCTGAAGTCGGGCAGGGAGACGACGTCGCCGACCGCTGCGGGCAGCGACGGCACGGTCAGCGACCAGCCCTCGGGGTTCACCTCGCCGCCGCCGGCGTCCATCGGACCGACCTCCGCCAACGCCTCGATCGCGATCGCCACGGCGGTGGCTGCAGTGATCCCGATCAGCATGGCGCCGCGTACCCGGTTGACGATCAGCGCGATGGTCAGGAGCAGGCCGACGACGAACACCAGGATCGGCCAGCCCGACAGGTTCCCGTCGCCCAACTGCACCGGGACGGTGGTGCCGGCCGCGTCGGGCACCCGGCGGATGAAGCCCGCGTTGACGAAGCCCACCAGCGCCAGGAACAAGCCCACGCCCACCGCGATGGCGCTCTTCAACTCGGGCGGGATGGCCCGGAACACCGCGGTGCGGAACCCGGTCAGCACCAACAGGAGCAGGACGGCGCCTTCGAGGATCAGCACGCCCATCGCGTCGGCCCAGGTCATCTCCGGCGCCAGGGAGTAGGCGACGATGACGTTGAGGCCCATGCCCGCCGCCAGCGCGAACGGGTAGCGGCTGACGACGCCCATCAGGATGGTGATCACACCGCCGACCAGCGCCGTGGTCGCCGCCACCTGAGGGATGCCCAGGGTTTCGCCGTTCATGTCCTCGGCGGTGCCGATGATCAGCGGGTTGAGCACGATGATGTAGGCCATGGCGAAGAACGTCGCCAGGCCGCCGCGGATCTCCCGGGGGAACGTGGATCCCCGTTCGCGGACGTGGAAGTAGCGGTCGAGGCGCACCGCGAGACCGCCCGGACGCGCGGCGGGGCGGCCCCCGCCGGGCTGCTGTGGGTTCTGCTTCACTCACTCGACCTTGGCAGACGGGGATTCGGCACGAGGCCAGAGTAGTTGCAGCTTCGTACGAATCGGTACATCCCACCCGAGGCTGTACTGGGCGGACCATACGAACGCCCCAGGGGCGCCGCCAGCACGCGGCGCGGCACCGCGGCGCAGGCGCGGCACCCGGACGCGCCGACGCCGGACCGCCGCACCCGGGCGCGCGTGCCACCGTCGACTAGCCTGAAAGCGTGCGCCATCCACGCAAGCCCGATCCCGAGGTCCTGGAGAGCGACTACCGCGTCCCGACGGCTCTCGGCACGGCCGCGTGGGCCGCCGCCCTGATCGCCCTCCTCGTGATGGGCGACGGCCTGGCCGAGCAGGACCGCTGGTGGCGCTGGGTATGCCTGACCGGGATCGTCTTCGGGCTCTTCGGTTACGCCTACATCCCCCGGCACCTGCGCAAGCACGCCGAATCCAGCCGGCGCCGCGCCGCCGAGGCGGACGGCGTCGTCCCCGGCCAGGGCGCTCCAGCCGAGGGGTGCGGCTCGGCCGAGCGCGCCGCGCGCGACGGCGGGGCTGCAGCACCGGGTGCACCGGCAGCCGACCCCGCCGACGAGCCGCACGACGGGGCCCGCGGCGGCGGATAGCACCCGCCTGGGAGATTCGAGGTGCGCGGCGAACGCGCCCGAGCCCGCGAACGCACACGCCACGGGTGGCACTGCCTGATAATGGGCGCGTGTCTGATTCGTTTCGCCCGTTTCCGCACGCACTCGCCGATCGGCTCCGCAAGACGCTGATCGACGCCGACTACACCGTCTCCGGCGTGCGCGACCGGCTCGGCGACATGGCCTCGCGGGCGCTCGCCCGCGAGCAGCTGACCCCTGCCCTGCGCGCCACGGGCGGCGAGGAGCGTCTGGGGGTACTGCTGCGCCTGTGGTGGCTGCAGGAGCCGGTGGCCGCGAGTGCGGCGCGCGCCGTGCTGCCGATCGACGACCTCGCCGACGCCGGCCTGGTCGCCGCGAGCGAGGACGGCGTGCGCGCGCTGGTGCACCTGGCCCCCTGGGAGATGGACGAGGGCCGCCCGGGCTTCGTCGTCTCCGACCCCACGGTGCGTCCCGGGCAGGGTGTGCCCCGCCCCGACCACGTCGTCGGCGCCGGCGGCGCGTCCGCGAGCATGGCCCAGCTCCTGGTCGAGGGCCCGTTCGAACGCGCGCTGGACGTCGGCACCGGCTGCGGCGTGCAGGCGCTGCACCTGGCCTCCCGGACCGCCGAGGTGGCGGCCACCGACGTCAATCCGCGGGCTCTGCGCCTGGCCGAGATCACCTGGGCCCTGTCCGACGTGCCGCACGTGCGCCCGCTGCAGGGATCGCTCTACGAGCCGGTCGCCGGCGAGCGCTTCGACCTGATCGCGTGCAATCCGCCGTTCGTCATCACTCCCGACGCCCGCTATACCTACCGGGAGTCCGGCCTTGCCGGCGACGGCGTCTGCGCCGAACTGGTCCGGCGCGCCCCGACCTACCTCACCGACGGCGGCTGGTGCCAGATCCTGGCCAACTGGCTGCACGTCGAGGGCGAGGACTGGCGCGACCGGGTCGGCGAGTGGATGGCCGGCACCGGCTGCTCGGGGTGGGTGGTCCAGCGCGATGTGCAGGACCCGGCCGAGTACGTCGAACTGTGGCTGCGCGACTCCTGCGAGGTCGGCAGCCCCGAGTACACCCGGCGCTACGACGCCTGGCTGGACTACTTCGAGCGCGAGGCGGTCCAGGGCATCGGCTACGGCTGGATCAGCCTGCGCAACGACGTCGCCCAGGACGCCGCCGTGCGCCTTGAGGAGTTCCGCCACGAGATCGAGCAGCCGGTGGGGCGCTACCTGCCCGAGGTCGTCGACGGCGCCATGACCGCCAACCGGCTCACCGACGCGGCGCTGCTGTCGGCACACGTGGCACTGGCGCCCGAGGTTGTCGAGGAGCGCGTCGGGGTGCCCGGCGCGCCCGACCCCGAACGCATCCTGCTGCGCCAGCGCGGCGGCCTGCGGCGGGTGGCCCAGGTCGGCACGATCGAGGCGGCGCTGGCCAGCGTGTGCGACGGCACGATGCCGGTGGGGCCGCTGCTGGACGCGATCGCCGAGCTGACCGACCGCGACGCCGCCGAGGTCCGCGCCCGCACGCCCGACGTGCTGCGGTCCCTGATCGCCGAAGGCTTCTTCCGCGTCGCGCGGTAGGCCGCACCCGGAGGTCGGCCCCGCCGCCAGTCAGTCCAGGTCGGCCTCCGCCAGCAGCACCGGCACGGACCGCGGGTCGCGCAACACCGACGCGACCAGGTGGCGGGCGTCCCAGCGCTCCGCCAGCAGGCACAGCGCGCGGGCCAGGCCGTCGGTGGTCGAAGCGTGGGCGGTCTTGCCGTCGCAGAACCACTCCACGGCAGTGCCGTCGACGGTCAGCTCCTCGTGGTGGATGTAGGTCAGGACGCCTCCGGGCAGGAACGCCCCGACTTCGTCGGGCACCGGCAGCACCTCGCCCGTCGACTCGACCTGCGCGTCTACGTCCTCGCTGGCCAGCGCCAGGTCGAGCACGTCCGCGAGCGCGGCGGCCGAGCGTGCCGGGGCCAGGACAGCGGGGCGCTCTCCCAGAAGCGGCAGCAGGTCGGGCCGGTCGACGACGACCGCGTCCTCGGCGTCGGCCAGCACGATCGCGCCGCCTTGGACCGCGCGGACACGCTCGGGCGGGGAGACCCGGTCGGCGTCGACTCCGGCCAGCGCGGTCCACAGCTCCCGCAGCGCCCGGCGGTCGACGTGGCGGTCGGGGTCGGCCATGCGGTCCAGCAGGTCGTCGGGGCCGTCGGCCTCGGCCAGCAGACCGGCCAGGTCCGAGCGCACCCCGAGCGCGGCCGCGAGGCCGTCGTCGAGACCGCCGGGAGCGGGGTCGTAGAGCCCGGCCAGCACGGGATCGGCGTCGGCGGTGCGCAGGTCGGTGGGGCGCCGCCCGTCGAGTACGGCCCCGGTGCGCAGCCACCAGGCGGTGTAGGAGGGGACGTCGACGACCCGGCCGCGCTCGCCCAGGACGCGGGCGGGCGCGGTCACCGCCTCGCGCAGCCGCTGGCCCGCGAGCAGCTCCAGCGCCTGCGGCCAGCGGTCCGCGCGCACGAACTCCAGGTCGGCGACGCCGGTGAACTCGGCGACCACGGGCGGAAGGTCGGGGTCGCCCAGCCGCTCGGCGACCTCCTCGGCCCACTCGTCCAGGCCGTCGAGGCCGTCGAGCCCGTTCCCGCTGCGGGCGTCCTCCAGCGCGGCGCCCAGGGTGAGGTCGGCGGTGCGCACCACCGTGAAGGAGTCGAGGACGCCGACCGCGGCCAGGGCGGCCTCGCCGTAGCGCTCGACGAGGTCGGCGGCGACGGTTCCGAAGGGCGCGTCGTCGGTCAGGATGCCGCGGAGCGGGCTGCCGGGCAGCAGCAGCTCGCCGGCGACAGAGTAGCCCCCCTCGTCGTCGCGCAGCGCCAGCTCGGCGAGCCAGGGCGCGTCCCCGGCGGTGGTCTCGCCCAGCGCCACCAGGTCCAGCACGGGGCCGCAGACGGCCTCGGGGTCGTCGGCGTCCAGCGAGTTCTCCACGGCTGCGCGCGTCTGCGGGTCCGCGAGGACCGCCGCCGGGCCGGCCTCGACCGCGCCCAGCCGCTCCAGCAGCGGGTCGGCGGCTTCGGGGTGGACGACGCGCAGCCCGAGCGGGCTCAGCCGCCCGGCCTCGGCCGCGCCGAAGGTGTCGCCCGAGGGCACGAGCAGTCCGCGGGGGCCGCGCACCAGCCGGCCGTCGGCCAGCGGAACCGGCAGCGCGCCGAGCTCGCCGATGTCCACCCCGCTCTGCCCGGCCGTGCGCAGGGCCGCGTAGAGGCGCGCCCACCAGGCGGGCTCGCGGTCGAGGTCGCCGAGCAGGTCGGCCAGCTCCGCGAGGCCCAGTCGGCGGACCCGCAGCTGGGCCAGCGCCGGGTGGTAGGGGTCGAGGCCGCCGGGCAGCGCCGTGCCGACGACCTCGGAGAGTACGGAGACGACCTCGGGGCCGCCCTCGAGCACCACCGCGTCGCGCGGACGGACCGGCTCCCCGCCGGCGGTGCGCAGGAAGGGGGTGTCGGGCAGCGGCTTGGCGGCGGCGGAGCGGAAGCGCCCGTCGAACTCGCCGTAGCCCATCAGCGACCGCGGCACCAGGTCCAGCGCCGCGCGCGGGTCGAGCTCGCACAGCAGGTCGCAGTAGGCGTCGGCGGACTCGGCGATCAGCGTCTCGGCCGCCGGGCCCGCGGCGACACGGCGGCGGTCGGGGCCGAGCGGGAAGGTGCCGATGAGCAACGCGGGCAGCGCGAGCGCGTCGTCGGTGGGTGTGGGCGCGTGCACGACGGCGGAGACGTCGTCGGGTAGCGGGGCGGCGCCGCCCTCGGGCGTGAGGGCGACAGCCCAGGTGAGCGTCCACTCCAGCCGTCCGCGCTCCTCGCTGGGCCGGTCGGCCAGCAGAGCGGGGTCGAACCGGCCGGTCCGGGTGGCGGTGCGCCAGCGCACGGTGTGCGTCTCGGCGGCCCCGCCCCGGGACTGCGCGCCGCCGCCGTCCGCGGTCCCCGGCGCGCGGTGCTCCACGCGGGTGAGCACGTCCGCCCCGGTCGCGGGCTCGCGGGTGAGGATACGTTCGCCGGTGTCGGTGGAGACGCGGATTTCGGCGAGGTCCGCCAGCGCCAGCAGCACGGCGGGGGTGGTGGACTCCAGCAGCTCGCGCAGGCGCTCGGCGGACTCGGGGTCGCGCAGCACCAGGACGACCTCGGTGTCGTAGCCCTCGGAGGGCTGCGCGTCGGCGGCGAAGGGCAGACGCAGCAGCGGCAGATGGCCGCCGCGCCGCTCCAGCTCCTCAGCGAGGCCGGGGGCGCGTCCGTCGGCGGTTGCGGCGTCGAGCGCGGGCCGGGCCAGGGCGCGGCTCCAGCGCACGGCGCCCGCGGCGGAGGCGACCGCGATGTCGTCGCTGAAGGCGGCGACGGCGGAGAATCCGACGCCGAAGCGGCCGGTCGATCCGGGGTCGCCCTCGTCGCGCTTGGCGGAGGCGCGCAGGGTGGACAGCGACTCCACGCCCGCCGCGGTCAGGGGTGCACCCGTGTTGGCCGCGCTGAAACGGTCTCCACGCAGCTCCAGGCGGAGTCTGCCGGGCACGCCGGCCCGCCGCGCGGCGTCGGCGGCGTTCTGCGCCAGCTCGACGACGACGCGGTCGCGGTAGGCGCCCAGCGCGTAGTCCTCTTCGGCGTTGGCGTCCTCGCGGAACCGGGCGGGGGCGTCGGCCCAGCCCTCGAGGACACGCCGCCGCAGTTCGGCGGTGCCGAACGGGTCGGTGGGTGACAGGGCCATGGGGGCTCCTCCCGCATCGGTGCTGAACTACCGTACGCGAACCGGATGTCCATTCTCAGCCGGACGGCGCGGAGGCCCCCACCAGGCCCCGTCGCGGGACCGGCGGCCGGTCGGCCTAGGCCTGCGCCGCAGCCGGGGGCGCTCCCTCGGAGGCCTGGACCAGGACGAAGCCCTGGCCCTCGAAGGCGAGCTGGAACGCCTCGCCGCTGCCGCGCCCGACCAGCGCCCCGGCCTTGGCGGTCCTGCGGACGCCGGTCTCCAGGCTCGACGCCCACGCGACGGCGGACTGGGTGTCGACGAAGGTGGGCTGGTCGACCTGGAGCAGCACCGGTGTGCCGTGGCAGGCGACGGCGATGCGCCCGGTCCCGGTGAACACCGTGTTGAAAAGGCCCCCGGCGGTCAACCCGGCGCCTTCGACGCGCTTGATGTCCCACTCCAGGCCGGCCTCGAACGCCAGCACGTTCTCGCCGTTGACGGTCAGGGAGTCGCCTTCCAGGTCGATGACGTGGATGTCCCAGGCGTCACGGGCGAAGAAGACGTCCCCGCGCCCCGACACGGTCATCAGGGGCAGGCCCTCGCCGGTCAGCGACTTCTTGAAGAACTTGCCGAGCCCGCCGGAGCCCTTGTAGGAGAACTCGACATCGCCCTGGTAGGCGACCATCGAGCCCTGGCGGGCGTTGACCTCGCCGTCCAGGCCGACCTTCAGCATCTTGGCGTTCTGCAGCACCATTCCGCGCTGCTGGGACTCGCGGACCTCGTCGAACAGCGGACTGCGCATAGCGGACCCCTTAGCGTGTTGCCGGCCCAGCCGCGGCGGCCGGGCCTGATCGTGCGGCGCGCCGGAGGCGGCGCGACGGACGGATTCGCGCCCGTACTCCTGAGACGCCGCGGTGCCGCGCACGGTTTCCGGTTCGGACCGCCCCCCGCTCCGCCGATGACCGCGCGGAGCGGGCCGGGGCGGCAGGTCCGGTCGCCGTTCAGCCGTCGGAGGAGACGAGTTCCAGCTCGCTGGTGTCGTCGAAGACGATGTGGTCGTAGCCGAGCTCGTCGACGACGGGGCGCAGGGGCGCCTCGGTGGGCACCGAGGGCTGCGCGGCCTCGGAATGCGCGCCGCAGCCGTGGTCCAGGCTGACGACGCGGCCGTCGTCGGGGGCGTACTCGTTGGCGCACACGCCGAACATCTGCCGGAACTCGCCGGCGAGCGGCGTCATGAAGCCGCAGGTGGCGCACTTGGCCGGCGCGGCGGCCGCGATGGCGCTGCGCGGGCCGCTCTCGCCGCCGTACCAGCGCTCGGCGGCGGTCTCGCGCCCGGTTTCGGAGAGCACGCGCGGGCGGCCCAGGCCCAGCTCCCAGACCATCTGCCGGTCGAGGCCCTCCTCGCCCAGCTCGTCGTCGGGGACCTGGGCGTAACCGGGCTTGAGCCGGTCGTCGTCGTCCGCACTGGGCAGCAGGTCGCCCACGCCGAGGTCGCCGGGGCGCAGGCGCTCCTTCCAGGGCACCCACTCCGGTGCCAGCAGCGCCTCGGCGCCGGGTAGCAGGACGGCCTCGTTGACGGTCACCTTCTTGGCGCGGGAGGCGCGGACCACGGTGACGGCGTAGCGCCACCCCGAATAGGCGGGGTCGAGGCACGCGAACAGGTGGGTGACGACGCGGTCACCCTCGACATAGGCGGAGCGGTGTTCACCGACCCACTCCGGGCGTCCGATCTCGACGGCCGCGGAACGGGCGAGGTCGACCGCTTCGATGCATGCCTTGTCTGGTGCGGGAGAACGGCGGCTAGGGCTCACGTTTCCATTTTCGCTGATTACGGGCACCGACACGACCAGGATAGCGATCGATAGTCGACCGTTACGCCCCATGGCGGTCCCGATCGCGGCTGCACCGCGTACGGGTGTGACGGGATTCACTCTCTGCGGCCCCGCCCGCCGGCGCGGACGGGGCCCGCCGACGGGCGCCGCGAGCGCGGCGCACGGGGCGGTCGGACCGGCCCTCAGGCCTCCAGGTCGTCGGCGACCTTGCGCAGCACCTGGGCGATCTTGCCCGCCTCGCGGCTCTCGGGATGCTTGCCGCGGCGGTAGGTCCCGGACACCCCGTCGAGGAGCTTGATGAGGTCCTCGACGATGACCACCATCTCGTCGGGCTTCTTGCGTTGGGCCTTGACCACCGAGCGCGGCGCGTCCAGGAGCTTGACCTGCAACGCCTGCGCTCCCTTGCGGCCGTCGACGACGCCGAACTCGACACGCTGCCCGGAATGCAGCGACTCGGCTCCGTCAGGAAGCGCCGACGAGTGCACGAACACCTCACCGCCGTCGTCGCGGGTGAGGAAGCCGAAACCTTTTTCGCTGTCGTACCACTTGACCTTGCCGGTGGGCACGGGTGACCTCACGCTCTCGCCGTCGGAGTCCAACGAGGGCCGGGGCGCCGTCGCTCGGCTCCCGATCCTCCCATAGGGGCCTTTTCAGGCTAGTGCCCTGCGTTCCCGGCAGGCGAGCGAATTACCCCCTGAAACGCGGGAAAAGCGCGGGCGCGCCTCGGCGACCTGTCGCGGCGGACCGGGCGGCGCCGCCGAGAGTGGGAGAGGGACCCGGATGCGGCTCTCCGGGCCCCTCTGTCGGAAGCGCTTGCCGATGCCGCTGGTTGCGGAGTCATGGGACGGGACCCGGCGCCACCGGAACGCCTCCGAGCCAATGCGGCGAAACGCCGCGCGGCGCCCGCGGCCGCGGAACGGCCGACATCTGGACGCACAGGCATCATTACCCGGCACCTCGGTCATGACGCGTCCGAAACCGCAGGTCAACCCGGATATTCCGCAGACTTGGCGTACAGCTGACCCGATTGCGGCGCGGCTTGCCCGCTGTTGGTCCGGGGGCACCGGCGGCGGGCCGCGATCAGCGGCGGCCCAGTTGCAGCGCCAGGTACGCGCCGGTGGCCAGGGCCGCCGCGCGCAATCCGATCACACCGGTGTCCGTGAGCGACTTCCAGATGATCTGGTCGAAGTAGATGTGGTCGACACCGCTCTCCCACAGCGCCATGCCGACCAGCGTGGCGAGGACCGGCAGGCCCAGGCCGGCGGCCTTGTCCAGGCCTGTCCACACCCGGCTCAGCGCGACGATCGCGGCACCGACCAGCCAGGCCGCCGCAAGGGGCCCGACGGCGCCGGCGACCAGGTAGAGGAGGACGCCCGCCGCCTCGCCGGGGTGGCGCCGCAGCGCCGCCGGCAGCGCGGCGAGCGCGTCGGTGCGGCTCCCCTGCGCGGGCGCGCCGCCGCTCGGGCGGGGACGCGGGCGGCGGGCGGCGGGCCGCGCTCCGGACCGCCACGGAGGCGGCTCGCGCGCCGGGCGGTTGTCCGGTGCGGGGACGGCGCGCCGTCGCTCCTCGGCTCCCTCTGCGTCGTCCTCCTCGGCGGCGGTGCGGACGAGGCCGGCGCTTCCCGAGGTTTCGGCATCGAGTTCACGAGCGAGGAGTTCGGCCGGACGCCCGAAACCGTGCAGGATTCGGCGCACATCCCCGACGCTCTCCGCACCGGCGGCAGCGCAGGCGCGGTCGATGCGGGAGCGCAGGTCGGCGAGGTAGGCGGCACGGTGCCGTGCCGACACGTTCCCGTACGCGGCGTCGGCGACCCGCGAGAGGTACTGCAGCACAAGCTGAGCGGCCTGCTCGGTCATGGGACCAATGGTGCCGCAAGATCACCGTGGGCCCTACGGGTGTTCCGGCGATCTTTGGCCCCATCCGGACACGCAGAATCGAGGGCAGAGCAGAAACCCGAAACCCGAAACCCGCTACTTAAAGTAGCCGCAAACTAACGCAATGGCGTGTATGAATGGGGCGCTCCGCCTTTCACCGTGCACAGGAAACGGCGAAACGGCACCGAACGCCGGAATAGCCCCTGATATCCGACCTGAACTTCCGAGAACGCAGGAGACAGCATGCGCACCCGCATCCTCGCCGGCGCCGGCACTGGCGGCGGCCGCGCTCGCCTCGCCCGCCCCGGCGGCCGCCCAGCCGGCAGCGCATGCCCCCGGCGAAGACGCCGGCCGGCTGAAGGTCTACGCAGCCCCCCGGCCTGGGTTGCAAGGAGCTGCGGGTGCCCGCCGGCTGCCACGACTACGAGAGCAGCCGCAGGGTGTCCTTCGCCGACGCGGAGCCCATCGCGACCTACCGCTTCTACTCGGGGCCCGGCTGCACCGGCGGCGTCGGCGGCGCCTGCCGGGACGACAGCCAGTGGATGCCCGCCCTGAACGGCGTCAGGTCGGTGCGCATCGACTTCGAATGACCGCGGACTGGGGGCGGGGCCCCCATCGCATAGCGTTGAGGTGATGACCGACGACGCGGATGCGGATGCGGGAGCGGGAGGCGGCACCGGCGGGCGTCCTCCCACCTTCACGGGATGGCTGCGCGGAAGAACCGACGCGCAGCTCGCCGCGCTCTTCGCGCTGCGGCCCGACCTGGTCACCCCCGTCCCGGCGGACATCGGCGCCCTCGCCTCGCGCGCGACCGCGCGGCCTGCTGTTCTGCGGGTCCTCGACCGGCTGGACGCGTTCGGGCTCCAGACCCTCGAAGGCCTGGTCGCACTGGGCGACGACCGCCTCGGCGGCCCGCCCGGCGTCGAGAGCGAGCGCCTCGCAGCGGCGCTGGGCACCGACTCCGAGCGGCTCGGCGAGGCGGTCTCGGGCCTGCTGGCCGCCGCGCTGGTGTGGCAGGACGGCCCGCGACTGCGACCCGTCAGCGTGCTGCGCGACATCCTGCGCACACCTGCCGGGCTGGGGCCGCCGCTGCGCCCGCTGCTGGCCGAGCGGCCGCCCGAGGCGCTGGCCAGCATCGCCGGGGCCCTGGGAACCGCCGGGCCCGCCGACAGCGTCCCAACCGAGCGCATCGCTGCCGCTTTAGCCGAGCCCGCCCGGCTGGAGAAGGCGCTGGCGCTGGCCGGGCCCGACGCGCGGCCGGTGCTCGACCGGCTGCTGTGGGGGCCTCCGCAGGGCACCGTCTCGGGCGCAGCGGAGCGGAACGGCGGTCTGGCCGCAGCGGCCTCGCCGATCGACCGCCTGCTGGCCCTGGGCCTGCTCGTACCCACCGCGCAGGACACCGTGGTGCTGCCGCGCGAAGTCGCGCTGCACCTGCGCGGGGGCGAACTGTTCCGCGAGGTCGAGACGGAGCCTCCGGCGCTGTCCGGCGCCCGGCGCGGCGCGGAGGCCGTGGTCCGCGCGGCCGCCGGGCAGTCCTTCACGGCCCTGCGCTCGGTCGCCGAACTGCTGGAGCGCTGGGCCGAGGATCCGCCCGCAGTGCTCCGCAGCGGCGGCCTGGGCGCCCGCGACCTGCGCCGCGCGGCTCGCGAACTGGACACCGACGAGACCGGGGCCGCGCTCTTCGCCGAGACCGCGCGCGCCGCCGGCCTGCTGGCCGCCGACGGCGAGGTCGACGGCGAGTGGCTGCCCGCGCCCGAGTTCGACCTGTGGCGCGAGGCCCCCGCCGAGTACCGGTGGCTGCGCCTGGCCGAGGCGTGGCTGCGCTCGCCGCGGGTCGCCTCGCTCAGCGGCACCAAGGACTCCCGCGGCCGCTCCCGCCCGGTACTCGGCGAGGGACTCGACCGGCGCTCGGCGCCGGAGGTACGGCTGGACGTGCTCGGCATGTTGGCTGCAGCACCCGAGGACCTCGCGCCCGAGGCGGATTCGGTGGCCGCCCGGCTGGCCTGGCTCCGGCCGCGCCGCCAGGGCCCCGCCTACGACGAGCTCGTCGCCTCTGCGCTGCGGGAGGCGGCGGTCCTCGGCCTGACCGGGCGCGGCGCCCTCGCCCCGCACGCCCGCGCGCTGGTCGAGGAGCTGGACGCGGAGGAAGCCCCTCTGGCCGAGCGCGACAAGACGGCCGCGGGCGAACTGCTCGCGCGGCATCTGCCCGAGCCGCTGGAGACGATCCTGGTCCAGGGCGACCTCACCGCCGTGGCGCCCGGCCCGCTGGTGCCGCGGCTGGCCCGCGAGCTGGCACTGGCCGCCGACGTGGAGTCCACCGGCGGCGCGACGGTCTACCGCTTCAGCGAGGCCTCGGTACGCCGCGCCCTGGACGCCGGGCGCGGCGCCGACGACCTGATCGCGCTGCTGGAGCAGCACTCCTCCACCGAACTGCCGCAGCCCTTGCGCTACCTCGTCCACGACGTCGCCCGGCGGCACGGGCGGCTCCGCATCGGCACCGCCTCCAGCTACCTGCGCTGCGACGAGCCGACCGTCCTGGATGAGCTGACCCGCGACCGGCGGGCGGCCGGCCTGCAGCTGTTCCGGCTGGCCCCCACGGTGGTCGCCGGACGCACCACGCGACCGGTGCTCATGGCCCGCCTGGAGGAGCTGGGCTACCACCCGGTGGCCGAGGCCGCCGACGGCACCGTGCAGCTGACCGGAACCGCAACGCGCCGCGCGGACCCCTCCTCCACCTCCTCGGCGGGCCGCGACCTGGAGGAGCCGGCGGCGCCCAACGCCGAGCTGCGGCTGGCCGCGGTCCGCGCGGTGCGCGCCGGCGACGAGGCCGCCACCACCGCGCGCCGCCCGATCGCCGCCCCCGGCGGCGCGCCGCCGCGCTCGCCCACCACTGCAACGCTGACCGCCCTCTCGGAGGCCGCCACGCAGGGCCGGCGGGTGTGGATCGGCTACCTCGACACCGAGGGCCGCGCCAGCAGCCGCATCGTCGAGCCCGCCCGCGTTGAGGGCGGCTTCCTCACCGCCTACGACGCAACGCGCGCGGCGGTGCACCGCTTCGCCGTGCACCGCATCACCGGGGTCGCCGACCTGGACGCCTCCTCCTGAGACCTCCGGGGACCGCCGGAGGGAGGCCGTGGCCGGTCGCCGGTCGCACACCCGCAGCGGGACCAGACGGCCCCTACTCCGACACGGCGCCGGCGGCCCGTCCCCGACCCGATCAGGAGAGCACGCCGATGTCCGCTCCATCAGCACCGGCCCGGCGGTCGCGGCCGCCGGCTCCCGCACCGAGACGGCGCCTGCCCGCAGTGCTCGCCGCCGCCGCGCTCTGCCTGCCGCTGGGCGCGGCGGTCGGAGCCGGCGGGCTGCCGCTCGTCGACTCCGACCTGTTCACCGCGGAGGTGCAGCGCGTGTCCTCGGCCGGGGACGGCGTGCGCTACGACCCCGACACCGCGGGCAGCGGGTCCGGCCCCCTGCCGATCGTGGCCGTGCTGCTGCGCCATCCCGGCATCGGCGGCGGCGGCTACACACTCCGCCTGGGCCACCGCCCCGACTCCTACTTCCACGAGGTCCCGGTCCCCGAGGGGACCGGGGAGCCCGTGCGCATCTCCGGTGTGGACTGGGGCACCGACCGGATCACGGTCCGGTTCGCCGGCGGGCACAGCGTGGGCGTCCCTGCGGAGTACGCCGCCGGCCTGCGCTGACGGTTCAGCGGACCGTGCCGAAGAATGCGCGCATGTCGTCCGCGTAGGGCCCGGGCGACTCCATCGCGACGAAGTGGTGCCTGCCGGTGTTGCCCTCGGGCCAGTGCTCGATGCGGTTGTGGCGCTCGGCCAGGCGGCGGATGGCGGGCGGGCCCGCATAGACGCCCGTCGGTACCCGGTCCTGGCCTTGCGGCCAGCCGAACTCCGCGGTCTCGTACATCGGCCACGACGACGTGCCCGCGCTCTGCGTGAACCAGTACAGGGACGCGTTGGTCAGCAGCAGATCGCGGTCGATGACCTCGTCCAGCGGCTCCGCGGCCATGGAGAACTCCTCGAACTTGTGCACAAGCCAGCCGAGCAGGGCCGCCGGCGAGTCGTTCCACCCGTAGGCGAAGGTCTGCGGCCCCCGGCGCAGCAGCGCGTGGTGGTCCAGCCCGCCGGTGCTCCACCGGCGGATCTCGTTGTACTGCTCCAGCTCGTCGGGAGTCAGATCGGGGATGTCGGCTTCGGTGGGGAACCCCAGCCCGGCGGTGATATAGACGCCGACGACGCTTTCGGGCGCCGCGCGGGCGATCTCCGGCGCGATGTAGGCGCCGAGGTCGCCGCCCTGGACCCCGTACCTTCCGTAGCCCAGGCGCCGCATCAGCTCGGCGTAGAGCCGCGCGGTGGCCTCGACGGACCAGCCGGGCCCGGGTGCAGCGGAGAAGCCGAACCCGGGCACCGAGGGCAGGACCACGTGGAAGGCCTGCGCCGGGTCCCCGCCGTGTGCGCGGGGGTCGGTCAGCGGCCCGATCAGCTCGGTGAACTCGGCGAAGGTGTTCGGCCAGCCGTGGTTGAGCACCAGCGGCAGCGCCCCGGGCTCGGCCGAGCGGACGTGCGCGAAGTGCACCTCCAGCCCGTCGATCTCGGTCGTGAACTGCGGGAGGGCGTTGAGTCGCGCCTCGTGCCGACGCCAGTCGTAGTCCTTCTCCCAGTAGGCGGCCAGTTCCCGGAGGTGGTCGACGGGCGCGCCGCGGCTCCACTCCGGCCCCGGAAGCTCACGGGGCCAACGGGTACCGGCCAACCGCTCGCGCAGGTCGTCCACCTCGGCCTGCGGGACGTCGATGGTGAAGGGGCGGATGCCGGTGGTCATGGAGTCCTCCTCGGATCTCGGGTGGCGCTCCGCCGGGCGGTGCGCCGAGGAGTTCCGAGACTAGGAGTCGTATAGGGCCGTTTCCGTCCTAATCATGACGCGAGAATGAGGGGATGAGCGACACCTCGGCGCGCCTGCTGCGACTGCTGTCCCTGCTGCAGACGCCACGCGAATGGACCGGTACCGAAATCGCGCAGCGGCTGGGCACGACCCCGCGCACCGTGCGCCGCGACATCGCGCGGCTGCGCGGGCTGGACTACCCGATCCGGGGGGCGCGCGGTCCCGACGGCGGCTACCGGCTGGCTGCGGGGGCGGCGATGCCGCCCCTGCTCCTGGACGACGAGGAGGCGGTCGCCATCACCGTGGGCCTGCGTACGGCGGCGAGCAATCCGGTGGCCGGAATCGAGGACGCGTCGGCACGCGCCCTGGCCAAACTGGGACAGGTGCTGCCCGCGCGGCTGCGCCGCAGGGTCGGCGCCCTCGGCACGGCGACGGTCGCGATGCCCGGGGCGGAGGCCCCCGACGTCGACCCGGATGTCCTGGCCGTGATCGCCTCGGCGGTGGCCAACAGCGAGCGGCTGCGCTTCCGCTACCGCAGCGCCGGGTGGGGTGAGGGCCGCGGCGTCCCGGAGCCGCCCCGGCGCCTGGTGGAGCCCTTGCGGCTGGTCGCAGCACAGCGGCGCTGGTACCTGCCGGCCTGGGACGACGACCGCGCCGACTGGCGGATCTTCCGTGTCGACCGGATCGGCTCCCCGCGCCCCACGGGCGTCCGCTTCGCGCCTCGCGACCCGCCGGGCCGGGACGCGGCCGCCTTCGTGCAGCGGAGCCTGCACTCGCTGGCCCCTACCTACGAGGTTGCGGCAACGCTGCAGATGCCCGCCGAGGAGGTCGTGCGGCGCCTGCCCGCAGCGGCCGAGGAGGTCACCCCGGTGGACGAAGGCAGCTGCCGCCTGCACGGCCACGCAGACACGCTGGAGTGGCTCGCCGCCCGGCTGCTCATGCTCGGCTGCGCATTGGAGGTGCACGGTCCCCCGCAACTGCGCGCCTACCTGCGCGCCGCGGGAGCGCGCGCGGTCGCGGCCGCGGAGCCGGAACCGGGCGCCGGTCGGCCTTCCGGCGCGGATTCCCGCTAGATTGCTGCTGGGACACGGCCGCGCCTTCTGATGGGATGGGGGCGGCCCGGCGTTCGAGCGGCCGCGGATCGGCCGCAGTAGGTCAGAGGAGGACGGCGAACCCCCCATGAGTAACCAGTCGCTTCCGCCCGGAGCGTCCTCGCCGCGCGACGAGCCGCCGTCGGGGCGACGCGAAGCGCGCTCCCCCTTCGGACGGCGCGAGGTCCCCCGCGAGTCGGCGCGCGAGGAGGCCCGCCCGGGGCCCGCTTCCGAGCGCGACCGGCGGGAGCGGAACGAGCGCGACGAATCCGCCGCCGGGCCCGCCGCGGGCAGCGGCCCGACGATGGCGCTGATCCTGCACGCTCTGACGTTCCTGTGCTGCTTCAACTGGATCTTCGGCGTGATCGGCATCGTGTTCGCCGTCCGCGCTGGACACAAGCGCGACCAGGGACGATACGTCGAGGCCGAGACCCTGACGCGCTACTCCTGGTACTGCCTGGGCGCGGCCGCGGTGATGTTCGCCGTGATGCTCGTGCTGACCCTGTGGCTGTTCACCCAGGCGGGCTCGCTGTTCGAGGGCGTGGTGGTCCCCTACTGACGGCCGCGGCACGGCCGCCGCGGGGTCAGGGCAGGCGCATGGCCATGCCGACCGAGTCCGGCGCGGTCTCGGTGAACCCCAGCTTCCGGTAGAGGCGCCGCCCGGGCGGATCGGCGAGCAGGTTCACGAACGCGCCGGGCGGAGCCTGTTCGCGGATGACGTCGAGCAGGTGCCGCAGGACCGCGCCGCCGACACCGTTGCCCTGGTGCCCGGGAAGCACTGCCATGTCCACGATGTGGAAGTACCAGCCGCCGTCGCCCAGCACCCGGCCCATGCCCACCGTGGAGCCGTTGGCCGCCACGGCGTGGCACGCGGCCCACGAGCCGGGCAGCGCCGCGACCGCCTGTTCCCGGGTCACCGGTGACAGGTCCGCCTCGGTCCGCAGCCGCCGGTAGTCCTCCACCGAAGGGACTCCAGATCGGAGTCGGTAGTCCGTATGCACGAGGCAGCAGCTTAGTCGTCCGGCGCCCGGCGCACCGCCCCGAGGGGGCAGGCGCACGGCGGCCTTGGCGCATGCGGGGCCCGGCGCATTACGCTTGGAGGGCAGACCGGGCCCGCCCCACCGCACCGCGGTAGCCCGGCCGGCCCGGCGGGCGCGGGCCCAACGCCGGGGCGACCACGAAAGGCGGCAGCCGATGACCGACTTCTGGACCCGGCCCAGCTCCCACGGGGACCTCGGGCGGCAGGCGTCGGGCGGACACCCGCCGACGCACGGCGCGGCCTCCTACGCCGACCCCCTCGCACGCGACCCGTTCACCCCCGCGCCGACCGCCGCCTACGCGCGACAGCACAACGTAGCGGGCGCGATGGGCGGCATGCCCGCTCCGCAGCCGCGCTTCGCACCGCCCTCGGAGCCTCCCGCCCGCGTCGGCAGCGCCGTGGCCGCGCTGGTGTGCGCGATGCTCACGCTGCTCTGCCCGGTGCTGTTCCTCGCGCTGGGGTTCCCGGTGCTGGCCCTGCTGGTCAACGTGCCCGCGATCGCGTTCGGCATCGCTGCGCTCGCCCGGTTGAACGACCCGATGGAGGTCGAGCGCTACATCCGCTATACGTGGGCGTGCATCCTCGTCTACCTGGGGCTGATGGCGGTGATCCTGATCGCGGCGATCATGGTGGTCCTCTCCCTGTAGCCGGCGCCACCGCGCGGTCGTCCGGCGCCGCGGGCACGCCGCCCGACGGCTCGGCGCGACCGCTCCCTCTGGCCGCGCGCCTCACCTGCCTCCGCCCGCCCCTGCCCGCCCTGGTCAGCGGCATTCCACCGTTCCCATACCGCCGCCGCCGGGCTGCGCATAAGGTTGTGTCGGCGGTGCCAGCGGGCATATCGCCGACCGCCTCGGCGTTGCACGCCGTGGCCCGCCTCCCGGAGGCGGCCGCCGCCGAGACCCCTGCTGCGAGGTACGTGTGTCCTGCCTGATCGTCCAGTCCGACAAGACCCTGCTGCTGGAAGTCGACCACGAGCTGGCCGACGAGTGCCGACGCGCCATCGCACCCTTCGCCGAGCTGGAGCGGGCGCCCGAGCACGTGCACACCTACCGCGTGACCCCGCTGGCGCTGTGGAACGCACGCGCCGCCGGCCACGACGCCGAGCAGGTCGTCGACGCTTTCATCAACTACTCGCGCTTCCCGGTCCCGCACTCACTGCTGGTCGACATCGCCGAGACGATGGACCGCTACGGACGCCTGCGCCTGCAGACCCACGCCGTCCACGGGCTGGTGCTGCACGCGCTGGACCGTGCCGTGCTGGAGGAGGTCGTCCGCGCCAAGAAGATCAAGGGCATGCTCGGCGAGCGGGTCGACGAGGACACCGTCGCGGTGCATCCCAGTGAGCGCGGCAACCTCAAGCAGGCACTGCTCAAGCTCGGCTGGCCCGCCGAGGACCATGCGGGCTACGTCGACGGCGAGGCCCACGCCGTGGACCTCGCCGAGGACGGCTGGGAGCTGCGCGGCTACCAGCGCGAGGCCGCAGAGGGCTTCTACGCCGGCGGATCGGGAGTCGTGGTGCTGCCGTGCGGCGCCGGCAAGACCATCGTGGGGGCGGCGGCGATGTCCCTCGCCAAGTCCACGACGCTCATCCTGGTCACCAACACCGTCTCGGTCCACCAGTGGCGCACCGAGCTGCTGCGCCGCACCACGCTCACTGAGGACGAGATCGGCGAGTACACCGGCACCCGCAAGGACATCCGCCCCGTCACCATCGCGACGTACCAGGTCATGGCGGCGCGCAAGAAGGGCGTCCACAGCCACCTGGAGCTGTTCGAGGCGCGCGACTGGGGCCTGATCGTCTACGACGAGGTGCACCTGCTGCCGGCCCCCATCTTCCGGATGACCGCCGACCTGCAGGCCCGGCGGCGGCTGGGGCTCACCGCGACCCTGGTGCGCGAGGACGGCCGCGAAGGCGACGTCTTCTCCCTCATCGGACCCAAGCGCTACGACGCGCCCTGGAAGGAGATGGAGAACCAGGGCTGGATCGCCCCCGCAGACTGCGTCGAGGTGCGGGTGAACCTCTCCGAGTCCGAGCGGCTGGCCTATGCCACCGCCGAACCCGAGGACCGGTACCGCTTCTGCTCCTCGTCGGCCGCCAAGACCGAGGTGGTGCGCGAGCTGGTGCGCAGGCACCACGACGAGCAGACGCTGGTCATCGGCTCCTACATCGACCAACTCGACGAACTGGGCGAGTCGCTGGAGGCGCCGGTGATCAAGGGCGAGACCCGGATCAAGGAGCGGGAGCGGCTGTTCGAGGCGTTTCGCTCGGGCGAACTGCGCACGCTCGTGGTGTCCAAGGTCGCCAACTTCTCCATCGACCTGCCCGAGGCCGGTGTGGCCATCCAGGTATCGGGGTCGTTCGGGTCCCGCCAGGAGGAGGCCCAGCGGCTCGGCCGCCTGCTGCGCCCCAAGTCCGACTCCCGCAGCGCCCGCTTCTACGCGGTGACCGCCCGCGACACGGTCGACCAGGACTTCGCCGCCCACCGGCAGCGCTTCCTCGCCGAGCAGGGCTACGCCTACCGCATCGCCGACGCCGACGACGTCCTGGCCGGCGACGAGATCTGAAGGACCGTCCCGCCCCCGCCGATCTTGTAGCTATCGTGAGGGAAAACGATTTCCAGTGACGATAGCTACAAGATCGACGGCGCTGAGCGGGTCGCCGGCCGCGTGGCCGCGACCTAAAGCGGCGGCAGCGCGCCCAGGACGATGGTGAACCCCGCCAGGCACCAGGCGATCAGCGAGTAGCCGAGCGTCTGCGTGCGCAGGGTAGGATTCCTGCGCACCGCGGGCGTGGCGAACGCGGCGACCATGAGCACCAGCGCGAGCATCGCCGGAATCAGCGACGCGACCGCGAACAGGCCCTCCTGCTCGGCGCAGGACGCGTAGCCGGAGCTCTCCGGATCGCCGCAGAACACGTTCTCTCCCGTTCTCCCGGTATGAGCAGGCACTGCACGGTTGGAATGCGCGGCGCCCGTTGCGGACCGAAGGCGTGCCGCTGGAGTGCCCCGGGACCGCAGAGGACGAACGGGGCGCTGCCGCGGGGCGCACGTCCGACCGTATCGCGGTCCGCGGCGGCTCGGTGCCACGCCTTTACACGCGCGTGACCCGCGTCCAATGATGGGGGCGACCCGACTCGGAGGTGCCCCCCAATGATCGATCCTGCCGACACCGCTCCCACGCTTCCCCCCGAACAGCGCCAGGGCTTCCACTCACTGCGCGCCAAGGGCCTCAACTGGGACTCCTTCCCGCTGCGGCTGTTCGCCAAGGGCAACGCCAAGTTCTGGAACCCCGCCGACATCGACATGCGCCGCGACGCACAGGACTGGGCGGAGCTGTCCGAAGGGGTGCGCGTGCGGATCATGCGGTTGTGCGCGCTCTTCGTCGCCGGCGAAGAGGCGGTCACCGAGGACATCCAGCCGTTCATCCGCGCGATGGCCGCCGAAGGCCGCCTCGGCGACGAGATGTACCTGACGCAGTTCGCCTTTGAAGAGGCCAAGCACGTCCAGGTGTTCCGGATGTGGATGGACGCGGTCGGCATCACCGAGGACCTGCACTCCTTCGTCGAGAGCAATGCCGGCTACCGCGCGCTGTTCTACTCCGAGCTGCCCGCCGCCCTGAACGCACTGGCCGACGACCCCAGCCCGGCCAACCAGGTGCGCGCCTCGGTCACCTACAACCACATCATCGAGGGCTCTCTGGCCCTGACCGGCTACCACTCCTGGAACCACATCTGCACGGCCCGCGGGATCTTCCCCGGCATGCGCGAGATCATCAAGCGCATCGGCGACGACGAGCGGCGGCACATGGCCTGGGGAACCTTCACCTGCCGCCGCCACGTCGCCGCCGACGCCCGCACCTGGGACGTGGTGACCGAGCGCCTCAACGAACTGCTCCCGCACGTCACCGCGGTCGTCGAGCGCAGCAACGAGCCCGAGCCCGACGAAGAGGAGAAGCGCTACATGCTCTCCGACAAGGAGCTGATGGACTACGCGGCCGACCGAGCGCTGCGCCGCCTCGGCGCCATCGAGACCGCCCGCGGCATGCCGGTGGAGCGCATCGACGTCGACGCCTCGCCGGAGGAGCTCGAAGAGCGCTTCGGCGACGAGGACCGCGCCCAGATGGACAAGCTCAGGTAGGGGCGAACGGCCCGGCACGGCGGGCGCCCGGGGCCGGCGGCACCGTCCGCTGCCCCGAACCCCGCCGATCTTGTAGCTATCGTGAAGGAAAACGATTTCCAGTGACGATAGCTACAAGATCAACGGCGCTGAGCTTCACTACGATCGCGCGAACGCCCCGCCCAGCTTCGGCTCGCTCTCGGAGACGCCGAGCACGTCCGGACCGTAGGCGCCGGTGGCGGCCGCACCGTCCCGGGTGTAGCGCAGCGCCCACACGGCGCCCTGCTCCTCGTTCTCCCCGGGAGCTCCGACGGCGAGGTCCATCCGGTCGTCGCCGTCGAAGTCCGCCAGGCGCATCGCCCATCCGAAGCCGTCGCCGTCCTCCCCGTCGCCGGGCACGCCCGCGCTGTCCTGGTCGACCATCGACGACCCCGCCGTCGTCAGCCCGTCCGGGCCTCCCTTGAGGACGACCACGCCGCCCGGTTCGCCCATCGGTTCGCCGCCCAGGGGCTCGACACCGGTCGTCGCGAGCACGTCGGCGCAGCCGTCGCCGTCCACGTCGCCCGCGGCGAGCCTGAACCCGAACCCGGCGCTGTCGTTGCTCTCCCCCGGGATCGAGCCGCTGTCCCGGGTGAACGCGGTCCCCTTGCCGGCGAGGCCGTCCGGGCCGCCGTAGATCACCCTGAGCGTGCCGGGGTCGCCTGCCAGGTCCTCGACGACGCCCCCGGGAACCTCACGCATGACGAGGTCCCCGTAGCCGTCGCCGTTCATGTCGCCGATCGCGCCGGTACTCGCCGAAGCCAGGTTCTGGTCGGCCTTTTGCAGACCGGCGGGGGTCGAGAGCAGCACCCCAGTGGGTTCGCCCATCTCCTCGAACGAGCTCATGACGACCAGATCGGTCCCGCCGTCGCCGTCGACGTCCCCCGGAACCAGCTCCTGCAGGTCCAGACTGCCCAGTGCCAGGGGCTGCTTCCCGGCGACGCCGCCCTCCCGGATGAACGGGCCCCTCAGCACAGCGGACTCCCCGCCCGCCCGATAGGCGAGCAGGTCGCGTTCGCCGTCCGCGTCGAAGTCTCCGCTCACGACCTCCTCGACTCCGGCGGGAAGCGCGGAGCCATCCAGCGCCGTCCCGCCGCCGAGCCCGGACTCGCCGCCCCACAGCATCGTCAGATCGGGGTCCTCGGGCTCGGCGTAGTCCTCCCAAGCACTCATCACCGCGACGTCGGCGTAGCCGTCGCCGTCGAAGTCGCCGACGGCGGCTGCGTCGCCGAACCGGTCGTGCGCGTCGGGCGTCCCCGGCACGCCCTCGGAGCCCTGGTCGATCACCTGCCGCGTGCCGGGATCGGGGCCGTCGGCCGATCCGTAGACGACGACCACCTTTCCTGCGCCCTCGGCGCCGCCGGCGTCGGCATCGCCGACCAGGACGGCGAGGTCGGCGTAGCCGTCGCCGTTGAAGTCGTCGCGGTACTCGGCGTCCCGCGGCCGCTCGCCCGAGGGTTCGGGCCGCCCGCTCGGTGCGCCTCCCCCGGCTTCCGGAACCGGCCCGCATCCCGCCGCCGCGACCGCGAGCGCCGCTGCGAGGAGCGACCGGACACCGGCCAGGGTGCATCGACGCACGGATTCCCCCGAGTCAGGCGATTCGGACATGCCGGAAGAGGCTACACCTCACAGGGCGCGCACCGGGCGGCCAAAGCCCGCTACGGCGCCGCTTCCCTGCGAGACGACGGCGACGACCGGACATCGCGTCTAGAGTCGGACCCATGCCACCACCCGAGACAGGCGCCGTCCCGGCTCCCGTGATCGACGCGCTCGCCTGGGTGCACGTCAGCCGCAGGCGGCTGCTGTGCGTCCGCACGCGCGGCCGCAGCCTCTACTACCTTCCGGGCGGAAAGCGCGAGCCCGGCGAGAGCGACGAGGACGCCGTCGCGCGCGAGACGCGCGAGGAGGTGGGCGTGGCGCTGCGTCCCGCAACTCTGGCACCGTTCGCCGTGGTGGAGGAGGCCGCCGACGGCTATCCGGAGGGCACGAAGGTGCGCCTGTCCTGCTACACCGCCGAGCACGCGGGCGAACCCGCGCCCGCGGCCGAGATCGCCGACCTCGCCTGGCTCGCACACGCCGATCGGGACCGCTGTGCGCCGGCGGTGCGCCGCGTCCTCGACGAGCTGGACGGGCGCGGCGAGATCGACTGAGGATTCGAGGGCGGCGGACCGTGCCGCCGCCGCGGTCGAACGCCTGCGCCCTTCCGCCCGCGGGCGCAGGCGCCCGCGGGCGGAGGACCGAGGAAGGGCGCCGCGCCCGGCCGCTCCGCCCGACACGACGGCGGAGCCGGTGCCCGGGCGGAGCGGATGCGGCTACCCGGCCGCTTCGGCCCGGTCTTCGGCGGTGCGGTCAGCGCGCGGCCCTCGCCCGCCGCCGCCGAAGGCAGCCGCCAGCACGGAGTCGACGCTGAACCTCCCCGGCCCGTGGGCAAGGATCATCAGGCTGACGGCGGCGAGCACCATCACGTACTCGAAGCCGCCGCCGTCCATCATGAGCCCGTTGCCGCTGTGCACGAACACCCAGGCGCCGATCATGATCACGGTCAGCGCGGCCGCTCCCGCGCGGGTGGCGAAGCCGAGGACGAGCAGCGCGCCGCCGATCAGCTCGCCGTAGGCCAGGAAGGCCCCGCTCAGCTCGGGAAGAGGGATCCCCAGCTCGCGGTTGCTCTCCACGATCGTGCCGACACCCTGACCGGCGACCTTGTCCCAGCCGTGGGCGACGAAGACGGCGCCGACGCAGAGCCGCACCAGCAGGACCACCGCGTCGGTCAGCACCGCGTCCGAGCGGACCAGGAATTTCATCGGTTCTCCTTTGTCAGGGGGATCGTTCCATTCGACCAGGACGATCCGCTCCGCGGGAAATACCGATTGTGGAGGATAGGCTACCCTAAAGGTATGCAGGAGTTCGATCTACGGGAATTGCGCTACTTCCTCGCGGCGGCCGAGGAGCTGAATCTCTCCCGCGCCGCCGAGCGCCTCGGTATCTCCCAGCCGCCCCTTTCTCGCGCAATCCGGCAGATGGAGCGCCGCCTCGGCGCGCCGCTGTTCCACCGCCGCCACAACACGATCCGGCTGACACCCGCGGGCGACACTCTGTTCAGCGAGGCGCGCAAGGTGCTGGACGCCGCCGCCGCGGCCTCGCGGCGAACCCGGCGGGCGGGCCGGACCACCCCGGCGCTGACCGTCACCGCGGCGCCCGGCCGCAGCACCGGGCTGCTGCGGAGCATCGTCGCCTCCTACGCACGCCTGCCGGACGCCGCGCGCACCGACATCGCCGTCACCGGCTACCGCGCCCAGGAGGCGACCCTGCGCAGGGGCGAAGCCGACCTCGCCCTTCTCGGCACTCCCTTCGGCACCGAGGGCCTGTGCGTTCGGCCGCTGTGCTCGGAGGAGCGGGTGGCCGCGGTACCCGCCGACCACAGGTTGGCCGGGCGCGCCGCGCTGCAGTGCGCCGACCTGGCCGGTGAACCGTTTCCGCGCTGGCCCGGGGACACCGAGGCGAGCCGGCGGTACTGGTCGGGCCAGGACCGGGCCGCCGCCGTGGGAGCCGACGGGGCCCAAGGCCCGCTTGTCCACGACATCTCCCAGGTCATCGAGGTCGTCGGACTGGGTCAGGCACTCGCTCTGGTGCCGCGCCACGTCGCCGCTGCCAACCCCCGCCCCGACGTCGTGTACGTCCCGGTGGCCGACGCCAGCGCCTACCGCACCGTGCTCGCCTGGCCCGAAGGGGCGACGGGGCCCGCTGTCGAGCTGTTCGTGCGCACGGCGGCGGACCTGTTCGCGACCGACCCGCCGCCCGACACCGGCCCGCTGCCCGAATCTGTTTAGAAAGGCGGTATTCACGGCGCTTACCTGGAAACACCCGGATGCGCTTCGTCGGAGTTCGATCCGACCGTTTCCCGAAAGTTGCGGAAACCGTGGATGCCGAATACCGGTGTGCGGCCGAACCGCGTTCTGCTATCGACTACTGAACCGGTTAATAAGCTGACCTGGGATTTCACCGCACAGGCCGGAACCGTGAGTCGGTAAATCCGTGATTTCACCGGTGACGGCCCGCGGCGCGCTCGGCTTTCTAACCCGACACCGCGCGCAGGGCTCCGGGACGGCGGCCGGTGAGGCGGCTCAGGGCGGCGGAGGCGGCCTCGTCGGCGGGCAGGTAGGCGATCAGGCGCAGGACGTCGGTATCGTTAAGGTCCAGCGTCTCGTAGGACAGGCGCAGCTCGCCCGCCTCCGGGTGGGCGATCCGGCGCACCCCCGCGCGTACCGGCAGCGACGTGGGTGAGGACCAGCGCCGGGCGAACGCCGCCCCTCCGGTGACCGACAACTCCTCCGCGACGTGCGCCACGTGCGGGTCGGCCGGCATCGTGGCGAGCCGGAGGTCGGCGACCAGCTCGTCGGCGACCCGCTCCCACTCGGGGAACGCGTCGGCCGCGCGCGGATCGGTGAACACGTAGCGGACGAGGTTCGGCTGATCGCCGTCGAGAAGGCCGAGGGGGCGGGCGACCCGATCGAAACCGCGGGTGGTGGCGAGCACGTCGCCGACGCGGTCGACCAGCAGCGCGGGGTCGGGGTCGAACCTGTCGAGCAGCGCGCGCACGGTGGGCCGCACTGACGGTGCGGACGGCCGCTGGCCCGCGCACTGCGCGCCGCCGCCCTCCTTGGCCAGGCGGTGCAGGTGCAGCCGCTCCGCCGCAGACAGCCGTAGCGCGTCGGCAAGGGCGCCGAGCACCTGCCCGGAAGGGTGGCGGTCACGCCCCTGCTCCAACCGCGTGACGTACTCGACGCTCACATCCGCGAGGGTCGCCACCTCGGATCGGCGCAGCCCGGGGGTGCGGCGCCTCCCGCCGTCCGCAAGCCCGACCTCGCCGGGCGTGACGGCTTCGCGGCGGGCCCGCAGAAACTCCCCCAGATCGTTGTCGCCCATGGCCCGAGTCTAGGGCCGCCCCCTCGCGGCAGCATGTCCCTGCCGCTACCAGTCCCGCGGCGGCCTTCCTGCCCGCCCGTGGCGCGCCCACAGTGGTGTCGACCCGTGTCCGGTCCGGACGCGGTGCCACACCACCTCAGACCACGGGAGCACAGCCGACGATGAGCGCATTCACCGAGACGGAGATCGCCTACCTGATCGAGCAGCCCCTGGGCCGCCTGGCCACAGTGGGCCCCGACGGCCTACCGCAGGTCAAACCGGTCGGCGTCTTCTACGACCCCGAGAACGACGGACTCGTCGTCGGCGGGATCGACATGGCGCCGAGCAAGAAGTTCCGCGACGCGACCGCCAACCCCGAGGTCGCCGTCGTCGTCGACGACCTGGCCTCGGTCGACCCGTGGAGCCCGCGCGGCATCGAGGTCCGCGGCCGCGCCGAGACCCGGACCGAGGGCGGCGAGGCGACGGGCGAGCGCTTGGGCGCGGGCTTCCCGTTCAGCCCCGCCTGGATCCTGATCCACCCGCGCCGCGTCGTCTGCTGGGGTATCGGCTCCGGACCGTTCGAGTTCGCCGCCCGCACCGTCGCCTGAACACCGCCTCCGTCCCCGACCGCCGGACCGGGTGCGGCGGATCGGCCATGGCCCGATCAGCTTGTGAGTCCGGCCCCGGCCGCCGAAAGGAATCCATGCGCCACCGACCGCTCGGCCGAACCGGACTCCGCGCCTCAGAGCTGTTCCTGGGCGCGATGGCCTTGGCCGGCGACGGCGAAGGGCCCCTCCCGCCGAGGACCGCAGCATGCTGGACGCCTATGCCGAGACACGGGCAGCAACGCCCCGCGGGGTTCGGCAGCGCCTTCAACGGGGTGGACGCCCGCGGCCGAGCCGGGGCCGCAGCCGGTCGGCGGCCGCCGGAGCGGGTCAGAGCATGGGCGGAACCGGAGGGAGCACGGAGGCGGGGTACTCGACGGGCGTGCCGCCGCGGTGGACGGTGAGGCGAGAGCCGTCGGCGCGGCCGGAGAGCCAGGCCAGGATCTCGCCGGCCGGCCCCTGGGCGGTCACCGCCGGGCCCGCGGCGGCGCCGATGCGGTACTCGGCCCCGCTCGCGCCGTCGCGCAGCAGGACGGGCGGCAGCTCCTCCTCGACCGCGAACCGCGAGGTCAGGCTCTCCAGCTCGGGGCCGGTGAAGAAGGCGGGCCAGTCGCCGGGCGTGTAGCCGAGGTCGAGGTCGACGTGGTGGTACTCCACCTCCGCCAACCGCATCCATACGACCCGCGCGGCCGGGAAGACGCGGCCGCTGCGGTGCCGGATCTCGAACGTCCACGCCTGCTCGGGCATGGTGCGCACGACCTCCGCCAGCCGCTCGGCGGTGGCTTCGAGGTCGGCCGCCTGCTCCTCGGGAGCCCGCCCGGCGCCGTCCTCGATATCGCGCTCGCGCGCCTCGGCGCCGGCGTACATGTCGGCCTGGACGCCCTCGCGTGCGCCCTCCAGGACGCGGACCATCGCCTCGGCGCTGCGGGAGACGTGGGCCAGGACGTGGCCGCGCGTCCATCCGGGAAGCAGCGAGGGTTCGGCGACCTGCTCGGGGCGCACGGCGGCGGCGGTGCGCAGCAGGCGGCCGGTGCCCTCCTCGATCGCGCCGAGCACCGCAGTGGGCTCCTCGGGGCGGACGCTTGGTGCGGTCATCATGGCCTCCTGTGCTGGTCTGCCCGCCTGCTCCGCGGCGGCGCGGCGTGCTCGGGGCACCGGCGTGCGGACCCGCGCGGGGCTGCGCCGCGCACCGCGGAGGCGGGAATGACGCTACCACCGGCAGACCGGGGCGACACGGTGCAGCGGCCGACATGGCGCGATCGATCCGCGAACGCGAATCGGGCGGTCCCCCCAGCGGGGACCGCCCGATCGTCGCAGGTGGCTGAGCTCGCGTACCGGACTCGCCGACCTCTGGCCGAGAGGCCTTAGAAGTCCATGCCGCCCATACCGCCCGTGGGGTCGCCCCCGCCGGCAGCCGACGCCTTCTCCGGCTTCTCGGCGATGACGGCCTCGGTCGTCAGGAACAGCCCGGCGATGGAGGCCGCGTTCTGCAGAGCGGAGCGGGTGACCTTGGTCGGGTCGATGACGCCGTCCTTGAACAGGTCGGTGTACTCGCCCGTGGCGGCGTTCAGGCCGACGCCGGCCTCCATGTTCTTCACCTTCTCCGCGACGACCCCGCCCTCAAGGCCGGAGTTGATCGCGATCTGCTTCAGCGGCTCCTCGATCGCACGGCGGACGATGTCGGCGCCGATGGACTCGTCGCCCTGCAGGTCCAGCTTCTCGAAGACCGGGACGCCGGCCTGCAGCAGGGCCACACCACCGCCGGGCAGGATGCCCTCCTCGACAGCGGCCTTGGCGTTGCGCACCGCGTCCTCGATGCGGTGCTTGCGCTCCTTGAGCTCCACCTCGGTGGCGGCACCGGCCTTGATGACCGCGACGCCGCCGGCCAGGCGGGCCAGGCGCTCCTGCAGCTTCTCGCGGTCGTAGTCGGAATCGGTGCGCTCGATCTCGTTGCGGATCTCGTTGACCCGGCCGGAGATGTTGGAGGCGTCGCCGGAGCCGTCCACGATGGTGGTCTCGTCCTTGGTGACGACGACCTTGCGGGCGCGGCCGAGCATGTCCAGCTCGGTGTTCTCCAGCTTCAGGCCCACCTCTTCGGTGATGACCTGGCCGCCGGTCAGGACCGCGATGTCCTCCAGCTGCGCCTTGCGGCGGTCGCCGAAGCCCGGGGCCTTGACGGCGACGGACTTGAAGTTGCCGCGGATCTTGTTGACGATCAGCGTCTGCAGCGCGCCGCCCTCAAGGTCCTCCGCGATGATCATCAGCGGACGGCCGGCCTGCAGGACCTTCTCGACGACCGGCAGGAACTCGTTGTTGTTGGAGATCTTCTGGTTGGCGATGAGGATGTAGGGGTCCTCAAGCACCGTCTCCATGCGCTCCAGGTCGGTGGCGAAGTAGGGCGAGATGTAGCCCTTGTCGAAGCGCATGCCCTCGGCGAGCTCCAGCTCCAGCCCGAAGGTCTGCCCCTCCTCGACGGTGATGACGCCTTCCTTGCCGACCTTGTCCATGGCCTCGGCGATGGCGTCGCCGATCTGGACGTCGCCGCCCGCCGAGATCGAGGCGGTGGAGGCGATCTGCTCCTTGGTCTCGACCTCCTTGGACAGGTTGGCCAGCTCCTCGCTGATGCGGGAGACGGCGGACTCGATGCCGCGCTTCAGGCCGACCGGGCTGGCGCCCGCCGCGACGTTGCGCAGGCCCTCGCGCACCATGGCCTGAGCGAGCACGGTGGCGGTGGTGGTGCCGTCACCGGCGACGTCGTCGGTCTTCTTGGCGACCTCCTTGACGAGCTCGGCGCCGATCTTCTCCCACGGGTCCTCGAGCTCGATCTCCTTGGCGATGGAGACGCCGTCGTTGGTGATGGTGGGGGCGCCCCACTTCTTTTCCAGCACGACATTGCGGCCCTTGGGGCCGAGCGTCACCTTCACGGCGTCAGCGAGCTGGTTCATGCCGCGCTCAAGGCCGCGGCGGGCCTCTTCGTCGAACGCGATCAGTTTGGCTGCCATAGACTTCTTGTCCTCCCGAGACCGGGCTGATACGCGAAGGTACGAGCCGATGCCCGCGACGGACGACCGTGGTACTTCCGGCAACCCCGCTGCCGGGGACCTCGGCCTCATCGCCTCGAACCAGGGTTTAGCACTCAGGATGCCAGAGTGCCAGCGACCCCATTATTAGCACTCCCCCTATGCGAGTGCAAATGCCCTAACCAGACTTCGCTGCGGCGTTACCCGCAGGTCAATGACGCCTCGTGGCCGCAAGTGGAAAAGCCCGCGCCCCGCCCTCGGGGGCGGCGGGGCGCGGGCTGGGCCGACTGCGCGGCCTGGCGCGTCGGGGGTCGGGACCGTCGGGGGCCGGGGGTCAGCAGCCTCCGGCCACGGCCGGGATGATCGAGACCTGGGTGCCCGACGCGGTCGGGGTGTCCAGTCCCTGGGCGAACCGCACGTCCTCGTCGCCGACGTAGACGTTGACGAAGCGGCGGATCTTCCCGGCGTCGTCGACGATGCGCGCCTTGATTCCGGGGTACTTGGCCTCCAGGTCGGACAGCACGGCCTGCACGGTCTCGCCTTCGGCGCTGACCTCGGCCTCGTCCTTGGTGTAGGTGCGCAGGATGGTCGGGACGCGGACACTGACGCTCATGACTGCGGTATCTCCTTGACTCGCTCGCCGGCCGGCGGTTGCGGGGGTTGTCCGGGCGCTCTAGAGAAGCCCGGCCTCCTTGAACACGTCCAGGGAGGGCTTGATGGTCGCGGTGACCCCGGCCTCGACGGCGTTCAGGGTCTTCAGGCCGTCGCCGGTGTTGAGCACGACGGTCTCGGCACGGGGGTCGAGGGTGCCCTCGTCCAGCAGCTTGCGCAGCACCCCGGTGGTGACGCCGCCGGCGGTCTCGGCGAAGACGCCCTCGGTACGGGCGAGCAGCGAGATGGAGTCGACCACCGCCGCGTCGTCGACGCGGGCGACCGCGCCGCCGGTGCGGCGGCAGACGTCGAGGACGTAGGGGCCGTCGGCGGGGTTGCCGATCGCCAGCGACTTGGCGATGGTGTCGGGCTTGACCGGCTGGATGACGTCGTGGCCCTGCTCGTAGGCGGCGGCCACCGGGGAGCAGCCCGCGGCCTGGGCGCCGAAGACCTTGTAGGGGCGGTCCTGCACCAGCCCCAGCTCGATCAGCTCGCGGAAACCCTTGTCGATCTTGGTGAGCTGGGAGCCCGAGGCGATGGGGACGATGATCTGCTCGGGCAGCCGCCAGCCCAGCTGCTCGGCGATCTCATAGGCCAGGGTCTTGGAGCCCTCGGCGTAGTAGGGCCGCAGGTTGACGTTGACGAAGCCCCAGTCCTCGCCGGCCGGGTCGCCGATCAGCTCCGAGCAGAAGCGGTTCACGTCGTCGTAGGTGCCGTCGATGGCCACGACCTTGCCGCCGTAGACGGCCGCCATGACGATCTTTCCCTCTTCCAGGCCCGCCGGGATGAACACGCACGAGCGGAACCCGGCGCGGGCCGAGGCGGCGCCGACCGCGCCGGCCAGGTTGCCGGTGGAGGAGCAGGAGAGGGTGCGGAATCCGAAGGTGCGTGCGGCCTCGACGGCCATGGCCACCACCCGGTCCTTGAAGGAGTGGGTGGGGTTGGCGGAGTCGTCCTTGACGTGCAGCGAGCGCATACCCAGCTCAGCGGCCAGCCGGTCGGCGCGCACCAGCGGCGTCAGGCCGGGGTTCATGTTGGGCAGCTCGGCGACGTTGCCCGGAACCGGAAGGAGGTCGGCGTAGCGCCAGATGTTGTTCGGACCGCGCGCGATGGCCTCGCGGGTGACCTCGCCGAACTCGTAGGCCACCTCAAGAGGCCCGAAACAGAACTCGCAGGCGAAGCTGGGGGCGAGGTCGTAGCGTTGGCCGCATTCGCGACAGGACAGCGCGGCGGCGGGGCCGAAGGCGCGGGCGGAGGGCGTGTCCGTTTCCGTGGCGGTAATCGCCATGCGAGGCGTCTCCCCTCATCTTTCCTGGCTGACCGATCTGGCCCCAGGCCGGAGTTGGCACCTGCCTCGGCCGCCTCGCAGGATCGCGAGTCGCGCAAACCGAGATGGTTGCCGGGGCTTCGCAGGGCCGGTCCCTCCACCCCTCTGGATGAGCAATATGAAGTTGTCGGATCCGCAGTTGGGCGCCCGGGGCGCAGCGGAATCCGCATGCCACTGTAGCTCACGTTTCGCCCGAATTTCCATGGAGAGTGATCCGGGTAACACGCCTGACGCCGGAGCGCCGGGGTAGCGGCGCCCGTACCTGCGGCGCCGCGCGCGCCGGCGCCGGTTTCGGCGCGCTATCCCTCCGGAGCCCCGAACCGGCGGGTTTGCGCGGGGCCCGGGAAGGCGAGACCTATGACACCTTCGCGCAGCGGGCCCTGTTGTCAGCGGTACCGGTGTAGTGCAATGAGACGTCGGCGCGATTCCGGTGACAGGTGAGAGGTGGACGATCAGGTGGACAAGGCGCAGCTCCTCGTGGCTTCCAACAGGGGACCGGTGTCCTTCTCGATCGGCGAAGACGGCTCCCTCGACTACCGGCGCGGCGGGGGCGGCCTGGTGTCAGGGCTGAGTTCGGTCGCCGAGACGACCGACACCCTGTGGGTGTGCGCGGCCCTGACGGAGGCCGACCGCACGGCCGCGGCCCGGGCCCCCGAAGGGCGGCTCGACCTGGCCGGTTTCGACCTCGGCAGCATGCGCGTGCGGATGCTCGACATCCCGCCGGACACCTTCACCGACGCCTACACCCGCGTGGCCAACTCGACGCTGTGGTTCGTGCACCACATGCTCTACGACACCCCCAACAAGCCGCGCTTCGACGCCGCGTTCCGCACCCAGTGGGAGGGCTTCCGCTCCTACAACGCCGCCTTCGCCGAGGCGCTGCTGACCGGCTCGGCCGACAACGCGCGCGTGGCCGTGCAGGACTACCACCTGGCCCTGGTGCCCCGTATGCTCCGCCAGCGCCGCCCCGACCTGCGCATCGCCCACTTCTCGCACACCCCGTGGGCGCCCCCGGAGTACTTCGGAATGCTGCCCGGCGAGGTCGGCCGCGAGCTTCTGGAGGGCATGCTCGGCGCCGACCACCTCGGCTTCCTCAGCCGCCGCTGGGCCGACGCGTTCCTGCGCTGCTGCGAGACGTTCCTACGGGTCGACGTCGACTGGAGCCGGCGCACCGTGGAGTTCGGCGGGCGTGTGGTCCACGTCGGCGTGCACGCGCTGGGCGCCGACGCCGACAGCCTGCGCCGGCGGGCGGCGGCGGCCGACGTCGAGGAGTGGCGGACGGCGCTGCGCGAGCGGGTCGGCGACACCAGGCTCATCGTTCGGGTCGACCGCACCGAGCTGTCCAAGAACATCGTTCGCGGCATGGAGGCCTACCGCGAACTGCTGCGCGAGCACCCCGAATGGCAGGGCCGGGTCACGCACCTGGCTTTCGCCTACCCCAGCCGCGGAGACGTCCCGGAGTACCGCGAGTACACCGAGCAGGTGCAGCGGGTGGCCAAGGAGATCAACCAGGAGTTCGCCACGGCCGACTGGAGCCCGCTGATCATGGAGGTCACCGACGACTTCCCACGCTCGCTGGCCGCCTACCGCATGGCCGACGTGCTGCTGATCAACCCGATCCGAGACGGGATGAACCTGGTGGCCAAGGAGGCTCCGGCGCTCTCCGACGACGGGTGCGCCCTGGTGCTCTCCACCGAAGCCGGTGCGGCCGACGAGCTCGGCACCGACTCGATCCTGGTCAACCCCTACGACGTCACCCAGACCGCGGCTGCGCTGCGCAAGGCGCTGGAGATGCCCGAGGACGAGCGCCGCGAGCGCTGCGAACGCCTGGTCGAGAGCGCTACCGCGCTGCCGCCCAAGCGCTGGTTCGCGGAACAGCTGAGCGCACTGAAGTAGCGGCATCGTCCGGGCTATCACCGTTGATCTTGTAGCCATCGTCACTGGAAATCGTTTTTCATCACGATGGCTACAAGATCAACGAAGCTCGGGGGAGCCGGAAGCCGGAAGCGACGGCCGGGGCGCGGGCCGCCGGCGCCCGCTCCCGTCACTCGGCGCGCGCGGCCGCCGACTCGCGGGCGCGCCCGATGATCTCCTCGACCAAGGCGGCCTTGGCGTCGGTGTAGTCGTCCAGGCGGCCCCAGGTGCGCTGAGCCAGCTCGCGCTTGGTGCGGTCGTAGCGCTCCCGGTCTCCGGCGTCGGCGCGCAGGCGGTCGCGGAACAGCCGCAGCCGCTCGGCCTCGTCGGCGCCGGGCCCGTAGACGTGCACGTTGGTGTTCACGTCCGGGCCGCGCAGCACGCGGTGGCCGTCCGCTTCGGGCTCGCGGTGCCACAGCGCGTAGCCCGCGGCCTCCAGCGGAGGCAGGTAGGCGGCCTCGTCACCGGAGTCGGGCACGGTGAGCAGCACGTCGACGCAGGGCTTGGCGCTTAGGCCGGGGACCGCCGTGGATCCCACGTGCTCGACCTCCAGCGCGGCGGCGCCCAGCGCCTCGCGGATCCGGTCGGCTTCGCGCTGGAACAGGTAGGGCCACTTCGGGTCGGCCTCGACGACCACCACCCGGCCGTCGACGAAGTGCGGCGGCGGGGCGAGCGCTCCTGCGACCGCCTGCGCGCCTTCGCCTCCCCGCCGCGAGGGGAGGGGCGCAGGGACGTCGGGTGTGCGGGATCGGGGCGACCAGTCGATCGACTCGTTGGGGGACATTCCGCCAGACTTCTATGCCCGCCGTCCTCCGTCAAGGCGCCAATTGGGGAAAACGCCTGTTCAGCGGCCACGTACAGCTTGCTCGCGGTCACTGAACGGCACGGCTCGCACGGACCGCGAGGGCACCGGACAACCGGAACCGGACCGGGCCCCGGAACCGCGCCGACCCGCGGCACGGGTTTCAGCGCCGCCGGCGCCCGCCGCGGCGGCGTCCCGCCGGAGCGCGCCGGCCGCCGGAGCGGGCCTCGGCGCCGGCCGGCTCGCGGTCGTCGCGCTCCTCCCGGTTTTCCCGGCCCTCGGCGCCGCCGCGCCCGCGCTCGCGCCCGGACCGGCGGGACGGCAGGTCGTAGGGGTTGGCACCGGCGCGCCGGAACAGCAGCACGACCACGAGGCCCGCGAGCACTGCCAGAAGCACGCCCGCGGTCCACAGCGCCCAGACCGGCGGCCCGGGTGCCTCCTCACGGGGCTGGTCGGCCAGGCTCTCGTCGAACAGCGGCTGGCCCTCGGCGGAGGAGGCGGCCCGCTCCATGGCGGCGGGGGCGTCGAGCACGCCCGCGCCGTAGCCGGGGGCCTGCGCGCCCGCAGCGCCCTCCCGGGTTCCCGCGGTGAGCGCGTCGGCGACCTCGGCGGGCCGCAACTGCGGGTGCTCGGCGCGCACCAGCACAGCGGCACCGGCGACGAACGCGGCGGCCGCCGCGGTGCCGCCGACGGTGGTGTAACCGCCGCCCGCTTCCGGGGCGCGGATCCCGGTACCCGGGGCGACCAGGTCGACGCCGGACGCGGGCGAGTCGGCGGTGAGCGCGAGGTCCTCGCCTACGGCGCCGACGGCCGTGGCGCCCTCGTAGGCGCCGGGGTAGGCGGAGCCGCCCTTGCCGGCGGGGGCGACGACGAGGGCGCCGCTGCGGTTCGCGTAGCCGAGGGCGGCGGCCACCGCCTCGTCCGGTTCGGCGCTCGCGGCCCCCGCCGACAGCAGGAGCACCTGGGCCCCCTCGTCGACGGCGTAGCGGATGCCCTCGTTGAGCGCGTCGGGTGCGGCCTCGCCGCCGTCGGCCACGCGCACGGACAGCAGGTCCGCGCCGGGTGCCACGCCGACGACGCCGCCGGTGTACTCCCGGCCGTGGCCGCGTCCGGCGATGATCCCGGCGAGGGGCGTCGCGCCGCCTGCCGATCCCGAGCCGGCGGCAAAGGCGTCTCCCTCGGTGAAGCCGTCGCCGAGGTCGGGGTGGGAAGCGTCGACTCCGCCGCCCAGCAGGGCGACGAGCACGCCGCCGCCGTCGTTGCGGTCGGCCGCCTCAGCGGCGCCGACGGCGTCCATGCCCCACTGCTCGGGCCGCAACTCCCCGCCGCCACCGCTGTCGGCGGCCGCGGCCGCGGCGGCCGGAGGCGCTTGCGGAACCAGCAGCGCGACCGCGCACGCGGCCGCCCCGGCCATGCGCGCCGCGGCGCGCTTGCGGCCGATCACAGATACGCCGGCAACGCCCAACACTCAACTCCCAGCCCCGACTCCCGTGGCCCGTCCTCGGCGGGTGTCCGCGACATTGTTCCACGTACGCGCAGATGGGATGGCTCGCCTCCCGTGCGGGCCGGAGCCCGCCACGGCGCGCCCGACCGCGGAGGGCTCCGAGGACAGGGAACACTTACCCCGCGGCCCCATCCTGATTGTTCGCCTCCTCACCTTCCACGGGGAGTCGCTACCATGAGTCGCGCCAATCCGGACGAGGAGGCGCCCAATGTCAGATCCAGGGCTATTCGATCAGCAACCCGCCACCCAGACCGGCGGCGCGGAGAGACCCGCGGCTTCTTTCGGCGAGGAGCGCGAGCTCGACGAGAGGGAACAGCGCATCCTGGCCTTCGAGCGCCAGTGGTGGAAGCTGGAGGGCTCCAAGGAACAGGCCATCCGCGAGGAGTTCGGGTTCTCTCCCACGCGCTACTACCAGCTCCTCAACGGGCTGGTCGACCGCCCCGAGGCCCTCGCCTTCGACCCTATGACCGTCAAGCGGCTCCGCCGGCTGCGGGCCAACCGCCGCCGCCAGCGCACGGCCCGCCAACTGGGCATCCAGCTCTAGCGACGCACCTTCAGCGACGCACGGCGACGCACGACGACCGCCGAGCAATCCGAGGGCATACTCCTGCTGAGGGGCGTGTCAGGGCGCGACCCGCACGACACCGCCCACTCCCTTCGCCCGCAACCCCGAACGGGAACGAGACGACCGCTCATGCCTCTGCCCACACCCGATTCCGAGCAGGGTGCGGCCGCGCTGGACCGGATCGTCCAGCGCCCCGCCGAAGCCGTACTGTCGTTCGACTTCGACGGCACGCTGGCACCGATCGTCTCCGATCCCGCCGACGCACGCGCCTATCCGGGCGTCACCGCCGAACTCTCCCGCCTAGCGCCGCTGGTCGGCCGCCTGGTGATCATCACCGGGCGGCCGGCCGCGGTGGCGGTGGAGTACGGCGGGCTCGCTGACGTCGACGGAATCCTGGTCCTGGGCCACTACGGCCTGGAGCGCTGGGAGGACGGCCGCGTCACCGCACCCGAGCCGCCCGCCGGTGTCGGCCTGGTCCGCGAGGAACTGCCCGAGCTGCTCCGCAAGACCGGGGCCCACGAGGGCACCGCGATCGAGGACAAGGGCCGTTCGCTGGCGGTGCACACCCGCCGGACCGCCGACCCCGACGCGGCCCTGGAGACTCTGCGCATCCCGCTGGCCGCGCTGGCCCAGCGCGCCGGGCTCACCGTCGAACCCGGCCGCCGCGTGATCGAGCTGCGGCCCGCCGGCATGGACAAGGGCACCGCACTGGCCGGCGTCGCGGCCGGCGCCGGCGACGGCGCAGCCGTGCTCTACGTCGGCGACGACCTCGGCGACCTGGCCGCGTTCGAGACCGTTGAGCGCCTGCGCGAGAAGGGTCAGCCGGGCATCACCGTGTGCAGCGGCTCCGACGAGGTCGCCGAGCTGGCCGCACGGGCCGACCTGGTCGTCGACGGGCCACCGGGCGTCGCCGACCTGCTCGCCGCGCTGCGCGAGGCGATCGACGGCCGGTAGCCGCAGCCCGGCCGCCCGCGCCGCGGCCCGCCTCACAGGTACCGAACCCCGTTGATCTTGTAGCTATCGTGAAGGAAAACGATTTCCAGTGACGATAGCTACAAGATCGCCGGTCATGCGGGCGGCGGGATCGGGGTCTGCTGGTAAAGGGCGAGCCGCCAGGCCCCGTCGCGGCGGGTGTAGCAGCTGGCCATCAGCGCGGTGAACGCGGACTCGGCCCCGTCGCGGTAGGCGCGGGCCCGATAGATCAGCGCTGCACTGTCGGGGCCGAGGACGACGAGGCGCTCGTCGGTGATCGCGTAGCCGGACCACGGGGGCGCGTGCTTGAGCGAAGCGACGACGGTCGGGCGGTCGAACGCCTCGCCGTGGGCAAGGACCATCACACCGTCCTCGGTCATCAGCGCGCCGTAGAAGTCGGAGCCGGTTCCGTCGCACAGGGAGCGCCAGCCCTGGTGCTCCAGGTCCAGGAGTTCGGCTTTCAGGGCGTCGGGGTCGCGGGGCGGGTTCGGGCCGGGGGGCGGGCTCGCGGACCCGTGTTCGTCGTTCGCGGCATCGTGCCCGGACATCATGGCTGCCTCCAAGGTTCGGAGCGGGCAGTGTCGGCTGGAAACTGCGTCGACCATGCCCCTGCGGTCATTCTCGCCGCTGACTGCACTCAGGTGACACGTCCGGCGTTCACGGTGGCGATTCGCTGCTGCACTCGGCCGGGTGCGAGGGGCTCTGACCCTTGCCCGGATCGTGTTCAGGCCCGGGCGGTGGCGGTCTCGCCGGGCCGCAGATGAGCCATCAGCTCGTCCAGACGTTCGCGGTCCTCGGGTACGGTGCCGTCGCCGAGCGGGTACCAGAGCGCGGGTGCGAACCGCGGGCCGAGCTCAATCGGCTCCACCGGGGCCGATCGGGCGTGCGGCAGGCCGATCGTGCGCACGGTGTCGGGGCCGAGCCCCAGACCCACCGGTAGGCACGGGCCGCCGTCATGCGGCGCGCGTGTGAGGTCGCCGAGGCCGCGTCGGCGCTGCACGCGCACCGCCTTCAGCTCGCCCTCGACGGCCAGCTCCTCGACCAGGCCGGTCACCGCATCCAGGTCCGGGAGGACGCCCGGCGGGTGCGCGACGGCGAGCGTGATCGACTCCTTCACACCCTCGTCGACCCGGCTGACGCTCAACGTGCCGGAGATCGGGCGCGCGGCATCGGGCGGGCCGAGGACCACGAACCGCGAGTTGTCAGGGGCGCGCCGCCGCGCGAGGGCCGTGACGTCGTCGCGGTTCCACACCATGGGGGCGGGCTCGGCGGTGCCCCACAGGGCGGGGGCCGATCCCGCGCAGGTCCGGGTGAGGAGTTCGACCTCAGCGCCAAGGCGGAGGTCGTGGTCGGCGGCGTGCAGCACGTCGAGGTCGACCAGCAGATGCTCGGCCGGATGGTCCGCAGCGTCCTGGCCGGCCTCCGCGCCGTCGCCGAGGTAGTGCGGGTGGGGCGCGAGGTCGGCGGGCTTCGACGCGTCGACGATGAAGCCGGCCTTCTCGTGCCAGGTCAGCGGGAGACCGACGTGCCCGTCGTAGTAGTCGCCCTCGTGCGCCCGTACGACCCACCGGGCCATCGGGTTCTCCAGGAGCGCGGCCAGCTCGTTGGTGAGGCGGGTCTGGGCAGGTGTGAGGAGCTGGAAGCCGCGGCCGGCGCGACCGTGCGCGGCGACGGCGTCGGCCAGCCAGGTGGACAGCGGGACGACCGGGCGGTCCTGGACGGCGATCGCGACGCGGTCGGTGGCGCGCGTGACGGCGGGGTGGTCGGTGGTCCCGGTCAGCAGCGGTTCGTCACGGTCGAGCCGAGGTTCGGCCTGCCAGACGCGGCCCCCGAACTCGGCGGCGAGCGAGTCGGCGAACCGCCGCACCATCCCGGCGGTATCGGGCACACCGGCCTCGGTCTCGGCGCCGCGCGCCTCGACCCACCAGGGTTGGGCGGGCAGGGAGTCACCGACACCCGAGCCGAGCAGCCGCTCGGCCTCATGCGATGTAGCCAACCGCTGCCCGGCCTGCGCGGCGGCGACCGGCCGTCCGGAGTCGTCCCGCAGCTCGACGACGGCGCCGTCCGCCACCGTGCGCACGCGGAGCGCCCGCCCGGCCTGCACAAGCGCACGCGTCATCCCGCGCATAGTCGGCCGCCGGTCCAGCAGGGCGACCACGTCGTGTGTCATGGCGAGCCTCTTTCTGAGCCGGCGATCGGAGAGAGCCGGGACGAGCGTTCGTCGGACGCCGCCGACATCGATTCCACCGGAAGCTCCGTGAAGTCAACCGCCATAACCTGACCACGAAAACTCAGAGAGTTTCCCCCCGATCGATCGCAGCCAAGGTTTCGGCATCGAGGGGGACAATTGGGTCGGCCGCACGAAAATCCCGCGGTCGACCCTTTTTTATACCCGAAGTACCGACCTCGAAGTACCCCTGAGATATCTTAAACCCATGCCCTCGTTCATACATGAGCAAAAGTGGATCGTAGGGACAGGGAAGATTCGCGGTTACTTGCCCAGCAGACCTCAGTGCCTCGAAGTGCAGAGCGTTCAAACACGTCTCCTCCACCACCGGCGGCTCATATACCGGAATCGCGTCTTTGATTTTGGCGACCAACTCGGGCGCAGCCCGCACACCCGGATTCACCATTGCGGCAGCATCCCCCGCGGGCCAGTCAAGGTCCGAATAGGCGCCAACCCAAAAAGAGAACCGCCGGAGATACTCATGCAGAAGACTGAGTTGGGATTTTTGCCTGCTTTTCTCTTCAGGGAAATTGAACGTCGCGATACGCTCGGCGAGCAGGGCGACAGAGTCGTTCATCGATCAAGCTCCCGCAGTACGTGGTCTACCACTTCATCCAAGTTGGAGAGGTCCTCCCTGACCTCGAAGCCAGGGCGACTCAACCCTATGTCATCCATAGATGCGAAGATATTCGGCCCGTGATCAGCCAGCGCGAGATCATGCGCACCAAAGTGGCGAGGACTCGCATTCGGGCGCCCAATATTATCGTAATAATCGGGGTGCGTCGAGCGGTACCGATAGCCGTGCTCCATATAGGCACTCTCTGTTCCCTCATGCATAAGAAGCCGCCGGAATGCTTCGGCATCTTTGGGATCGGAATCCAACGTTCCGTTGGCTGCAGCCTTCCACTGGCGACCGATATCAATTAGCGGACTAAACTTGGCTACCTTGTGGGAGTTCGGATCGGTGGCAATGACATGCTCCCGATAGAAGAGATGCTGTTTAACACGGTCGAGGAGATCTCTAGGGTACCCCGTATTTTGGGCGATCGCTTCAGTGTCCCCCTCCCATTCTTGGATCTCATGATAGTCAATCAACGCTTTCCTGGAATCCGGTGGCTCCGCGTAAACATTCCCCTTGTCATCGTAGAAGTATCCTTCGGCGTCGACAAATGTTCGAATACCCTTGATCGGCCGCCCCTGATAATCCTCTCCCATAAAGCGTTCGTCGCCCCGCGGCATGAGAGTGTCCTCCAGCGGAGGATCGTCCAGTGGTTCCGGCGCGTTGTCGTGCCCCCGGATCGAGATATCGTCGCCTGCCCCTTCCGGGACCGGGTCCGGACGGGTCCCCTCGCTACCACCGAGACGCGGCCGCGAATGAAGGCCCGCATCCTCGGAGGGGTTTCCATCGGCGACCTCCACCTCGGCGGGAGTTGCGTCTCCCTCGGGTCCGTCACCGCCCTCGCCCGGCTCGTGGTGGCGCAACTCCATTCCGTCGGGCGTGACCGGCACCCGTGAACCCTCGTCGGGGCTCTCCGGGCCACCGCGGGCGCCGTCGCCTTCCGCGTTCTCCAGGGCCTCGATGCTCCACGGGTCGTCGCCGTCGAGTTCGGCCATACGGCCGTCGTCGACCGCGTCCATGTCGTCGCCGAGATCCTCGTTGCGCCGCGCCACCTGGGCGAACTCGTCGTCGACCTCCTCCGTCGTGGGGTCGAGGCGCGACGGGTCCTGCTGCTCGGTCGGCTGCTCGGCGCCGGCGGGGCGCTGCGCTTCCGGTGGCTCCTGCTGCTCCGGCGCCGACGACGAGGGCCGGTCCCCCTCCTGCGCGTCCGGCTCCGCGGGGCGCTCCGGCTCCGGCTCCGGCTCCGGCGCATCGGGCCGCTCCGATGCCGGATCCGATCCGTAATCCGGTGCGGGGTCGGGCTGCGGGGTCCAGCGCGGCGACGACGGGCGCTGGGCGTTCTCCAGCCCTTCCAGCGACTCGTTCATGTCGCCGATGCGGGAGAGGCCCAGGTCGCCGTCGGGACCGATCTCCGGTGAGGGCTCCGGGCTCCCGCCGGACCCGTCCGAATTCAGTCCCGGCACGCGGCCGTCGCCGTGCTGCCTGGAGCCGCCCGCGTCGGCATCGGCGTCGGCATGGACGTGCGGACCTCCGCCCGAGTCGAACGACCCGCCGCCGCGCCCCGCACCGCCGAGGATCTTCGCGACGCGCGAGAGAGTCATCGGCACACCGGCGACGGCGCCCACGCCGGTCATGCTCAGCGCCACGCCGCCGGCCACGTGGCTGGCGTTGGTGTAGAGCGTCCCGAACGCGTAGCCCGGCCGCTCGCCCAACTCCGTCCACGGGAAGATCCCGTGCGCCGTGCTCTTCCAGGCCTCCGCGGCCACCCCGAGGCGGCGGCCGTCCCGGGTCCAAGTGCCGGCCTGCGGGTTCCAGACGCCGATCAGGGCGCCGGTTCCGGCGGCGGCGTCGGTCCAGTAGGAGGCGGCGTTATCGCCCCAGCCGCCGGTGAACCACCCCTGGTCGCCGTGCGCGCCGACCATGCCGCCCGCGTCCTCGACCGCGCCCAATGTCACGTCGGCGCCCGCATACCCCCAGTCCGTCCAGAAGTAGTGGTCCGATCCCTGCGGATTCCCCCACGGAGTCGGGCCGTCCGTGAGCGCCTCCGACGTGCCGTAGACCTCCTGGTTGCGGCCCGGCTCGGTGCCGCCTTGCGGGTCCGCACCGATGAAGGTGGTGCCGCCCTTGAACAGGCCGGTGATCTTGTTGGCGCACTCGCGCTCGGCCTCCTGGTACTGGTGCGTCCACGTGGCGACCCGGTCGAGCAGGGCGTTGTGTTCGGCGACCTTGTCGCTGGGGCGGCCGAGGATGTCGCCGTCGTCCCAGGAGTCGTCGCCCTCGACTGAGTCGACGAAGTTCTGCGCGTCCTGCTTGGCGACTTCGAGTTTCGCCTTCAGGTCGCGGGCCGTCTCTGCGAAGGTCTCCAGTGCCGTGGCGACCTCTCCCAGGTCGCCGTCGACCTCGTCGCCCTTCTCGGCGACCGGGTCGACCACGGACAGCAGCGTGTCGTCCTCCGGCGCGGTGTAGCAGGACTCCAGCCCTGCCCACGAGCCCTTGATGTCCTGGCCGGTCTGGGCGATCTTGCCGCCCTGCTTGCGGATGTCGGAGGCGGCTGTCTCCAGAGCCTCGGGGTCGACCTCGGGAATCGAGATGCTGGACGGGTCGATCAGGTCGGTCACTCGGCTGTCCTCGCGGGGGCTTCGGGGACGGGGTGCGCGCCGGCGCGGGGGCGCCGCCGGGCGCGGGGCATGTCGGGGCGGGTGTCAGCCGGTCAGGGGTCCTCGACGGTTCCCGCGTTGGACTGGGCTTCGGCGGCCATGTCCAGGTTCCCGTTGACGTAGTGCATGGCGGCGTCACCGGCGCCTTTCACCGCACTGGATCCCAGGCCGACCATGTCTTTGACCAGGCCGAAGCAGTGCGTGGAGAACTCCTGCAGCGCCGTGCCGATGGGGGCGCTCTTCGCCGCGGCGCCGGCGTCGTCGAGCGCGGTTCCCAGCGACTTCGAGTGCAGGCTCAATCCTTCGGTCTGCTCCTCGTCACCGATGTGGCCGGCCACCGTGGTGAGCACACCGGATATCTCCTCCGGTTTCAGATCCCATCCCGGCACGTCAGCACCACTCCCTTCGTGTCGCCGCCCGTGCACGGCCGACCGGCACGGCGCGGGGGGCACCGCGGCGGCCGGACCGGCGCCGTCTACTCGTAAGGCGGGCGCGTCCGGCGGGGCGGGGCACATGGGGCACTGCACCGTATGTCCGAGTCGCCGCCGGTTCACGACTTTCCTCCGTAACCGAATCATGCCGCACCGTCAGCGAACGGGGCGAACGGGTTCCGATGCCCACGGAGGCGGGGCAGAACGGCGAACGCGCAGGTCCCGGCTGGAGGCGACCGAGTTTCGGGCTGCGATCTCCGCATGTCAAGTGATGTCCATTACTGTCCGAAACCGGACAGGCCTCGCCCGGTGATCGCTGCCCGCCGCTGCGCCCATGGCCGCAGGGCCACGCCGCTCAGCCGAAGCTGCGCCGATAGGTGTGCGGGCTGACACCGGTCGTCCGCTTGAAGCGGTCGCGAAAGGCCGTCGGGGAGCCGAAGCCGACCTGGCCGCCGATGCGCTCGACGGAGTGCCGCGTGGTCTCCAGCAGGTGCTGGGCCTGGCGGATGCGGGCGCGGTGCAGCCACTGCAGCGGGGTGGTGCCGGTCTGCTCGCGGAAGCGGCGGATCAGCGTCCGGGTGCTGGTTCCGGCGCGGGCGGCGATGTCGGCCAGAGTCAGGTCGGCGGCCAGGTTCTCCTGCAGCCAGGCGAGCAGCGGTTCGAGGGCCGACCCCTGGGGAGCGGGCGCGTGGTCGTGCACGATGAACTGCGACTGCCCGCCCTCGCGCTCCAGAGGCATGACGGACAGCCGCGCGGCGTCGGCCGCGACCGCCGAGCCGTAGTCGCGGCGGATCATGTGCAGGCACAGGTCGAGACCGGCCGCGGCGCCGGCCGAGGTCAGGATCTGCCCGTTGTCGACGTAGAGGACGCCGGGGTCGACGTCGATGTCGGGGTGAGCGGCTGCCAGGGCGTCGGCCGCTGCCCAATGGGTGGTGGCGCGCAGGCCGCCGAGGAGGCCGCTCGCCGCCAGGGGGAAGGTGCCCGAACAGATGGAGGCGATACGCGTACCCTGTGCGGCCGCCGCCCGCAGCGCGTCGCGCACCGCGGACGGCAGGGGGGTGGCGGGTGCGGCGGTCCCGGGCACGATGACCGTGTCGGCGCCTTCGAGCCCGTCCAGCCCCCAGGGTGCGCGCAGGGTGAAGGCACCCGCGTCGACCTCCGGCCGCTCGGCGCACACGCGGATCTGATAGCCGGGCCGCCCGTCGGGGAGCCGGGTACGGGTGAACGTCTCGATCGGCGTGGCCAGGTCGAACGGGATCACTCGGTCCAGCGCGAGAACGGCGACAGTGTGCATGGCAAGAAGATACTCGGACACCGGGGCTCTCTGATCGGACATGCGGCGCTGAGGTGATCTTCCGACCAGTTCACAGCACATAAGACGCTTCTGGCGTTATTCCGTTGGAACCTGTCGTTCGCGCCACTGTGTGGCGGCTGCGCCGACCGCTAGCGTCAGTCGCGACATCGGCTCAGGCCGCACCCGCAGCATGCGAGGGACCCGGTTCATGCACACCCAGATCGTCCTCTTCGACGGCTTCGACCCACTCGACGTCATCGCCCCGTTCGAGGTGTTCCAAGCAGGCGGCACCGCCTCGGGCGGCCGAGTGAGCGTCGAGCTGGTCAGCGCCGAAGGGCCGCGCGAGGTGGTCGGCGGTTCCGGGGCCCTGGCGCTGCGCGCCGCGGCGGCGCTCGACCCCGCCCGCCCCGGACTGGTTCTGGTGCCGGGTGCCGCCGGGCGCGTCGGAGAGCCGGGCGAGGTCCCCGACGCCGACCCCCTCCCCGCCTCCGCCCTCCGCTCGGACGCGGCGGAGCGGCGTCAGGAGGGGCGCCGGGACGCGCCTCGGGACGAGCCCGTCCCGGCGCTGCTGGCCCGCACGCTGGCCACGGAGCTACCCGACATGCTCGCCGAGGCAATGCGGAATCCGCGGGTGACCGTCTGCGGTGTGTGCGGCGGCTCGCTCATCCCGGCGATGGCCGGGCTGCTGGAAGGACGCCACGCCACCACCCACCACCTGGGCCTGGACATGCTCGACGCCACAGGCGCCCACGCGGTGCCGGCCCGCGTCGTGGACGACGGCGACCTGGTGACCGGCGGCGGCGTCACCTCCGGCCTCGACCTGGCCCTGTACATGCTGGAGCGCGAGGTCGGCCCGCAGATCGCGCACGCCGTCGAGGACCTCTTCGAGCACGAGCGCCGCGGCACCGTGTGGCGGGACCGGGGCCCGTCCCCCGCCGCCCTCTGACGCCGAGCGCGCCTGCACGCTCCGCGCCCTCGCGCCCGTCCCCTCGCCGTGCGCCCTCTCACCCCGCATGCCGCATACCGCATCCGCCCGCCGCTACGCGCGGGAGCGCGCCGCTTCGCACCGCGCCGCGCCCGCCCCTTGTCAGAAAGAGCAGCAGCATGCCCGTCGAAGGAACCTGGGACCTGTCCGTCTCCACGCCTGTCGGCACGATCCGCGGCGTCCTGGAACTCCGGCGCGCGCACGGCGTCCTGACCGGCGCCGCCCACGGGGCGGGAGAGGAGGTCCCGCTGACCGACGTCGTCCTGGACGGCGACCGCCTCACCTGGACGCAGGCCGTCACCAAGCCCGTGCGGCTCAACCTCGCCTTCGCGGCGGAGGTCGACGGCGGCACGCTGACCGGCACCGCCGCCGGCCGCCTCCCGGCCTCCAAGGTCACCGGGCAGCGCCGCACCGGCCGCGACGGCCACGCCGCCGCGGAGCGCTGACCACCATGACGAAGCTCTTCCTGTCCCTGCACGTCGTCGCCGCCGTACTGGCGGTCGGACCGGTCGCCGTCGCCGCGAGCATGTTCCCCGCCGCCCTGCGCCGCGCCTACAGCGCGCCGGGCGACGGCGCCGCGGTCGCGGGCCTGCGGATCCTGCACCGCATCTGCCGCGTCTACGCGGCGGTCGGGATCGCGGTCCCCGTCTTCGGCTTCGCCACGGCGAGCAGCCTCGGCGTGCTCACGAGCCCGTGGCTGGTCGCCTCGATCGTGCTGACGGCGGCGGCCGCCGCCGTCCTGGCCCTTCGGATCCTGCCCGACCAGGGTGCCGCGCTCGCCGAAGCACAGGTCCGGGAGTCCGCCGCCGCTCCGCGGGCACCGGCCCGCCTGGCCATGCTCACCGGCGTGTTCAATCTGCTGTGGGTGATCGTCACCGTGCTGATGATCGTCCGCCCCGGCTCGACCACGAGCGCATGACCGTGCGTCCGGGCCGTCTGCGCATCGCGGCGCACGCCGAACTCGTCTCGCTGGTCGCGATGCTGGCCAACCTGGCGACCGTCCACCTCGAAGCGGTGTCCGCGGTACTGGGCCCCGCCCACGGCTGCGCCTACCTGTTCGTGGTCGCCGCAGCCTGGCGTGACAAGCGCGCCGACGCCGCGGCCGGGTTCCTGGCGCTCGTCCCCGGAATCGGCGGCCTGCTCGCCTGGCGGCGGATCGCCCGCGAACGGACCTGTTGACGCCGCGGCCGCGGGGACGGCCGGGACGGCCGCGACCGCGGGCCGCCTCAGTCGGCGAAGGAGGCCCGCACCGCCGCCCTCAGATCGAACAGGCCGGTCCTCCGGCGGCCGTGGTGGACGGCGTTGGTGAGCAGGCCGACGTAGCGGCCGGTGGCGGGGTGCAGGAACAGGCTGACCCCCGTGTACCCGTGGTGGTAGACCAGTCCGTCATCGGTGACCAGCCATGCCAGGCCGCGGGAGAAGTGCTCGTCCGCCGGCACCTGCGGACGCCAGCTCTGGCGGAGGTACTCGGAGAACGCGTCCCGGCGCCCCCGCGAGCGGTCGTGCACCCGCAGCAGGTCGCGGGCGAACACGCCCAGGTCGATGGCGGTGGTGAAGACTCCGGCGTGGCCGCCGACGCCGCCCATCAGCGCGGCGGCCTCATCGTGCACGACGCCCCAGGTCGGAGCCGTGCCGGGGATACGGCGCTCGGTGGGCGCCACCGCCGGTGAGCGCGGCAGCGGGCCGTAGGTGGTCGAGGGCATGCCGGCCACCGACCACAGCTCGCCCGCCAGCCGGTCCAACGGGTCGCCCAGCAGCCGTTCCAGCAGCAGCCCGAGCAGGATGAACCCGCGGTCGATGTAGCGGTAGCCCTCCTCGTCCAGCGGCTCGGCGAGGATCGCCTCGGCGAGGTCCTCCTCGGTGCCGACGTAGCGCTCCAGCCAGGTGACCGGGTTCAGCCGCGAGGTGTGGGTGAGGATCTGGCGCGCGGTGACCCGCCCTCCCGGGTACGGGCCGCCGGAGAAGTAGGCGCCCAGCGGCGCGTCGAGCCCGACGAGCCCTTCGGCCACCACGCGCCCCATCAGCGGCCAGGTGGCCATGACCTTGGTCAGGCTCGCGACGTCGTAGCGGACGTCGGGCGCCGCGGGGTGGTCGCCGACGGTCTCGCCGATCCCGCCGACGGAGACGAACTCCCACATGCTGTCGGTTCCGACCACGGCGGTTCCGCCCGGAAGCCACCCGGCGTCCACCATCACTTTCAGGACGCCGCGGATCTCCGCCCCGGTCTCTGCGAGCCAATCGCCGTCCAGCACGCGCCCCTCCCCTCCGAGCCCTGCCACGCCGGATACCCCGGCGGATACCCAAAGGAGAGCCGATCGTCCCGCCGCGGGTCCAGTGTCCCCACCCGAATGGCGCGGCACGTCGTGACCGAAACCCGTGCCCATTGACCTGCTCGGAAGTCGATCGGAGGTGAAACGTGCGCCCGGAACCCGGTACCCCGGCCCAGCAGTGCTGTTCGGGCTCCGATTGCGGTGCCGCGAACCCGAATAGGGGTGCGGGCCGATATTGCGGGGGCTGCAGGGGCGGCAGGGAAAGACGGACCGCGAGAGGCCACACGCGCGATCCGCGGCCCATTGCGGCCGACAGGCCCGGCGCCGTAAGCGCTCTGCCCGCTACCCCTCCCGGTCGCCGCCCGCGCCGGCCCCGCCCCGGGAACCCTCGGCCCTGCGGCGGCGCAGCCTCCCGGTCTCCCGCAGGGCCGCCTTCACCTGCGCACGCGCCCGCCGCGGCCGCGGGTCGACGGCCGCCAGCTCTCCTCCGCGCCACAGATACACGCAACGCGAGCACGGCTCCTCCGCCTTCCCGTGCAGCGCGGCGGCCTCCGCGGCGAACGCGGGCAGGGCCTTCAGCGCCCCCCGCGAGGCGAGCGGGTAGGCCAGCAGCGTGTCGTAGCGCGGCACCGCCACGAGCGCGGCGTCGCCCTCATCCTCGGCGAGCAGCTCGTCCAGCTCGCTGAGCAGCACCGTCACATAGGCGCTTCCCGGCTTGGTGACCACGCGCACCTCGCCCCCGGAGGCCAGCGGGCGCGTGAAGTCGACGACGTCGGCCAGCTCGCGCTCGCGCGTCTGGCGCAGCGCGTAGCCCAGCCGCCGCAGCTGCAGCAGCCCGGCCCGGTGCCGGGTCAGCGGTGCGCCGTATTCGGGGTGCTCCACCACCACCAGGGCGTCGAAGTGCTCGCCTGCCGGGGTCCACACCAGTTCGCGGCGCCGCTCCTCGGACATGGCCGGCACCAGCCGGATGCGCAGCAGCTCGCGCACATCGCCCAGCAGCTCGATCTCGGCGACGGCCATCGCGGCACGGTCGGCGGTCTCGCGCAGCCAGGAATCGACCACTCCCGGCCACTCCGCCCGCTCGGCCGTCGCGCAGCGCTCCAGCAGCCCCCAGGTCGACGCGCTCAGCTCGGTCCAACCGAACCCGAGCACCACCGCCGAGGTCTCCCGGTCGAAGCCGGCGCCGGGCAGCGAGACCGGCAGCAGGCCTTCAAGCAGCGCGTGGACGTCGCCGGCGATCTCCAGCTCGTGCACGAACCGTCCCCTCCCTCCTGCTCCGACGCGCGGCGCCCTTCCGCGGCTCCCTCCCGTCCGCCTCCGGCGGACCGCGGCCCGCACCTCGGGGCCGCTCGGGATTACCGTATGGGAGGAGCCCACTGCGCCGAATAGGATCGTCCCCGTCCAGGCGGAAAGGAGCGCTGGTGACCACCCGCGTAGTGCATCGGCCGGCACGAACCGTCCACCCCTCGCCCCAGCGCGAGCCCTACGACGTCGAGGCGCCGCCGACGCTGCCCGATGGCAATGCGCAGGGCAACCAGCTCATGTCCATTCTGCCGATGATCGCCATGATGGGCTCGCTGACGGTCATGATGGTCCTGCGCAACCCCGCCTTCATGGCGCTGGGCGCCCTGGTGCTGGTGATCGCGCTGTGCGCCGCACTCGGCATGCTGCTCTCCCGGCGGGGCCAGGCCGCGCGCCAGCGCCGCAACCAGCGCGAGCTCTACCTGGAGTACCTGGAGGAGCTGCGCGAGGACCTCAGCGGCCGCGAGGACGAGGCCCGCGACTACGCGCAGTTGCTCGACCCTCCCCCGGCAGCCCTCTATGACATCGTGCGCGACCCCACGCGGCTGTGGGAGCGCCGCCGCAGGGACCGCGACTTCCTGCGGGTGCGGCTGGGCACGGGGGCGATGCCGGGCCAGGCGCTGCGGCTGGGCGAGCGCGGGTCGGCGCTGACCCCGACCGACCCCTTCATGCTGTCGGAGGCCCAAGCCGCCATCCGGCGCTTCGAGCACGTGCCCGAGATGCCGCTGACCCTGCCGCTGGACATGACCGGCAACATCAGCGTCATCGGCGAGCGCGCCGACGTGCTGCGGGTCATGCGCTCCCTGATCGCGCAGTTCGCCGTGTTCCACGCGCCCGAGGACGCCTCGCTCGCGGTGGCCCACCCGTCGTCGGCGGCGGCCGACTGGGAATGGGTGAAGTGGCTGCCGCAGGCGCTCGACCACGAGCGCCGCGAGCACGGCGCCTACGCGCGGCTGATCGCGCCCACCCCCGCCAAGCTCGGCACGCTGCTCGCCGACGACCTGCGCGCCCGCACCGACTTCGCGGCCGAACTCCGGCGCGGCATGGGAAAGCGCGAGGCCTACCAGACGATGCGCCGCCTGATCGTCGTGCACGACACCCACGGCTCGGTCGCCGAGGAGCTGGTGCGCCCCGACGAGGCGGTCCCGCCCGCGGCGCTCGGCGCCACCGTCATGCACCTTGCCGCCACGCAGATCCACGAGCCCGGCGACGTGAGCGTGCGCATCACCGTCGACGGCGACCGGGTCCGCATCGAGGACCTGCGCAGGGACGACCCCGCGAGCGCCGTCGGCACCGTCGACGGCGTCGGGGTCGGCGACATCACCGGCCTGGCGCGCATGCTGGCGCCGCTGCGGCTCTCACGCGAGTCCGTCGAGGAGGCCGCTGCGGAGAGCGGCAGCTCCGACTTCACCGCGATGCTGGGCGTGGACGACCCCGGCGACATGGACGTGGCCCGGCTCTGGGCGCCACGCAGCGAGCGCGGGTTCCTGCGGGTGCCCATCGGCGCCGACGATCTCGGGCAGCCGATCATCCTCGACCTCAAGGAGTCCGCGCAGCTGGGCATGGGGCCGCACGGGCTGTGCGTGGGCGCCACCGGCTCCGGCAAGAGCGAGATGCTGCGGACCCTGGTGATCGCGCTGGCGGCCTCGCACCCGCCCGAGCGGGTCAGCATGGTGCTGGTCGACTACAAGGGCGGCGCGACCTTCGCCCCGTTCGAGGAGATGCCGCACGTCGCCGGGGTCATCACCAACCTGGAGGACGACGCCGCGCTGATCGAGCGCGCCTACTCCAGCCTCTCCGGCGAGGTGCAGCGGCGGCAGCAGGTGCTGCGCGACGCCGGCAACGTCGCCAACATCGGCGACTACCACTACAAGCGCGCCCACGACCCCAGCCTGCCGCCGCTGCCCCATCTGCTGGTCATCATCGACGAGTTCGGCGAGCTGCTGACCGCGCGCCCCGACTTCATCCAGCTGTTCCTGTCGATCGGCCGCATCGGGCGCAGCATCGGCGTGCACCTGCTGCTGTCCAGCCAGCGCATCGAGAGCGGCAAGCTGCGCGGCCTGGACACCTACCTGTCCTACCGATTGGGCCTGCGCACGTTCTCCGAGGAGGAGAGCCGCACGGTCCTGGACACACCCGACGCCTTCCACCTGCCCGCGCTGCCGGGGTTCGGCTACCTCAAGGTCGACACCAGCGTCTACCAGCGGTTCAAGGCGGGCTACGTGTCCGGCGCGTACCGCGGCCAGGTGGCCGCCGAGGAGGCCGACGAGCGGGAGGGCCCGCCGCCGGTGTATCCCTACACGGCCTACAACGGCGCCGGAGGCGCCCAGCAGGGCGTCCAGGCCGAGGCCTCCGAGGACGAGGAGTCGGCGCTGCCCGACCGCACCGTGGGCCCGACCCTGCTGGACGTGATGGTCGACCAGCTGACCCGGGTCGGACGGCCCACCCGCAGCGTGTGGCTGCCTCCGCTGCCGTCGGCAACCACGCTGGACGCGGTGACCGGGCCGGTGCGCATCGCCGACGAGGCCATGCGGCTGCCCGAGCCGCCCGGACCGATGCAGGTCCCCGTCGGGCTGCTGGACGACGCCGCCCGCCAGTGGCAGGGCACCTGGAGCATCGACCTGTCGGCCTCGGGCGGGCACTTCGCGATCATCGGCGGCCCGCAGACCGGAAAGACCACGCTGCTACGCACCATGGTGCTCTCGCTGGCGCTGACGCACACCCCCGACCAGGTGTCCTGCTACGCGCTCGACCTTGTCGGCGGCGGCCTGCAGGCTCTCGCCGACCTGCCGCACGTGGGCGGGGTGGCCGCGCGCACCGACGCCGAGCGCGTGCGCCGCACCGTCGAGGAGGTGCGCGGCATGCTGGAGCGGCGCCAGGAGGTGTTCCGCGACCGCGGCATCGACTCCATCCAGCAGCTGCGCCGCAGGCACGCCCGCGGCGAGGTGCCGGAGCTGACCAGCGCCGACGTCGTGCTGCTCATCGACGGCTACGGCGCGATCCGCAGCGACTTCGAGGAGATCGATGACACGGTCAAGGACCTGCTGCAGCGCGGCGGCGGCTACGGCGTCCACGTCGTTGCGGCCATGCTGCGCTGGAACGACGTCCGCATCGCGATGCAGTCCAACTTCGGGCAGAAGATGGAGCTGCACCTCAACGACCCTTCCGACTCCTCGGTGGACCGCAAGCTCGCCGAGACCCTGGGCGCCGACACGCCGGGCCGGGCGCTCACCGACCAGAAGCTCTTCGGCCAGGTCGCACTGCCGCGCGTGGACTCGCTGGCCGAAGACGACAACCTCGGCGAGGTCGTGGAGAAGACCTGCCGCGCCATCGGCACCGCGTGGAAGGGGACGACGGCTCCGCCCGTCCGGATCCTGCCGCACCAGCTGCCCGCGGCCACGCTGCCGGGTCCCGAGACCGAGCGCACCCAGGTGCCGATCGGCGTCGACGAGCAGGGCCTCGAACCCGTGCTGCTGGACCTGTTCGACCGCGACCAGAACCTGCTGGTGCTGGGCGACGGCGAATGCGGCAAGACCAACCTCCTGCGGCTGGTGGCCGAAGGGCTCATCGCCCGCTATCCCTCCGACCAGGTCGTATTCGCGGTCATGGACCCGCGCCGCACGCTGCGCAACGTCATCCCCGAGGAGTACCTGGGCGGCTACGCCAGTAACGCGCGGGTGTGCCAGGGCCTGGCCGGGGGGGTGGCCAAGGAGCTGGAAGGGCGCATGCCCGACGACGCCGACCCCGACTCGGCGGACACCGGGACGCTCGGCGGGCCGCGCATCGTCGTCCTCGTAGACGACTACGACCTGCTCACCACCGCCGGCCAGAAGCCGCTCACCCCGTTCGTGCCGTTCGTGTCCAACGGGCGCGACATCGGCCTGCACTTCGTCCTCGGCCGCCGGGTGGCGGGCGCCGGGCGCGGGCTGTACGACCCGCTCGTGCAGGCCATGCGCGAGACCGGTGCCAGCTCCCTGCTGATGTCGGGCGACCGCAGCGAAGGACAACTCTTCCCCAAGATCTACGCCAACTACCAGCCCCCCGGGCGAGGACGGTGGATCCGCCGGGGCCGGTCCCCGCGTCTCATGCAGACGGCGATTCTGGACGCGGATGCCGGGACGGGAGACGAGAGCCGGTGACATACGACGTTGTCGCGCTGGTGCGCGGGGCGCCCGACGTGCGGGCCCTGGTGGACTCCATGGTCGACGCGGGGCCCGAGCTGAAGGTCGCGAGCGCGGGTGAGGGCGCCGTCGTCCGGCTCACCGACGATTCCGGACGCTCGCTGCTGGCGATTGAGGCGGCCCAGAAAGTCGAAGTGCCCGACGAGGTCGTTCGGCTGCTCGGAGCCCGGGCGGCCGCGGACATGCCCGACCCGTGCTGGTGGGTGGAGGCGCGCGCGCCGGGGGCGGGCGACGACGCGGCGGACCTTGCGCACCGGTTCGCCGACTCCCTGTGCGGACGGCTGGGCGGCACGGTCTGGCCGCAGCGTGCGGCAGCGACCCCGGCGCCGTCGGCGCCCGCAGCCGGCGAGGCCGACGGGGGGAGGGGTTGACCATGGTCGCCGACCACCCCGCCGTCGACACCGACACCGAGCAGGCCGCCGTCGTGGTGCAGGACCGCGCCGTCGTTCCGCTGTCGTCGTGGCTGACCGACGCGCTGGCGGCCTGCGGCGCAGCGGACAGGTCGCTGCAGGTGCTCACCTCCCCCGATACGCGCCTCACCCTGCCGCTGCGCACCGTCCTGCAGAACCCGAAGGCGCGGTGGGTCGTCGAGGAGTCCGACGGCAGCGGCTACTTCGACGGGTTCTCCGGCGTGCCGCTGGCCTGGGACCGGCGGGCCGGGTTCGTGGTGGGCAAGAGCCACCGGGTGCAGCACGGCCCCACGCCGACGTTCATGCGCCCCGTCGCGGAGCCCGGTAGCCAGCTCTGGATCGACCTGCGGCTGCGGCACAAGGCCCGCGAGGGCCTGGTCCTGGGCACGGGGGTCGAACTGCTGGCTCAGGCGTTCGGCGGTGCGGACCCGGCCGGCTGGGGCACCAGCGAGCCGGCGCTGTCGCCGTGGGACACCGCGCGGCTGACGGCGCTGTGCCGGCGCCGGTCGCCGCAGTCGACGTGGACGGTATTCACCGGTCCGGGGGCCGCAGAGCGCCCGTTCATCGGCACCCACCGGTCGACGCGCGTCGTCGAAGGGGTCAAGGAGGTCGTCACCTTCGCCGTGGGCCACCCGGAGGGGGTGGAGCCCCCGCTGGAGCGGCTGCGCGGGGTGGTCCGGGAGCTCAGCGAGCGCAAAGCGCTGACGAGCATGACCGTCCAGCGGTTCGCCGGCCGGGCGGACCTGACCTACCCGCCGGTGTGGTCGGGCGTTCCCGTACCGGTGGGCATGGCGATCGGGGCGGAGACTGTGGCCGAGATCGGGATCACCCATGCCGAAGGCGCCCCCGCCGCGGGGGAGCGTGTGGGCCCCTCACGCGCTCCAGCGATGTGGTATCCGCTCGGCGACGGCACCGATCCCGAGACCTGGAACGAGTTCCGCGTGCTGATGAGCCATCTCCAGCCGGAAGGCGCCGGGCGGCCGGGCTGAGCACGCGCCGACCACCCCGGCGCGCCCGGCTGCGCCGCGCCGGCCCGAACCTCCGCGACCAGGAAGGACCTCCCGTGAGCGACACCCGCAGCCCGGAACCGACCGAGACGGAGCGGCGCGACCGAGCGGCGGGCGTGCTGCTCGGCGCTGCCTGCGGGGACGCGCTGGGCGTGCCCTACGAGTTCGCTGCGCGGCTCGGGCCCGAAACGCGCCCCGAGATGGTCGGCGGCGGGCTGGGGCCCTACCGGCCCGGCGAGTACAGCGACGACACGCAGATGGCGGCCTGCATCGCCCGCGCGTTCGCCGGGGCGCCGCACGCGGGCGCGGACGGAGCGAGCGGAGCGGAAGGAGCGGGTGCCCGGGCGGCGAACGCTCCGGGCGGGGCCGAAGGCGGCGGCGCTGTCGGCGGCGCGGCGCTCGACGCCGTCGCCGACAACTTCCTGACCTGGATGTCCGAGGGTGCCAGCGACATCGGCAACCAGACCCGCGCGGTGCTGGGCGCGGCCGTGTCGAAGCGCGGTGCGCCCGGCGTGGCCGAGGCGATGCTCGCGGCGGCGCGCGACCGCTACGAGGCGGGCGTCCCCAGCGCCGGCAACGGCTCGCTGATGCGCACCGGGCCGGTCGGGCTGTGCTTCCCGGACGACCCGCAGCGCACCGCCGACGCGGCGCGCCTGATCAGCCGCCTGACCCACGCCGACCCGCTCGCCGAGGAGGCGTGCGTGCTGTGGTGCGAGGGCGTCCGCCGCGCTGTGCTCGGCGGCGGCTTCGAGGGGGTGCACGCCGGCCTGGACCTGCTTCCCGCCGACCGTCGCGACCACTGGGCGGCGCGGCTGGCCGAGGCGGAGCAGGCGCCGCCGCACGCGTTCAACCCGAACGGGTTCGTGGTGACGGCGCTCCAGGCCGCCTGGTCGGCGATCACCGCCGCGCAGGGTGAAGGCGCGGACCACCTCGTCGCCGCCCTGGAGAACGCCGTCCGGGCGGGCGACGACACCGACACCGTCGCCGCGATCGCCGGGGCCCTCCTCGGCGCCCGCTGGGGCGCCTCGGCGGTCCCCGCCCGCTGGCGCGCTTCGGTCCACGGCTGGCCCGGCCTGTCGGCCGACGACCTGGAGGACCTGGGCCGAACCCTTGCTCCAGCACCGTTGATCTTGTAGCTATCGTCACTGGAAATCGTTTTCCATCACGATAGCTACAAGATCGGCGGGGTTCGGGCGGACCACACCTTGGCGGCCTTGAATCCCTCCTTGACGCCCTGGGCGCTAAACCGGCGCAGGAAGGACGCGCCGTTCGTGCGGACCCCCGTGTAGAGGTAGCCGATCACCACACCGCCCAGTTCCACGGAGAGGTAGCGCACCGGCCCCGATACCTTCGTCGCGTAGCCCACTCCGAGGCCCCCGTTCCCAGTGCTCTCCGGTGGGATGCGGCCGACATTCGAGGACGAAGCCGACCGCGCCGTCGCTCCCTGGACAAGCCGGAGCCCCCGCCCTCTCCTATGCGCCGCGCCTCCTCGGCGTGCCCCGGCGGCTGAGAGGGCTTTGCGGCCGGGGAGGCTCCTGCCTAAGCCTTGAGCTGGGCGACACCCTGCGCCTCGGCCTCGGAATCGGGGACGATCCATCCCGTGCTCTTGCCGCCGACATTCGCCTCCACGAGTTCCGCTACCGCCTGGGACGGCGTCAGCCCGCGCTGCCGGGCCGCCGCCAACCGGTCGTACCAGTAGGCCCCTGCGTTGAAGGCGTCGTCTCCCTCCGCTTCCCTCGCCACATACCCGGCGGCGTTCTCCGCATCGCTGTACCAGAGATAGCCGAGTACAGGGCCCTCGCCCTGCTGCCTGGCCACCTTCACGTAGCGCACCACACCCGACGAGCTCCCCGAAAAACCCAACGACTCGCCGACCTGAACAAAGTGCACGTCTTCGGTCGCTCTGCGGAAGTCCCGATCGTCAACACCCATGTGCCCAAGCCTTTCGATCTCTTGCCACTAGCCGGGGGGCACGACCTCACCGTAGATCTGCCACTGCCCGCCGGAGCGGATCGCGTCATGGACGCGGTAAGTCACGCCGCGGCCCAGGAGCAGCTCCCGCTCCGCTCCGCCGGCGGCAGCCTTCTCCACCCACAGGGCCGGGGTTCCCGCGGGGACCCGCAGATGCAGGACCGCTTCCTTCCAGCCGAACACGCCGCCCGGACGGCCCAACGACGTGGACAAGTATCCCGGGTCGGTGAAGCCGTCGGGATCGTTGCGCATGTTCTGCGGTTCAACGCTGAGGTGGCCGAGTCCCGTTCCGCGCGAGATCACGACGTCTTCCGGGATCGGGCGGCCTGCCAGCGCCTTGTCGATGTTCTCGATGTCGTGCTCGACCGCTGGGTCGAAGGGACCGCCCTGCCGCAGCTGCCCGTTGATCTCGCGGTAGGTGGGGTAATGCGGCTTGTCCCGAGTGTAGTCGGTGATCGCCGCACGCTGCTCATAGGGCAGGTTCTCCACGTAGTCGTTCCAGTAGCCCCGTCCGTACCGACTCGCCTCCGCATTGTTGCTGAACGTTCGGGCGCCATCCGACACGAGCGCTTCGGCACGGTCGATCCGCTGCTCGGGGGAGAGGCTCGTCAGGTTGTCCGGGGAAGCGGACTCCGCGGGGTCGGACGTGGCGCCGTCCTCCGGCGTCGGATCACCGTCGCCATCCGGAACCCCGTCCCCGTCCGGGGCCGTATGGCCGTCGCCGTCCGGCGTGCTGTCGCCGTCGGGGACGCCGTCGCTGTTCCCGTTGCCTCCGCCGCTCGGGGTGTTGTCGCCGGCGTCGATCGGGTCGCCGCCACCGACGGGGGTCGGCTGGGTTTCGAAGCCCTCGGCCTCGTCCAGCGAGTCCTGGATACCGTCGAGCTGCTGCTGGTCGATGTCGAGGTCGTCCAGCTGGTTCTGCAGGCCCTGGGTGGTCTGCCCAGGGTTGTCGCCCAGCCGGCTCGCGTCCTGGAGGTCGACGTCGGCGTCGGGGCGGTTGGCGTCCACATCCACGTCGCCGTTGCCCCCGACCTTGCGCGCCCCCTTGGCCAGCGCCTTGACCACACCGGCACCGCCCACGAACATGCTGCCCACGTTGCAGATCGTCTGCGTGATCACATATCCCGGCCGATCGCCCCATTCACGCCAGGGCACGATCGCGTGCGCGAACTCCGTCCAGCCGTTGCCGAGGTTGCTGCCCCACTCGCCCCAAGAACTGACACCCCACCCGTTCTCCCCGTACAGGCCGACCAGACTGCCCAGGCCGGCCAGGGTGTCGCCCCAGTTGTTCTTGAGATTGCTGCCCCACTCGCTCCACGAACCGACGCCCCAGCCGTCCTCGCCGTACAACCCGACCAGACTGCCCAGGTCCTCGGCGAAACCGACACCGAAGTCCTTCACACCGTTCCAGGCATCCTCATACCAGGGCGCGTCGTACTCCTGCGGCGTCGCCCACGGCGTCTCGATGCCCTTCAGCGCCTCGGTCGTGCCGTGCGCCTCCTCGTTGGGGCCCAGGTCGGTCTCGCCGCCAGGCTCCTGGGCCACGAACGTGGTGCCGCCGAACAGCGACGTGATCGCGTTGGCGCAGTCGCGCTCGGCGCTCTGGTACTCGAACACGGCTTGGAGGATGTCGTTGTTCAGGTCGTTGTGCTCGTTGACCTTGTCCTCGTCCTCGCGCCAGTCGTCGTCGCCCTCGACGTCGGACACGAACGACTCGGCGTCGGCCTTCAGCGCCTTGAGCCGCGCCTTGATCGGCCGCACTTCCCCCGCGAACGTGATCAGCGCGGTGCCGACCTTGGTGACGACCCCGTCGAAGTCGTCGCCTTTCGTGGCGACGGGGTCGATCGCCGCGAACAGCGTCTCCGCCTCCGGGGCGGCGTAGATCCCTTCGAGTCCCTTCCAGGAGGACTTGATGTCCTGCCCGGCCTGGGAGACGTCGGTGCCGTCGCTCTTGAGGTTCTCCCCCGCGGTCTCGACCGCGTCGCAGTCGACCTGGGGGACGGGCACCTCGTCTGGATTGATCACGCCACTCAAAGCTGCACCGCCGGAACTCGCCGAACCTCGTCACTCACGCGCGCACGACCGCAGGACAGGGGGTCGTCACCAGGAGACCACCCACTCCGGGGCTCCCGGTACTGGCCGTTCGTTTCCGGCCAGGAAACTCTGTAGGTCGCGGTCTGCCGATTCCTTCTCTCCACGCCCGCCCTGCCGGAACCGGCGCGCGGCCGACGATCCGTCGGCTCGGGCCCGCATCGGGTCGTCCACCGCGCTACCGCAGACACCGCTGCTCTCCGTTCCGTTCGCGCAAGGCAGCCGCTCCCCTTCGGACATGCACCGCCCGGGGAATGCCGCGAATCACCTGCACTACGCATATCAGGCTTCCTCCGCCGCCACGTCTGCCTCACCTTTCGCATCCGCGAACCAGCACCCCCGCATGCCACCGAACGCCACCAATAAGATCCGGAGGGTGAAATAGCACCAGCAGGTCGACGAGAGTAGGTACGCGGATGGACGCGTTCACACTGCCCGACTTCTACCTGTCGCACCCGGCCCGGATCAATCGGCACGTCGAGCGGTCCCGCCGGCACACGATGGAATGGGCGCGGCGGATGGGCATGCTCGACACCCCGGCGCCCCGAGGCGGACTGGTGTGGGACGAGCACGACCTCGCCGTCATGGACTACGCACTGCTGTGCGCCTACACCCATCCCGACTGCGACGGATCCACCCTCGACCTGGTCACCGACTGGTACGTCTGGGTGTTCTTCTTCGACGACCACTTCCTGGAGATGTTCAAGTACACCGGCGACCTCGCCGGCGGCCAGGACTACGTCGACGGCCTCGAACGCTTCATGACCGCCGACGGCGAGGACCCGCCCGAGCCCGCCAACGCCGCGGAGGCGGGGCTGCGCGACCTCTGGCAGCGCACGGTGCCGCACATGTCCGACGACTGGCGCCGGCGCTTCATCCTCAGCACGCACAACCTGATGGTCGAATCCATGTGGGAGCTCGACAACATCAACCGCAACCGGGTCGCCAACCCGATCGAGTACATCCAGATGCGCCGCCGGGTCGGCGGAGCGCCGTGGTCGGCCAACCTGGTCGAGGTCGCCGCGGGCGCCGAGGTCCCGCCGCAGCTCGCGGGCTCGCGGCCGATCTCCGTTCTCGTCGACACCTTCGCCGACGCCGTGCACCTGCGCAACGACCTGTTCTCCTACCAGCGCGAGGTCCGCGAGGAGGGCGAGAACTCCAACGCCGTACTCGTCCTGGAGCGGTTCTTCGACTGCTCCACACAGGAGGCCGCCGAGCTGGTCAACGACCTGCTCACCTCGCGGATGCTGCAGTTCGAGGACACCGCCCTGGTCGAGACCCCCGCGCTGATGGCCGAGCACGGCCTGCCGCCGGACCAGCAGGCGGCCGTCGCCGCGTTCGCCAAGGGACTGCAGGACTGGCAGGCGGGCGGCCACGAATGGCACGCCCGCTCCAGCCGGTACATGAACAACGGCGCAACCGCGCGCTCGGGCGGTCTCGCCGGACCGACCGGCCTGGGCACCTCGGCCGCGCGCCCGGCCCTGTCCTCCGTCGAGCCGGGCCTGCGCCGCAGGTCGCGTCAGCACGCCCAGCCGCTGCTCCCGCAGGTCGGCGAGCTGCAATGCGAACCGATGTACATGCCCTTCCCCCTCGTCCGCAGCCCGCACCTGGACGACGCCCGCGCCTACGCGGTGGGCTGGGCCCGCGACATGGGGATGCTGGAGCGCGTACCCGGCACCGACACCGGCGCGGTCTGGAGCGAGCAGGACTTCATCGACCTCGACCTCGCCTACTGCGCGTCGATGATCCACGCCGACGCCGCACGGGAGCAGCTCTACCTCTCCAGCGACTGGCTGGCCTGGGGCACCTACGGCGACGACGCCTATCCCAAGTGGTTCGGCGCCACCCGGAACCTCGAAGCCGCCAAGGTCCAGACCGAGCGGCTGCCGCTGTTCATGCCGCTGGAGACCGAGGAGGATCAAGCCCCCGAGCCGGCCAATCCGCTCGAACGGGGCCTGGCCGACCTGTGGCTGCGCACCGCGGGTCCGATGAAACCCGAGGCGCGCCGCAGCTTCCGAGCCGCGGTGCAGACCATGGTCGAAAGCTGGCTGTGGGAGCTGCACAATCAGGCGCTGAACCGCGTTCCCGATCCCGTCGACTACATCGAGATGCGCCGGCGCACCTTCGGCTCGGACATGACCATCGGACTCTCGCGCCTCGCGCACGACGAGGAGATCCCCGAGGGGATCTACGGGACTCGTACGCTGCGCGAGCTCGAAACCGCCGCGCAGGACTACGCGTGCTTCCTGAATGACCTGTACTCCTACCAGAAGGAGATCGAGTTCGAGGGCGAGGTCCACAACATGGTCCTGGTCACGGAGAACTTCCTCGACACCGGCCGCGAGACCGCGCGCGACATCGTCGTCGACCTCGCGCGCGCCCGCATGGAGCAGTTCGAGCACATCCTTGCCACCGGCCTCCCTGACCTCCTCGACGCCTGGAGGCTCGACGACCGCGCCCGCGCGATCATCACCGGCCACGCCGAGGGGCTCAAGTACTGGATGTCGGGGATCTTGGAGTGGCACCGCGCGTGCCTCCGCTACAAGGGCGACTACCTGCGGCGCAAGCACGCCCCGGATCCGAGGACGGGGTTCTCGTGGGGGCCGACCGGGCTGGGGACGTCGGCGGCCCGTCTGGGGCGGTCACCGTCGACCGCCGCGGGGGGTGTTCGGAGCTGACCCGGTGCGCGGGCGGGGCCGGGCCCCGCTGCCCAGGCGGGCGGCCGCCCGCCGGCTACAGGCCGAGTTCCTCGATGCTCCCGGCGTTGCTCTGGGCGTCGGACGCCATCGTCAGGTTGCCGTCGAGATAGGCGGAGGTGGCGTCGACGCAGCCCTTGATGCAACTGCCGCTCTTGAGCACCATCTCCTCCAGCGAAGGACCGTACTCGCCGACGAACTCCTCGAGCGCGGTGCCGATGGGGCCGCTGGCGGCAGCCGTCCCGGCGTCGCCCACGTGGCCGCCGAACGTCTCGATCTTGGCGACCAGGCCGCCTTCGCCGTCCCCGCCGTTGACATGTCCGCCGACGGTCTGCATGACGCCGCTGACCTCGGGGGCCTGGATATCCCAGCCGCTCATCAGCCTGTTCCCTCCCGTCCTCTCAGCGCCGGTCTCGGATGCTTGGGCGTTCGCCGTACGCGTTCGGTTCCACCGTTCGGCCGCTCGCGCTCCGGCCGGTCTCGGCCGACTCCGGCCGCGCGGACGGCGCAGAGCCCTCGGCACCCTCGCGGCTTCCGGTCCGACCTGCGGAGAAGCGGTCGGCACGGAAGACGGAGGGGTGCTGCACCGGGTGTTGGCCGATTTCGGCCATCCGCAGGTCCGCGACCTGGCGTGCGAGCTTGGTGAGGCTGTCGTCGATCTGCTCCGCCCCCAGCTTGACCTGGGACGCCAGCCTCCTGGTCGAGGCCTTCAGGCGCGCCTGCGGGTCCTGGTCGGCATCGCGGCCGGCCTCGGCCTCGTCGTCGGGGCCGGTGTTCTCGTCGTGCTCCGCCGCCTCGGGCGCGTCGTCGGCGACGGGCTCCGCGGACGGTTCCCCGCCCGGATGGGCGAAGGCCTCGGTACCGTCCTCAGCGGGCGGTTCGGCTGGATCGACGTGTCCGAACTTCATGCTGTCGCTCCCCCCGAGAAGGTGCTTCACCGACCCACGGCAGCCGACTGCCGATCGCCATTATGACCCATATAATTATCCGGCGGTTCCTCCCTCTTTACCGTCTACTCCGGATCGCCGGAACCGGCGACCCGGCGGAGGCGTCCAACCGCGGAAGACAGCAGGTAACCGAGGAGCAGGTGAACAGATGTCACGTTGGGACTTCGGCGATCAGACCCTGACCACCCTGACCCGCAACACGTCGGGCACGGGCGACGAGCTCAGCAGCCTGATCACCCAGCTGATCGACGCCGCCGAGCCCCTGGCCAACCGGTTCAACGGCGCCGGCAAGGCCGCGTTCGACTCGTTCAAGAGCCGCGCCGACACGATCACGGCCGAGCTCAACGCCGGCCTGACCAACATCAACACGGGCCAGGGCGGCATGCAGCAGGCCTTCATGTCCGGCAACCAGACCATGGCCGACGACGCCAACCAGAACATGGGCGCGGCGAACTTCGACGCCGCCAAGTTCCGCACGGCCTGACCCGGCAGCGGCTGAGGAGGACCCCACATGTCCATGGGACGCAACAGTTACGACCTGGGCGCCTCGGGCGAGGCGCAGACCAACATCCACGCGGTGATGACCCGCCTGGAGAGCCTGATCGGCGAGCACCAGGGCGACGTGACCTCCGCGATGGCGGACTTCATCGCCGACGGCGTCGACGAGGAGTACAACGCCAAGGAGCAGAAGTGGCACGACGCCGCCCAGGAGGTCCGTGAGATCATCCGGCTGGTGCGCACGACACTGGAGAACAACGACGAGACCGCCCAGACCTCGCTGTCTCGCGCGAGCACGGCCGTTCAGAGCATCTGACCGGGTCCGGCCCCGCAGGCACCCGCCTGCCCATCGGCGACCGCCGCGGCGCGCCAGCGCAGCCTCATCCGGCCCCTGCCCCTTCGGCCTTCCGGGGCGCCCGGCGCGCCGACGCCGTGTGCACCCCGTCCGGAACCGCGTCGACCGGCCGCCGCCGAGCACCGTTCGGCGCGGCCACCGCACCGCCTCTGCCGCGCGCACCCGCCCCAGGGGCGCGCGGCTCGGTATGCACCCCCTGCCCGTAACCTTGCGGGTGCCCTCTTCGTACGCCGTGCGACCGCCACGCGGGCCCCTCCCGCGACCACGGACCGTATCCGCAGCCCGCTCCGCAAAGGAGGCTTGATGGCCCGCGACTACGACAGCCAGTTGCTGGAGTCCGTCGCCGTGCGCCGCAAGCGGCTCCGGGAGGCGGTCCTGTTCGGTCCGCAGCGCACGCGCCGCAGGCTCGACGAGAACATCGCCAAGATCATCGCGGGGCTGGTGGTCTCCGCCGTCGCGTGCGCGGGCAGCGTGGGGTGGTCGTTCCTGCAGAACCAGCTCAGCAGCCAGGAGGAGGCCGCCCAGGCGCAGGAGAGGGTCCAGTCCCCGCCTCCGCCCGCACCGTCGGCGCCCGTGCCGGCCGACTGGGTGGGCGCCGAGGTCACCATGGACATGCTCGCCGCCCAACTCGACAGCGCGGGGGTGCCGCCCGAGCTCTACGTGCTGCCTGACGAGGCGCGGCCCGCGGCGGGCACCGCGACCAGCTACTTCCTTCTCACCGAGAGCGAACGTGGCTACTCTGCGGGCATCGTCGAATACGAGCAGGGCCGCACCGGGGCGGACTTCCCCACCGAGGACGAGGCCGCCCGCTGGCTCTACGGCGAGCTCGTCCTCGTCGACGCCGATCCCCGGCCCCTCGGCACCTCCGAGGAGGACAAGGCCGCGAAGCGGACCGCGAAGCTCGCAGACGACGCCCGTGCGAAGATCCGCCAGGGCAGCGGCGACAGCGTCAATACCCTGCTGAAACCGGGCATGCTCGTGGACACCTTCGGCCAAGAGGGCGGCTCGCTGCTCTTCCCCGACGGCCAGCCCTTCCGCGAGCGCGGCCTGCCCGACATCGCCCGCCCCTCGGCAGCGTCCGACACCAGTCCCGCGCCCGACACCTCGCCCTCCGGCGCACCCGCGCAGACTCCGTCCGCGCCCTCGGAGAGCGCGGACGCCGGTGCGGGTGCCGAAGCGGATGCGGACTCCGCCTCCGGCGGGTACCACCGATACCGTGTGACGCACCCCTTCAAGGTCGACGCTTCGCTGTCCCCCAGCGAGGGCGCCAACCCGGGCGGAGGCGTCAGGTTCACCATCGAGGCCGGCGGTTTCGTCCAGCCTCCGGCGCTATTGAGTATCCGCTGGCTGCTGGGCAACGGCTACCTCGAACGAGTCGAGGCGAGCGAGGTGCCCGCCTGACCGCTGCCGCGACCGCGGCGCCGCACCCCCAAGCTCCCGCGCCGGACGCGGGGCACCGCAGCGAAGTAGTGATGGGAAAGGGCTCGATGACGTCTTGGAGCCGCGTGACACTCGTCGGTGAGAACCGCCGTGTCGACGCCGTACTCCCAGCTCAGGAGCCGATCGGCGCACTGATGCCCGAGGTGCTCAAGCTGCTGGGCGACCAGGGGCGCAACCCCGCCCTGCCCCTGCACCTGGCCACGGCCTCCGGCGTGCACCTCGACGGCGACTCCACGCTCTCCGAGCGCCGCGTCTTTGACGGCGACGTGCTGCGGCTCGTGCGCGTCGACGAGCCCGTACCCGCGCCGGTCGTCCACGAGGTCCCCGACGCCGTCGGAGACGTACTCGACGGAAACCTCGGCCGGTGGAACGCCGCGGCGCGGCGGTGGAGCGCGACGGGCGCCGTCGCCGTGCTCGTCCTCGCCGTGGGCTCCCTGCTGTGGACGGGCACCGGCGGCGCGACAGGCGCCCTGGCGCTCGGCGGAGGTGCGGCGGTGCTGATGGCGCTGGGCTGGACGCTGGCCGCGACCTGGCGCGAACCGGCGGGCACCGCGCTGGCGATCGCGGGCGGGGCGCTGGCAGGCGAGGCGGTGTGGCTGGCCGCGGAGAACTTCGGCTGGCCGGGGTGGGTGCAGTGGTGCGGCTTGGCGGGCATCACCGGAGCCGCGGTGATCGGCCTGGGCCTGACGACACCGCTGGGGCGCGGCGGCACCATCGGCGGCGCCGTCACGCTCACGCTGACCGCGGTGTGGGCCGTCGGGTCGGCCGCCGGGCTGCAGTTGTCCCAGGTGGGCGCAGCGGTCGCGATCGTGTGCGTGGTGGTCCTCAGCCTCATCCTGCGCTTTGCCATGGGGATGTCGGGGCTGACGGCCCTGGACGACCAGCGCGGCTCGGGTTCGGCCGTGGCGCGCACCGACGTCATGACCGCGCTGGCGAGTGCGCACCGCACGATGACCATCGCCACTGTCGCGGCGGCGGTCTCGGCCGGGGTGGCCGGGATCGGGCTCGCCGCCGACCTCGACGGATGGACGGCGGCACTGGCCGGCCTGCTCGCGATCGTCGTGGGCAGCCGGTCGCGCCTGTACCCGCTCATCCTGCAGAAGGCGCCGCTGATGGCGGCGGCGCTGACGATCGTGGTCGCCCTGGCCGACGCCTGGGTCGACCGGTCGGTGTGGGCGCTGTGGCCGGCGATCGGGGTCCTGACGGCGGTGATGCTCATCCCGGCCGTCGTGCTGGCCTTCGATCAAGCCGAGCACACGCGGGCGCGGCTGAGGCGGATCGCCAACCGGTTCGAGGCGGTCGCGGTCGTCCTGCTGATCCCGGTGGCGATCGGCTCCTTCGGCACCTTCCAGCGCCTCATCGACACGTTCTGACCCTTGCGACCCAGCGTCGGCACACTCTCCCGGAGGCCAGACGATGCACGACAGCGCGGAACCGTCCGCCGGCAGGGCAGCGCCCCGCGTCGCCAGGCACGGTGACTCGCTGCTGCGCCGCGTCGGCCGAGGCGCGGCACGTCCGTTCCGGCCGCCCGAGGACATCCTGGCGCCCGTCCGGCTGGGCCGGGACCTGCAGCGCTCGGTGATCACGGGCCGCCGCGTCGTGGTGAGCCGGCCGCACGGCTGGGCGGCCGAGAGCACGGTGACCGCGCTTCTCGCTCTGGCCTTCGCGCACTACCGCTACGACCGCGTCCTGGCCCTGGATCTGGGCCCGGGAAACAGCGGGCTGGGTCCGCGGCTGGGTGCGGCCGATCCGGCGAGGCCGGGGCTGGCGGGGGGCACGATCGAGTCGGACTCCTTCGACGAGGTCGCGCAGTGCATGGAGCAGGTGGGCGAAGGGCTGTGGCTGCTGCCCAAGCTGCAGGAGGAGATCGCGCAGGGCACGCTGGACGCCAACCGCTACCAGAACGCCGTGCTGCCGCTGACGCGGTTCTTCGGCCTGACCGTGATCGACCGCGCCGCCGACGTGTCGGACGGCCTCAACCGCGCCGCGCAGGCGAGCGCGCACGCGCACGTGCTGGTCGTGCCCTCCACCCGGGAGGGCGCGGCGAGCATCGGGCGCGCCTTCGACTGGATGGCCGCCAACGGTGCCGAGTCGCTGCCGCGCCGCATCGTCGTCGTGTTCACCGAGCAGACGCGCGGGGATGACCGCGCGTTCGACTTCGGGGGCTCGGCAGCGATCCTGCGCGAGAGCGGGGCGGAGGTGTTCCGGCTCGGCTTCGACCGCCACCTCGCGGAGGGCACCCGCATCGACCCTTCGCGCATCTCCGCTGCGACGCACGCGACGGCGACCCGGATCGCCGCGGAGTGCCTGCGGCGGTCGCTTTGAGGCCGGCGCCGCGGGCGGGAGCCCGGCCGGCCCGATCCGTGTGACGATGTCCGACGGGGGGCGTTGACGGCGCCGCCTCGAACCGACACCCGGGAGTGCCCGACCATGCCCGACCGATCGCCGAACCGAGAGAACCCGGAGGACGGCGAGAACGGGGAACCGCAGGAGCGGTCCCCGGCTCCGAGCGCGCCCGATGCGCCGGACGGCGGCGCCTCCCCGTACGCGGACTTCGACGCGCCTCCACCGCCGTACGCCCGCTACTACGAGCCGCAGGACCCCTACGGCGGCGGCCTGCGTCCGGGGGCGCGGCCGCCTACGCACACGGAGGACGTCTCCGGCCCGGTCCGCGGCCGGCACACGGCGCGCCAGGACGCGGGGGACGCCAGCCCGTACCGGCTGCCGGGCAGCGGTGGGCCGCGGCCCACCGGGGCGCCGGGTAGGAGCGGCGCGGGCTCGGCGGCGACCGGCGACGGCACGGCGGGAGCCGGGCCGGCGGGCACCGGCCCGGACGGCGGCACCTCGGGCGCACCCGCGGGCGGCGCGCAACCGGGCGGACCGCGGGCGGCCGAGGGCTCGGATGGCCCCGGCAGTGCCGGTGGGTCCGCGGCGGCCGCGCCGGAGGACCAGACCCACCCGCTGCAGCGCCGAACGGCCCCTGCGGACTCCGGTCCCGCACGCCCCGCGACGGGGCCGCAGCACCTGAGCGGTGCCCGGGGGGCGGGCCCCGTGAACCCGGGGTCGGGCTTCCAGGACCCCCACACCGCGCACGGCCCGGCCACCGGACGCCCGGCCACCGGACCGCAGAACCCGGGCGGTCCAGCACAGACCACCGCGGCCACGAATCCTGCGCGGCCGGCGACGGGCGCCCAGGACCCCAGAAGCAGAAGCGCCCGAGCCCCCGGCTCCGTACCTTCGGCGACAGGGCCGCATGGCCCCGGCAGCGCCCGCCCCGGAACCGGGCCGCACCCGGCGACCGGTGCGCAGGGTCCCGGAGCCGGGTATCCCGCGCCGCTGCAGAACCCGCCGGGCGGCGCCCCCGCCGCCGGAGGGCCCCGGCCCGAGGACCAGACGGTCCAGTTGCGGCGCTCCGGCGCGGAAGGCGCTGAAGGCCCGGGAGGCCCGGCGGGCGAGGACCCCGAAGGTCCCGCCGGGCAGACGCATCCGCCTTCCCTGCGTCCGTCCGCAGCACCTCGGCAGGAGGGCGGCTCACCGGCGAGCGGCCAGAGCCCCGGGGGCGCGCCCTACGGGACGGGCCGCGAGGGACCGAGCGGGCCGCAGCAGCCCCGGTCGGCGCACCCGGCGACCGGTGGGCGACCCTCCCCCGGCCAACGGCGGGGCAGCGACGCCGCGGGCATCGGCCAGGGCGCACCCAATGACGGGCAGAGCACGCGTGCGGCCGACGGGCCGGAGTCGGCGCACTCGGCGACCGGCCGCGGTCAAGGCGGCGACGCGCCTCACGGCGGCGCCGACCGTGCCGCGCCCGCACCTGCGCCGGAACGCGGTTCTCCTCCTCCGGCCACCGGCGGGACCGGATCGCCGTACCGGCCGGGCGCCCAGGCGCCGGGAGGCCGCGAGAACGCCCCGACCGGCCCTCCGTCCAACGCGGCGCAGGCCGGAGGCACCGGAACGGCGAAGCCGGAGGACCAGACCCACCCGCTGCACCGCCGCGGCACGTCCGCCACCGCCCCCGGCCCCGGCCCCGGCCCGGAAGCCTCCACCGGGGCTGCCCAGGCACCGGCCGAACCCCCGACGACCGGCTCCCGGCGCCCCGGCGATCCGCCGTCGGCCGACCGGGCCGCGCAGTCCGGTCACCAGCATCCGAGCGGGCCGCACGGAACGTACGCGGCGCAGCCCGGGACCGGGTCCCACTGGTCCGGCGGCTCCGCGGCGGCCGACCGCGACCCGGGCGCCGCGCCCTACCGCCCTCAACAGCAGCCCCAACCCCAGTCCCAGCCCCGGCAACCGAGCGGACCACAGCAGCCCTACCCCACCACCGGACCGCAGCGGCCGGACGGCTCCACGCGGACCCCCGCCAGACGCCCGGGCTCGGGCGCCGACAGGTCCGGCCGGGTCCAGCCGGCGGCCGGACCCGGTAGCGGCGGCACCGGCACCGGCCCCGGAACGGACGGGAAGCCGCCCTCCCCGAACACCCCGCAGGCTCCGCACCCCGCGGCGACCGGCAGCCAGGAGGCGGGCGCGCCGGGCGCATCGCAGGCCCGTCCCGGAGCAGAAGCGGAAGGCCCTACCGGTCCGGCCACAGGTCCCCACCGGACCGGCGGCTCCGCGGCGGCCGACCGCGACCCGGGCGCCGCGCCCTACCGCCCTCAACAGCAGCCCCAACCCCAGTCCCAGCCCCAGCCCCGGCAACCGAGCGGACCGCAGCAGCCCTACCCCACCACCGGACCGCAGCAGCCCGGCCGTTCCGGCGGACCGAAGGAGCCGCGGCCGGAGGAGCAGACGATCCGGCTCCGTCCCGTCGACGACTCGGTACCGGACGATCCGGCCGGTCCCGCGAGTGAGCCTCCGCGGATCGCGGGCCGGGCACAGCGGGAAACCGGTCGGCCCGAGGACGAGGGGACGGCTCAGGGCCCCGGCTCCGGGCGGGCGCCCGGCCCGGATCGCAGTGGCGGCGCGCAGCCGGCGGACCTCCCGAGCGGATCGCAGCCCCAGGCTCCGCACCCGTCGTGGGGGCAGCCTGGTCGGCCCCGCGCCGACCGCACGCCGAGCGGGCCGCAGCCGTCCCGTGCAGCCTGGCGGCCGGACCCGCCCGCCGTCGGGGAGCGCCCGGGGACCGGTCCGCAGCAGGCGGGCGCAATGACCTACGGCGCTCACGGACCGAGCGGGGCGGCGGACACGGCGGCCTATCCCGGTGCCGGGGCGCCGTCCGCCGGATCCGCGGGCCGGGAACCGGGCTCCGGGCCGCAGCAGGCGTTCCGGCACCAGGCTCCGTCCGCCGGCGCTCCGGGGCCGCAACAGCAGCAGTGGAAGCCGACGCCTTCGGGGGGATTCCCCTCCGGCGGCGCTGTACCGACGTCGGCCGGAGGGTCGGAGACGGCGTGGACTCCCCCGCCGCCGCATGCCCCGGCGGAGCACCCGTCGGGCCCGCAGGCGGGACATGCCGACAGCGCGCCGGTTTCGGCGATCCCCGGCTCCGCGGAGGCAAGGGCCTTCATCGAGGGGTCGGGGCCGGCATCGTCCGCGCCCGGGTCCGCTCCGCGTGCCACCGCTCGGGACGGCTCCTACGAGCGCCGCCTGCGCGATCTGCCCGGTGTTCCGGTATCGCTGCTGCCGAGGGCTCTCTACAAGGCCACCGGCGGAAGGATGCGCCTGGGCTCGCGCGACGGCGCCCGGTAGGCGGCCGCCCGGCGACCGGTCGGCTCGGACCGGCCGCCGTCCGGTACAACACAGCGACGGGCAGCGCCCAGCGGGCGGCGCGGCCACAACCGGCCCCGCGGCGGCGCCGGTAGGCGGCCTCCGCCGTCGGCGCGGCGGCTCCGGCCGACTGCCCGTCCCGATCGCGACCACTGTCCTGCGGCGTCGCCCGTGCCAGTCCGTGACGGGGTGCCCGCGCCCGCGCCGCGTCGTCGGCGGCCGCGCCACCGGCTGTGAGGAGCGCCACCGCATCAGCGCCCGCTACCCCTTAGAAAGCGCTTACCGGAGCCGCGGCGTCGTGCACAATGTGCACTTCCACGACCGCTTCGCCCCTCAGGAGGGACCGATGAGCACCGATCCAAGCGCGGAGGGGGGCCACGGCCTCCCGACAGTGGCGAGCGCGGCCCGCCTCTACGACTACTACCTCGGAGGGAAGAACAACTTCGCCGTGGACCGCGAGCTCGGCGAGCGGATCGAGCAGCAGATCCCCGAGATACGGCAGATGGCGCGCGCGAACCGGCGGTTCCTCGCCCGCGCGGTGGACTACATGGCACGGCAGGGGGTCGACCAATTCCTGGACATCGGGTCCGGCCTCCCGGCGGAGGACCCGGTGCACGAGGTCGTGCGCCGGCGCGTCCCCGAGGCCCGGGTGGTCTACGTCGACCACGACCCGGTCGTACGGGTGCACGCGGAGGCGCTGCTGGCCGACCGCGCCGAGATCACGGGCGTCGTCGAGGCCGACATGCGCGATCCGGAGGTCATCTTCGGGCGTCCCGACCTGACCGGCCGCCTGGACCTGAACCGCCCCGTCGGCCTGCTGCTGGTCGCGATGCTGCACTTCCTGCAGGACCACGAGGACCCGTACGGGCTGCTGCGCCGCTACGTGGAGCGGCTGCCGACAGACTCCTATGTCGCCATCAGCCACGTCGAGAACGAGACCGCTCCCGACCGAGCGGCCGCCCTGGAGCGGTTCTACGCCAGCACCAGCTCGCCCGGGCAAACCCGTTCCAGGGCCGGGATCGCGCGCTTCTTCGACGGACTGGAACTCGTCGACCCGCCCGGGCTGACCCACGTCGACGACTGGACCACCGAGCCCTCCCCCGTCGTCGACGCGGCCGGCTACATCCCTCCGGAGCGGGCCTGGGGGCTGGCCGGGGTCGCACGCATCCCCTGACACCGCTGCACCGCCACCCGCGGCATGAAAAGAGCCGACGAGGGGACTTGAACCCCTAACCCCTCGTTAGCCTGCGGGGGTGCTGCTGGGCTGCGGCCACTCCCCCCGAACCGCCGCTGAGCTGGGCGTCGGCCTGCGCGCCGGTTCGCACCGTTTCCCGGGCCTTCTCGATGCCGTGTGCATCTAATGTGCATCCGCTCGGAACTTCAGCCATCGCGGCCACCAGCGCCAATGGTCGGCTACGCGCGCACGCGCAACCACTCTCTCGGCGACCACAGTAGCGAGCAACCAGGGCCCCGGTCCGAGGTGCTCGGTCGCGCCGGTGCCGGCAACCCGAGATAGTCAGAGTCGCGCGACCGAGTGCCTCGGGCCCCAGAACGCCAGTGACCATAGGGCGGTTTCCGATGCGAACCTGTCGGCGCTCTGGCTAGCCATGTTCCGGCGACGGCGCGACCCCGATGGGGCGAATGTGGTTCAAGCGGCGCGCGGTGCTGCGATCCCCCGGCGGCCGTCCGCACGCTCGGGACCGGGCGCCAGCCCGCAGCCCGAGCGTGCGGACGGCAAGCCGGTAGCGACGGCGCGGAGCGCCGTCGCCTTGATCCCATACAGCCTAATTCGGCAACGCAATCAGAACCTCGAACGCGAAATCATGGAAGCGCAATTATAAACGAAACGATAAAGATTGCCAACATTGCGGAAACCATTAGCGCCATAAAAACACGCGATCGCCATCTCAAATTTAGTCGACGCACAACCCACTCTGGATGAAAATCGAGAGTGAAGTGACGACCAAGAGGCATAAGGATTGCCATCGACAAAGCAGCGCAGAACATTCCGGGAATAGCAAAGTTTGCCTGAATAGGCAACTTTATAAGACTTCCATGCACCCCCAACACAATAAGCTCCAGCACAATCAAAATCATGAAGATTAAGTAGAAAATCACTATCATGAGGCTGTCATAACGAGCCTGCGAGCGAACTTCCTCCATCTCCCGATCTTCGGCACAACGGAGTCTTTCTAGTTCCCGATCAAGTGATCTAAGTTGCACCCGAAGTTGCTTGTTAAGTTTTCTCTTAGAGTGTGTCGATAGCATCCTCGGCCGCGTTCGCTCTAATAGCAGAGCGATTGCAGCCCGCTTCCTCTCTACTAGAGAAATGCTATCGGGCGTTCCAATGTACTCCCGATTAAAAGGTTTTTCATGGAAGATTAAAACCCTATACTCAACAATAATGGCAATGATTGCCACGGGAATATTCTGAGCCAGAATTCCCGCGATTTCAGTGTCCATGGGGCGATGGCGGCATTCCAATTGTCTAAAACGTTGCCCGTAACAGGCTAGTCGTGCGTGCTGAACATTTCTACAGGAGCCCCTGACCTGTTGCGGCATTGCACAACGCACCAGGTCATACGCTCGGCCGGTCCGCCCTGGCTGCCCCAACTCTTGGCGATGGCGTTGACGAGGCTCAAGCCGCGGCCGTGCTCGGTGTTCGGGTTGGACTCGGCGAGGTAGGGCGTGCGGGCAGCGGTGCCGGCGTCGTGGACGGTGATCAAGGCTCCCTCGTCGGCGGTGTGTTCCAGCATCACAAGGAAGCCGGTCGTCCAGGTGCCCGACTCGGTGTGCTGGATGGCGTTGGTGGCGAGTTCGCTGGCGATGAGGACGGCGTCATCAGCGGCGGGGCAGTCCTGGAGGCGGTTGGTGATGAACCGGCGCACGTCCCGCACGGCGGAGGGGCTTCCAGGGAACCAGCGGCAGGCGGCGACTCGGGGGCGGTCGGCGTCGTTTGGGTGGAGGGTCATACGCCTCACCTCGGTGAGTTCGGCAGATCACAAGACAATGAGCTGCATGACTAGTACTATAAGTACGGCTACCGTACATTAGGTGCCTGGTACTTGCACTACGTTTGGAAGACAATTAGTGCGACTAGTGATGTCGACGTGAGGTGAGGAGACGCCATGTTCGGACTGGCGGTGCGGTTCACGCTGAAGGACGAGGAGAGCGCGTCAGGCTTCGATGCCCTGGTGGCGGAGACGCTGCCGCAGATCCGCGAGAGTGAACCGGGCACGCTCGTCTACGCGGTGCACACCGTGGAGGGCAAGCCGCTTGAGCGGTACTTCTACGAGCTCTACCGCGACCGGGCGGCCTTCGACGCTCACGAACAGCAGCCGCACGTGAAGCGCTTCCTCGATGCGCGCGGCCAGTACTTGGCCTCGGTGGACGTGGACTTTCTCCAGGCGCAGGACGCTAAGGGAGTCTCCGGGTGAGCAACGAGTATCAGAAGGCGCTCGGGCGCAAGATCGCCCAGCACCGCAAGCGGCGCGGGCTCTCGCAGCGGGAGTTCGCCGGGCTCGTCGATCGGTCGGAGGCGTGGGTCTCCCAGGTAGAGCGGGGGGTTCGCCGGATCGATCGCATGTCGGTGCTGGAAGCCGTCGCCGAGGTATTGGAGGTGCCGCTCTCGGAGCTGGCCGCCGAGTCGCCCATCGTCGCCTCGACCGCCGAGGAGGCCCCAGGTAGTAGTCGTCTGCGGCTGGTGCTCAGCCGTGCGCATGCGTTGAGCGCCATCCTGCGCAACGGCGGAGACGGCACCGCTCCGGATGTGGACGGGCTGCGGAGGCGGGTGGACGAGGCGTGGAGCCTGACGCATGCGAGCCGCTATGTGGAGCTGACTGAACTTCTGGAGCTGCTGGTTCCGGACCTGGAGGCGGCTGCTCGTTCGGTGCCCAACGGGCAGCGAGTACCGCTCTTCCGGCTGCTCAACACCACGTATCAGGCGTGCTCGTCGGCGCTGAGCAAGCTCGGCGAGTTCGAAGCGGCCTGGATCGCGGCTGATCGGGCGATCACTGCGGCCGAACGCGCCGATGAGCCGCTGCTGATGGCCGCCGGTGAGTTCCGGCTGTGCCTGACCTTCCAGGGGGCGGGCTACTTCGACCAAGTAGAGGCGACCGCCGGCACCTCGTGTGAGGCGCTGTCTTCCCTGGCCGATCGGGGCGAGGTGGAAGCGATGTCGCTGTTCGGTGCGCTGACCCTGCAACGTGCCGTCGCTGCGGCTCGGCGCAACGAGGCCACCACCGCCTATCGCAACATCGCACAGGCCCGGTCGGTCGCTGAGCGGCTGGGGGGCGATCGCAACGACTACAACACCGAGTTCGGGCCGACCAACGTGTCCTTGCACGAGGTGGCGGTTGCGGTGGAGCTCGGGGACGCCGGGGTGGCGCTGCGGGCGGCTGACGGTGTCGACACCTCGGGCCTGTCGACGGAGCGCCAAGGGCGGTTCCTCATCGACGTGGCGCGCGCCCACCTCCAGCGGCGCAACGCCGATGCGGCCGTCTCCGCGCTTGAGCAGGCCGAGCAGATCACGCCTGAGCAGGTGCGCAGTCATCCGCTGGTGCGCCAAGCCGTCGGGGATCTGCTGACCGTCCAGGATCCGGCGGGACCGGCGCTGCAAGGGCTGGCCAGGCGCACGGGCGCACTCTGAGTGCGAACTAGTACTCGAACTACTAGACACAACTAAAAGTACGGGTTAGCGTGTGGGTTGTCGCCGCTCGCCTTCCAGCTTTGGAAGGGGCGACAGCCCACACGTTTTCGTATGTCCGGCCTGGTCATCGGGCCGTAGAGAGGTAGAAGCATGGCGATTCAAGGTGCGCTGCCGATCGAGTTCGGGACGGTGTTCCCGCACGGCGCCTACGCACTGTCGGTGGAGGCGATGACCGACTTCGAGACCAAGCGTCCGCAGATGGACAAGGTGTCGGGTCTGCCGCTGTGGGCGGTGGACGTGATCGACGCCGACCCCGAAGCGCGCGGCAAGGCCAAGAGCGTCAAAGTCAAGGTCGCCGCCGAGCACTGCCCGACCCTGCCCGACGAGGTTCCCGGCCTGCCCTTCCGGCCCGTGGAGTTCGAGCAGATGTCGGTCATGCCCTACGTGGACGACTCCGGGCGCCGCCCCCGCGTCGCGTACTCGCTGCGGGCACGCGGGGTGAAGACGCCGGGCGGCAACGGGGCCGCTTCGCGCAAGGCTCCGGCCGCTGCCGGTGCGGGTGCCTCCGGCTCCAAGGACGCGGGCTGAACCGTCCCCTGAACACGAAGCGGGGCGGCCTGGTGCGCCAACACCTTCGGCCGCCCCTTCAACCCCTCGTGAACTCGCCAAAGACCACAGAAGAGGTGTCTGTTCAGTATGTCCGATCCGTCAAAGCGGGTCAGCCCGCGCGAGATCGCCGAGTTCATGGACGCCCTGCGCGCCCACCGCAACGCCGCATTCAACGGCTCCGCCACCCGCTCCGATGCGGCGCTGCTGGCCTGGAAGTCCAGCATCCTCGGGCGCATCGCCGACCAGACCGACGACGTCGAAACCCGCGCCGTCGCCGACGAGGCACGCGCCGAACTGGCCGCACTGCGCACCAAGGAGAGCGGGGGTGGTCGGTGATGCTGGGACGCAAAAGCGCCGGAGCGACCCAGGTGCAGCCGACCGCGCCGGTACCCGCCCAGACCATCCGCTTCTCGACTCCGGTGGTCGAGACGCCGGGCATCGTCGTCGTGGCGGGCTTCCTCTGGCGCCTTGCACGGCTCGTCGTCCTGCTGCCGTTCCGCTTTCCTGCGGCCGTCGCGACCGTGACGGCCTCTGCGGGCCTGGTCTGTCTGGTCGGCTGGCTGGGGCTGGCCGTGGCCTGGACGCTCGCCGATGTCGCTCTGCTGATCTGGTGGCGCCGCTGGCCAAAGTCGTTCAAGGCACTGGTGGCGCGTCGGGTGCTGGCCGCGTGGCGGTGGCTGTGGGTCTACCGCCGCCACTGGCAACCCGTCCTGGTGGTCTCCGGGCTGGCCGAGTCCTACCTTGAACGCCAATACCTCCCGCAGATTCGCGGCGTGACCTGCTCCGCGTGGGCCGACCGGGTGCGGGTGAAGCTGGTGGCCGGCACCGCCCCGGCCGACTTCGAGAACCGCGTCGCGGAGCTGGCGCACGGCTTCGGCGCCCCCTCCTGCCGGGTCGAGGTGCGCGGACCACGGGATGTGGTGCTGGAGTTCCCGCGCCGTGACACCCTCGCCGATCCGATCGAGGCTCTACCGGTGCCCGACGAGCCGGACCTGTCGGCGCTACCAGTCGGGCGCTGCGAGGACGGCGAACCGTGGCGGCTGCGGCTGCACGGAACCCACGTCCTGACCGTGGGCGTCACGGGCGCCGGTAAGGGCTCGGTGCTGTGGTCGGCCATCCGCGCCATGACTCCGGCCGTCCACGCGGGCACGGTGCAGGTGTGGGCGATCGATCCCAAGCGGATGGAACTGTCCTTCGGGCGCACCCTGTTCGCCCGGTATGCCGATGCGGCGGAAGACGCCGTGGAACTCCTCGAATCGGCGGTGGCGGCGATGCAAGAACGCGCCGAGCGCTACGCGGGCCGACAGCGCGTCCACGTGCCCAGCACGCGGGACCCGTTCGTGGTGGTGGTGCTGGACGAGGTGGCGTTCCTGACCGCCTACCACCCAGACCGCGACATCCGCCGCCGAGCGGAGAACGCGATAGCGACGCTCACCAGTCAGGGCCGGTCAGTCGGGTTCTGCGTCCTGGCCGCGCTCCAAGACCCGCGCAAGGAGGTGCTGAACCTGCGCAACCTCTTTCCCGACAAGGTGGCCCTCCGACTGGACGAGGCGTCGCAGGTGGACATGGTGCTCGGAGAAGGCGCGCGCGACCGGGGCGCCAACGCGCACCTGATCGACCCCGACCTTCCCGGTGTGGCCTTCGTGAAGCTGGAAGGCTCCCCGGTCCCGGTGCGGGTGCGGGCCGCGTTCGTCGCCGATGCCGACATCGAACACATGGCCGCCGAACCGGCCGCTGCGGGGGTGGGTGGCTGATGCCGACCCCGACCGGTAAGAGCACGCGGGCTGAACGGCAGGCGCAACCGCTGGCGCGTGAGGTGGCCGAACAGATCGCGGCCGACAAGGGCGTGTGCATCCGGCCGGTCTCGCTCCGGCGGACCGACATCGCCACCGGGGCGACCGAGATCGTGGACGTGCCCTGCGGGTCCACGCTGGAATCGCGCTGCCCGGCCTGCGCCAAGCGCAAACGGTCCATCCGCCGGAGTCAGTGCGAAGAGGGCTGGCACCTCGCCGAGGATCCAACCGTCACGCCCGACGAACCGTCCGAAGTTCAGCGGGCGTGGATCGAGCGGCGCGCCGTGGTGACCGCCGAGCGGGACCGGCTCGTGCACGCGGGCGAAGCTGCCTTCGACGAGGTGGCCGCGCTCGATCAGGCCATCGCCGACCTGGATGCCGAGATCACCGCGTCCGGGCTGCGCGGCTCGGTCTCGCGCGGCTCCTCCGCGTCGGGCAGTGCTCGTCGGGTGCGCTCCACCAAGCGGCGCCAGGACGCGCCGGACCTGCCCAAGCGGCAGATGGCCAAGACCACCGTGGGGCGTTCCTACGAGGATCCGGCCACGGGCCGCGTCTTCCGGCCCTCGCTCTTCCTCACACTGACCTGCGACACCTACGGGCGGGTGAAAGCGGACGGCACACCGGTGGATCCCTCGACGTATGACTACCGGCGGGCCGCGCGGGACGCGCTGCACTTCTCCAAGCTGATTGATCGCTTCGTGCAGAACCTCCGTTGAGCTTCCCCCTGTAGCGCGGACACTTGAGGTGAGGGCAGGCGTGATCATCAGGAAGGATGTCGTCCATGCCCTCTCCACACTCGCCCGAGTTCCGCCGCCGCGCTGTCGAGCTGGCGCGCCAGGG
>NZ_JAVREK010000023.1:0-114922 GCF_031845375.1 Streptomonospora wellingtoniae
CTCCCCGCACCAAGCTTGTAGACGGGCTGTACGCACCAAGATCAAGCGGCGTCAGCCCGGGAACCACGCACCCATTTTGTTCCCCCGGTACGGCCGACCGCTAGGGAGGCCCCACACAGCTTGTAGCCATCGTCACTGAAAATCGTTTTCCTTCACGATAGCTACAAGATCGGCGGGCTCGGGCCCCGTGGACCGGTGATCAGCCGGTTGCGCGAGAGCCTGTCAGGCCGGCTTGATGTTGTGGTTGCGGTGGAAGACGTTGTCCGGGTCGTACTGCCGTTTGACCGCCGCCAGCCGCCGGTAGTTGTCCTCGCCGAGCCCCGCGACGATCCGCTCGGCCCCCTCGTTGCCGATGAAGTTCAGGTACACGGCGCCGATCGACCACGGGAGCATGTCCGCGCGGACGTCGCGCGCCCACTGCCTGCCGCGCTCGTCGTCGGCCGGGTCGTCCCACAGCCCGAACGGGTGCACGCACCAGGGCGCCTTGCGCCAGGGCAGCGGGTAGTCGGTGTCCGGCCTGGAGACCTGGCCCCCCTGCGGGAACAGGACGTGCTGTGACGAGGACGGCATGATCATCTGGTCGGCCCGGGCGCAGAAGAGGTCGACGGCCTCGTCGGGGACCTCGCCGAGGTACTCGGCCGACCAGTAGTTGCGCAGTCCCGGCGGGTCGTCGAGCATGCACTGCAGCTCTGCATACGGCAGTTGGGCGGTCATCCCGCCCTCGTGGCCGAGCTCCTGCATCGGCCGAACGGCCTCGCGGCCGTCCCGCTCGTCGCCCGCGTAGGTCACCAGTGCGGCGCACGTCAGGCTGCCGACCAGGTGCTCGGGCACGAACTCCTCCGGAGGACCGGTGAGGTACAGAACGCCCCCGCCGACCTCGTCCGGGGCCTGCTCCGCGAAGTCCCGGAAGGCCCGGACCACATCCGGTCCGGCGTCGCGGCTCCACAGCATCAGGGCCGCGGTGATCGAGGGGAGCGGGTGCAGCCTGAGAGTGAGCGAGGTGACCACCCCGAAGTTGCCGCCGCCCCCGTGCAGCGCCCAGAACAGCTCGGGGTTCTCCTCCGCCGACGCGTGGACCAGCGCACCGTCGGCGGTGACCACGTCGGCCGCGAGGAGGTTGTCGCAGGCGAGCCCGAACTTGCGGTCGATCCAGCCCGTTCCGCCGCCCAGCACGAACCCGCCGACACCCGTCGTGGAGACCCGGCCGCCCGTGGTCGCCAGGCCGAAGCGTTCCGTCGCGCGGTCGAGGTGGCTCATCGTGGCGCCGCCCGCCACGCGTGCCGTCATCGCCTCGGGGTCGACGTGCACCGCGGTCATGCGGCGCAGATCGACAACGAGCCCTCCCTCGGTCGTCCCCATGCCGGCGACGCTGTGGCCCCCGCCGCGTATCGACACCTCCAGGCCGTGATCCCGCGCGAACGCGACAGCACGGGCGACGTCCTCGACCGTCTGGCACAGGGCGATGACGGCGGGGCGGGCCTCGATCATCGCGTTGAACACGGCGCGCGACTCCTCGTAGGAGGGGTCCGCGGCCTCCACGACCTCCCCCGCGAACTCCTCCCGGAGGAGGTCCACCTCCGAGTGGGCCACCGATGTGCTGTTCAACCGGGTCATGGCGGACTCCCTTCGCCGGCCGGACCCGACCGGGGGCCGCGCGGTCCCCGACCACGGCGGGGTCTCCTTGACGGGCCCCGTCGCCACGTGTGTCGGCCCGGCGCTTGAAGCCTAAACCCCCTGGTCACAGACTTAAACGGGGTTGCGCATTCCGTGCGCAGACTTGACCGGCCCGGCTGCGGCGTTTCCCCGGAGGTGGCGCGGCCGCCGCCGTCCCCGCAATCGCCGCGCACCGTGCCGCCGTACAGAGTCCCGCCCGCACCGCGACAGCGGCGCCGGGTGAACTGGACGGAATCGGCCGCCCGCGGCGGTGCGCACCCGTGGGACCGCCGGTTCGGTCGCGGTCGACCGTACGCGGTCGCCGCATTCGCCGTCCGGCATCCGCCGTCCCATCGCGGCCGCGCCCGCTCGGCGGGGGCGTGGCCGCGGCGCTGCCACCGGGACCCTCACGCGCGGTCGGCACTGCGGTCCAAGTCGACCAGTGCCTGGGCCAGGGCACGCGCTCCCGCGGCGAGATCCTCCGGGTCGGTCCATTCCTCCGGGCAGTGGCTGCGGCCACCGTGCGACGGCACGAACAGCATGCCGATGGGGCACAGCAGCGCCATGTGGGCGGAATCGTGCCCCGCTCCGGAGAAGAGGCGGCGTGTGGCCATTCCGTGGCGATCGGCCGCCGACGCCAGGACGTCCTGCACGCCCGGGTCCGCGGCGACCGGTGAGACCGACGACAGCGGGTGCACCTGCACCTCCACCCCCCGTTTCGCCGCGGCCTCGCGTGCCGCCGTGCCGAGCCCGCTGGCGGCGGCGTCGAGCCGCTCCCGGTCGGCGGCACGGAACTCCGCCCACACGCGTGCGGTTCCGGGGACGACGTTGGCCGCACCGGGCTCCACCTCAAGCCGCCCGGAGGTTCCCACGCTCCCGTCGGCGCCAGCCAGCTCCTCGACGGCGAGCACGGCTTCCGCCGCCGCGCACAGCGCGTCGCGGCGCATGTCCATCGGTGTCGCCCCGGCGTGGTCGGGTTGCCCGGTGAACTCCAGGAGGTGGCGGTCGATTCCCGCGATCGCCGTCACGACGGCCAGCGGATAGCCCTGCTGCTCCAGCACCGGTCCCTGCTCGATGTGCAGTTCGACGAAGGCGGCGAGTTCGTCGTCCGTCCAGGCGCAGTCGGCGACGGAGGCGGGATCACCCCCTGCGCGGGCGAGCCCTTGTGCGAGGCTCTCGCCGGTGGCGTCGGTGAGCGCCAGGTCGCGTTGTGACAGAGCCCCCGCCAGAGCGCGGCTTCCGACGCAGCTCAACCCGTAGGCGTTGGCCTCTTCGTTGAAGAAGTCGACCACGCGCAGCTCATGGTGCAGCGTGATACCGCTCTCGTGGAGCGTGCGCACCGCTTCGAGGGCGGTGAGCACACCGGCGATGCCGTCGAACCGTCCGCCTCCCTCGACGGTGTCGGTGTGCGAGCCGGTCGCCAGCGCACGTCCTCCGGCACGGCCCGCACAGGTGCCGATGAGGTTGTTCGCCGCATCCCGCCGCACCCGCAGCCCGCAGTCGGCCATGCGCGAGGCGAGCCACTCCCGGGCGGACGTGTACTCCTTGGAGTAGGCGCGGCGGGTCCAGCCCGGGTGGGACGGTTCGGTGAAGGTGGCAAGGGTTTCGACGTCGTCGCGGATCCGGTCGGCTGAGCACGGCGGAACCGCCGGTGCGGACGGGTTGGTCACGTGTCTCCTTCGTCAGGACGAGTGGTGGGCAGCGTGGGCGGCGCTGATGAGGTCGGTCTCGGCGTACAGCCGGGTCGCGCAGTCGGCCAGCAGCAGTGCCCCGTCCAGCACCGCCCGGTCCCCTGGAGCGCTGCCGGCGGCCTCGGCCGCCTCCGGCGTGTGCAGGACCAGCCCGGGGGCGAGTTCGAGGCAGGGGTGGGCCGAGGGGACGACGGCGCTGACATTGCCCATGTCGGTGGACCCCAGCACCGCGGCTTCGGCGGTGTCGTCGAGTGCGCGCCCGATTGCGCCGAACCCCTCCGCACACACCTGTGCGAGCACCCCGTTGGTCCGCAGCGCAGCGTAGGCGGGGGTGGGTTGGGTGATCTCCACCTGTGCGCCCGTGGCGAGGGCGGCCCCGCGAGCGCAGTCCTTCACCGCCGGCAGGAGGCGGTCGCGCAGGTACGCGTCGTCCGGTGAACGCACGAAGACGCGAAGCGCCGCCCGCGCCGGGATGATGTTGGGCGCCTGGCCGCCGTCGGTGACGATCGCGTGGACCCGCGAGTCCGAGCGCAGTTGCTGGCGGAGCAGCCCGATGGCAGTGAGGGTGAGACTGGCCGCGTCGAGGGCGTTGACGCCGTGCTCCGGTGCGCCGGCGGCGTGGGAGGCGCGGCCCTGGAACTCGATCTCCAGGGCGACGCGGGCAAGCGCGTCCATGTGCACCCGGTCCTGCCCGGCGGGGTGCACCATGAGGGCGGCGTCCACCCCGTCGAGGTATCCGGCTTCGATCAGGTGCGCCTTGCCGCCCCCGCCCTCCTCAGCGGGACTGCCCAGCACCCGGAGGGTGCCCGGGAACTCCGGGTGCCGCGCCAGCCACGCCGCCACCGCCTGCGACGCCCCGAGCCCCGCCGCCGCGATGACGTTGTGCCCGCATCCGTGCCCCAGGCCCTCCAAGGCGTCGTACTCGCAGAAGAGCGCGATCGTGGGCGCGTCGGGATCATCGCTGTTGCCTGCCGTCGCCGCGAAGGCGGTGGGCATGCCCGCGGCGCCGGACTCGACGTCGAAGCCGTCGGCGGCCAGGGCCCTCTCCAGCAGCGCTGCGGCACGGTGCTCGGTGAAGCGCACCTCGGGATGTGCGTGGATCTCCCGGCTCGCGCTGAGGATTGCGGGCTTGAGCCCGTCGAGGACGCTGCGCAGTTCGCCACAATGGTCGGGCACGTGATCTGGGCCTTTCGGTGAGTGTGGGGTACGGGTGCCGAGCGCCTCGGCTGAGCTCGGGAACGGCGGGCCCGCAGGGGCGGGCCCGCCGGACGGTCGCCGGGTCACTCCGGCAGGTGCAGGCTCTCGCCGGGCCCGATGGGAATCCCGAGCAGGGTCCAGACGATGAACAGCAGCAGCCAGCTCACGTAGAACGTGACCGTGTAGGGCACCATGAGGGCGAAGAGGGTGCCCAGCCCGGCCTTCTTGTCGTACTTCTGCATGAACCCGATCATCACGGCGATGTAGGGGCTCAGCGGAACGATGCTGTTGGTCGAGGAGTCCGCGATCCGGTAGGCCGCCTGCACATAGGCCGGGTTGATCCCGTTCAGCATGAACATCGGCACGAAGGCCGGAGCCTCGACGGCCCACAGCGCGGAGCCGCTCGCGATCAGCATGCTCAGCACGACGGTCAGCAGGCTGAACGCGACGAGGCCCACCAGGCCGCCGATGCCCAGGCCCTCCAGCAGGACGGCGCCGTTGACCGCCACCCACAGCCCCAGGCGGGTCCAGTCGAACCAGGCGATGGCCTGCGCAGCGGCGAACATCAGCACGAGGAATCCGGACAGGTCCCGGACCGCTTCCGCCATCATCCGCGGGACGTCCCCGGTGTTGCGGATGGCGCCCACCGTGGTGCCGTAGGCGACGGCCACGGCGACGAACAGCAGCAGCAGGATCGGGATGACGCCCTCAAGCAGCGGCGACTCCAGGATCGCGCCGTTCTCTCCGCGCAGCGGGGAACCTGAGGGCAGGACGGCGGCCACGACCACGGCGATGTAGGCGAGTGCGACCAGCCCGGCGTTGCGCAGCCCGCGGCCGGCCTTCGGGTTCTCCTCGACGGCTTCGGTTGCGCCGTCCTCCGCCGGCTGCGCGGGGTCGGCCCCGCCGTCCTCGTCCGGGGTGCCCTCATAGGCCCCCAGGCGCGGTTCGACGATCCGGTGCGTGACGAAGACGCCCACGGAGGTGAGCAGGACCACGGAGAAGGCCATGAAGAAGTAGTTGGCGAGCGGCGAGACGGTGACGCTGTCGTCCACGATCCCCGCCGCCTCCGTGGAGATGCCGGACAGCAGCGCGTCCGTGCCGGCGATCATGAAGTTCGCGGAGAAGCCCGACCCGACCGCGGCGAAGCCCGCTGCCAGGCCGGCCAGGGGGTGGCGCCCCAGCTGGAGGAAGACGACGGCGGCGAGTGGCGGGATGACGATGAACGCGGCGTCTGAGGCGAGGTTGCCGCAGATTCCGGTCAGGATGATCGCCGCCGTCGTCACCTTCCGGGGGGCCTTGAGGATCGTCCGCTTGATGAGCGTCTCGAGCAGCCCGACCCGCTGGGCCAGTCCGATACCCAGCATCATCGTGAGAACGAGTCCCAGCGGGGGGAACTCCACGAAGTTCGGGAGCATCGAGGTCAGGACGTGAACGAGGCCCTCGCCGGAGAGGAGGCTGCGGACCGCCACCTGCTCCCCGGTCTCCGGGTCGGCCACCGTGGCTCCGGTGAGACTCACCAGCCAGGAGACGACCGCGATGAAGAGGGCGAGGTAGATGAAGAGCATGAACGGGTGCGGCAAGCGGTTGCCGGCCCGTTCTATCCCGCCCAGCAGGCGCGCGAGCACGCCGTCCGCGCGCTTCTTTGCCTTGACGGCCATGGGTCATCGCTCCTTCGGCTGGCTCCGGGGGAGCACAGGGGGACGTCGGCGAAACTTCCCGTTATGGTGAGCTATGTGATCAGCAAGGTCAGTAAATTTGCAGAATGTTTTTGGTACGTTCGGATCCATGCAGGAATATGCCAGCCTCGACGAGCTGGATCTGAGTATCGTCAGCGCCTTGCAGCTTGAACCCCGGGGCACCTGGTCGCGGATCGGGTCCGCCCTGGGGGTCGACGCGGTCACCGTCGCACGGCGGTGGGCGCAGATGGCCGACTCCGGCAGCGCCTGGATCACCTGCTCGCCCGGTCCCAGCCAGTACACCGTCCTGTGCACCGCGTTCATCGACGTCCAGTGCGAGGCGGGGCGCACATCGGAGGTGGCCGCCGCGGTCTCCGCGATGGCGCAGGTGGCGACGGTGGAGCACGTGAGCGGCAACCGGGACCTCTACCTGACGGTGTTCGTCCCCGACCTGGCGGCACTGTCCGGCTTCCTGCTCGACGTTCTGGCAGGGCTGCCCGGCGTCCGTGAGACCCGCACCCAGATCGCGACCCGGGTCTATGCGGAGGGCAGCGGCTGGGACCTGCGGGCCCTGGACTCCCAGCAACGGGCGAAAATGGAGGAGTCCGGCACCTCCAAGGCGTCGACGGTCAACAGCCGCTACTCCCTGACCGACCGGGACCGCGAGCTCGCCGCCCGCCTGTCCTACAACGGCCGGGAGTCCTACACCGACCTCGCCGCGCACCTGGGCGTGGGCGTGAGCACAGTGCGGCGCTGGCTGCGCCACCTGATCGTCGACGGGCACCTCTCGATCCGCTGCGAGATCGCGCGCCCCCTGTCCGACTGGCCCGTCTCGGCCAGCGTGTGGTCGGATGTCGCCGCCGGCGACCTCGACCGGGTCGCCCAGCTTGTCGCCTCACTGGCGGAGACCCGCATGTGCATGACCCTGACCGGGGGGCCCGCCAACCTGCTCTTCAGCGTGTGGCTGCGCACCGCCGGCGACCTGCAGCGGCTGGAGATGGAGCTCGCCCGCCGCGTGCCCGCGATGACGATCGTCGACCGGGCGGTCGCCTTTCGCCACATCAAGCGGATGGGGCGGCTGCTCGACCGCGAGGAGCGAAGCATCGGCACGGTTCCGGTCGATGCCTGGGACGTCCCCGCTGCCCCCGCCCCGCCCCGGGTCTGACGTTGTGCCCGGCCGGGCCCGCCGCCCGCGGGAACCGGTACCGCCCCGCCATGAATCCACCGAACCAGAAGGGCGTGTCCACCCGATGACGAACAGCGCTTCCGACCTGAGCGACATCAACCGCCTGCTCGGCGCGATCGACGACGTCGGCCGCGACAGGGCCAACGGGGGGTGGTCGCGGCATCTCTTCGACGGTGCCGAACGCGAGTTGCGCACGTGGTTCACCGAAGAAGCCGGTAGGCGCGGCCTTGCGGTCGAGACCGATCGAAACGCCAACCTGTGGGCGTGGTGGCCGGAGCCGGGGCCGGACGCGGTCGTGACGGGCAGCCACCTCGACTCGGTGCCCGGCGGCGGACCTTACGACGGCCCTCTGGGCATCGCCGCCGCATTCGCCGCGGTGGGGCGGTTGCGGGAGCGCGGCTTCGTGCCGGAGCGCCCGCTGGCGATCGTGGCCTTCGCCGAGGAGGAGGGAACACGCTTCGGCCTTCCCTGCCTCGGGTCCGGCCTGATGACCGGGTCGATCAATGCCGACCTGGCCCGCCGAGCGCGCGACAGCGAGGGCACGACCCTCGCCGATGCCGTCGCCGCAGCCGGTCTCGCCCCGTCCGAGCTGGGAGCCGACCCCCAGACCCTGGGCCGCATCGGCCGCTTCGTCGAACTGCACGTGGAGCAGGGGCGGGCCTTGGCCGATCGCGACCGTCCGCTGGCGATCGCGGGCTCGATCCTGGGCCACGGGCGCTGGCGGTTCGGCTTCCGCGGCCAGGGCAACCACGCGGGGGCCACCGGCATGGACGACCGCAGCGACCCCGCCCTTCCCGCCGCTGAGCTGGTTCTCGCCGCCCGGCGGATCGCGAAGTCGGTGCCGGGGGCGCGTGCGACGGTGGGGCGGTTGCACCCGCGGCCGGGCGGCACCAACGTGATCGCCTCGGCGGTGGACGCGTGGCTGGACGCACGGGCCGCGACCGACACCCAGGTACGCGGGCTCGTCGAGCAGATCAGCGCCGCGGCCGAACACGCCGCCGCCGAGGAGGGGTGCAGCCTGGACGTGGTCGAGGAGTCCTTCGCCGAGGCCGTGCACCTCGACAGCGCGCTCAGCTGGCGGCTGGGCGCCACCATCGGCGACGTTCCCCGCCTGGACTCGGGCGCGGGCCACGACGCCGGAGTGCTGTGCGGACACGTGCCGACGGCCATGATGTTCGTTCGCAACCCGACCGGGGTGAGCCACTCCCCGGAGGAATGGGCCGAGCCCGACGACCGCGCCGCCGGTGCCGCTGCGCTCGCCGACGTCCTGGCAGAGCTGGCCGGCCCGACCGAGGTGTAGGCGTCCGTGCGTCACCGCCCGCGGTACCGGCAATCGCAGGGAACCGGGCGAGAACCCGGGAGTGCGCGGGGGTTCGCGGGGTGGGCAACAACCGTCCCGTGCACCCTGGTGCACCCTCGCCTGCGGGGCGGATGACGGGAGTGGGGCTGCGTAGCGGGTCGGCGCGAGGCGGTTGCACCCGGAGGTCGCCGTCAGCGGCGGCCGGGGGCGCGGCTCGCGTCATCGGTCGGCGGTGTCGACGACGAACCTGGTCGGCTCCTGCAGTACGCACCGGGCACCGTGCACGTCGGCTAGGCGGGCCGCCAGCGTCCGCTCGGCGAGGTGGTCGGGCAGGGCCGCGTTGAACTTCAGCCCGGCCAGGGCCTTGCGGTCGACCTCGGGCAGCGCGATCCGGTCGACCGCCGATTCGCGCAGTGCGGCCCATCCGGCTGGTTCGACCGACTCCTGGAGCCGCAGCCGGCGGTCGTTGGGCCGCTGCACGGGGTCCACGCCGGTGCTCAGCGTCGCCCGCAGCGTCAGGTTGGCCTTCGTCCCCGCCCACGTCCACCAGCGCAGGTCGCCGCCGGCGTCCCGGGTGACCACGGTCCCGTCCGGGTGCACGCGGTCCGCGTGGCGCTCCCGTGCCTGTGCCAGTGCCGCCGCAGCGCGCTTCGTCGACCGCACCGGCGGGTCGGCGCCCAGGAGCACGTCCCGCTGGGCGCGCGCCAGGTCGAACGACACGCCCGTATGCCCGGTCGACTCCCAGCGCGCCGTCCCTCCGTCGTCGGCGGGCTCGACGAAGCACCGGCTGCGCTTCCAGTCGACCCAGGTCACCGCCCAGCTGCGCCCGGCGAGCAGCAGCCGCCGCGGTCCGGCGCCCTCTTCGCGCGAGGCCAGCAGTGCGGGGTTGGCGCGACCGATCTCGGTGCGTCCGTGCAGCACCGTGAACTCCGGCGGCGCGGTGAAGACGCTCGTCAGCTCCATGAAGTGGCGGTGCCCGAACCTGCGCTCGGCCTCCGGACCGATCATCAGCATGCCGCCGTCGCGCTCCACGAAGCCTTCCGCGAGCAGGTGCGCGACGATGGGCTCGCCGTGGCCGAAGGGCTCGAGACCGGGCCACCACTCCGGCCAGAGCCGCTCGCCCACCTCGAACTCCTGCAGGCACAGGGCGAGCAGTTGCTGGGCGACGATGTGCCGCGGCTCGGGAGTCGGCGTGATCGGCTCCACCCGGTGCCGCCCCCACAGGTGCAGCAGTCCGGCCGCTTTGAGCAGCCCGTCCTCCGTGAGCGTCAGGAACAGGCAGTTGCGGACGGTCTCGGCGCGCCGCCCCGTCCGTCCGATGCGTTGGAGGAACGATGCGACGCTTCCCGGTGCGTCGATCTGGATCACGCGGTCCAGGTCGCCGACGTCGATGCCCAGTTCCAGCGTGCTCGTCGCGACGATGACGCAGTCGCGCGCATCGGCGAACGCCTCCTCCGCGCGGCGGCGCTCGTCGACGGACAGGGACGCGTGCGAGAGGAAGGTGGTGACGCCGCGGGCCCGCAGCCCCGCGCCGAGTTGTTCCACGACCCGTCGGGAGTCGCAGAAGACCAGCCGCTTCTCCCCGGCATGCAGGGCCGAGACCACCGTGGCCGCGTTGTCGAGGGAGCCGACGTAGTCGAGTTCCACGTCGCCGGGAGGAGGCGCGACGGCGGTCGCATCGTCCGCGGGCTCCACCACTGCGGGCGGCGCCTCGGGAGACACGACCCTCCCGGGCCGTGCGCTGGCACCGCTGCCCTGCAACCACGTGAGAAGCTCCGCCGGGTTGCCCACCGTCGCGGACAGCCCGACGCGCTGGATCGGGGCGCCGCGCAGGCGCGTGAGCCGCTCCAGCACAGACAGCAGGTGCCATCCGCGGTCGTCGCCGGCGAAGGCGTGCACCTCGTCCACCACGGCGGCGCGCACCCGCCCGAACAGCTCGTAGTGGTCGACCTTGGTGCTCACCAGCATCGCCTCCAGCGACTCCGGGGTGGTGAGCAGCACGTCGGGACGCTCGCGCAGCAGCCGCTGCCGGGCCGAGGCGGCGACGTCGCCGTGCCAGAGCCCGACCGAGCGCCCCATCCACCCGGCGTAGGCCTGCAGGCGCGGAAGCAGGTTGTTCAGCAGCGCCTTGATGGGGCACACGTAGATCAGCGAGACCCCCGGACCCCAGCCGCCGGCCATCGCCGAGAGCAGTGGGAACACCGCGGCCTCGGTCTTGCCGCCGGCCGTGGGAGCCAGCAGCACCGCGTCCTGGCCCTCGGCCAGCGGAGCGAGCGCTTCGCGCTGCAGCGGGCGCAGTCCGGGCCAGCCGAGCGTGTTGACGATGTGGTGGGCCAGCGTCGGGTGCAGCAGGTCCAGGTCGTGGCTCGGTGCGCTCACAGGTCCAGGTCCACCTCGTCGGCCGAGGCGGCACTCCGGGCCCGGGCGTTGCGCTCGACCTCGCTGAGGTCGCCCGAGTCGACGGTCAACCGGTAGTGCCGCCGCGGGTCGAAGTCCTCGACCTGGTCGACGCGGTCGCAGACGTCCACGAGCTTGCGCAGGAACAGCCGCGGCGCCACGCCGACCCGCCCGCCCAGCTCACCGGCGACCGCCTCTCCCAGTTCCATCAGGTAGGTGTCGTCGACCCGGGCACGCACGCGCTGCGGCTGGTCGGCGCCCTCGGCGTGCAGCTCCCGCACCGCCGCCCCGAGCCGGTGCAGCTTGTCCTGGTCGAAGCCGGTGAGGCGGACCTGGTCGGCGCGGAGGTTGTCGTGGGCGGGATCGGCGAGGAAGTCGGTGGCCAGTCTCTGGGCCAGCGGGGCGAGCCGCTGGACGCCTTGCGGTCCGTCGAAGAACGCCGGGGTTCCGGTGATGACGAGGTAGAGGCCGGGGAACCGGCCGCCGTCGATCTCGTCGAGCAGTTGGCGCAGGGCGTTGAGCGACTTCTCGCGCGTGTCGGTACGCGCCCGTTGCAGCGTCTCCAGTTCGTCCAGGACGACCAGCAGCCCCGGGTGGCCGCACCCCTGAAGCAGCGTCAGCAGCCCCTGCAGCGCCGCGAGCGCGCCGAAGTGGTCGAGGTCGCCCTTGATTCCCGCGTAGCGCTTCGCGGCGGCGGAGACGTTGGGCTGTCCGCCGAGCCAGGCGATGAGCGCCTCCGCGGTCGCGGCGTCGCCCTCGACCTGCGCGCGCTGGTAGCCGCGCAGCGCAGCCGCGAACCCCGGGTTGCTGCGCGCGACCTCGGCCAGTCGCCGCTCCAGCAGGTCGCCGACGGCCTCGGCCAGCGCCCGCTCGTCGGGCCCGTCGGAGCCTTCGGGAACGGTGCCGGCGTCGAGGACCTCCTCCTCCAGGGTGTAGACCCAGTTGTCCACGATCTCGCGCAGGGCGCTGGGCGGCTGGGTGGCGGTCGCCAGCCGCTCGGTGAGCCGCCGGTAGACGGTCTCCAGCTTGTGGAGGGGGGTCTCGGTCTCCGAGATCTGGATCTCGGTCACCGCGAAGTTCGCGCGTTTGGCGCGCTCGGCCAGCCAGCGCGTGAAGAACGTCTTGCCGGATCCGTACTCCCCGCGGACCGCCTTGAACCCGGCGCCGCCCGCGGCGGCGGTACCCAGCCCCCGCTCCACCTCGGGTTCGAAGCGCTCCAGCCCCACCGCGAACAGGTCGAGCCCCGACCGGGGAACGGTGCCCCGCCGCAGCGCATCGATCACCTCGCCGCGCCGGACCGCGCTGACCTGGTTCATCTCACCCGCCTCCGGGCAGGAACTGCCGCTTGAGCAGTTCCACGTTCAGCTCCACGGCGCGTTCGGACTCGGGCAGCTCCAGCACGGGGAAGCCCTCGATGTTGAGCACCTTCTTCACCATCTTCAGAAAGCGCACGGCTCGGTAGGCGGTCGCGGACTCTCCGGCGGCCGCGGCGACGTGGCCCACGTTGAGCCGCGGCCGCGCGCCGCCGCTCTCCGCCAGCGCGTCGACGACCTTCGCGATCTTCGCCGCATCGGGCGCGCGATGCACGTGGGAGCGGCTGAATTCGAAGATGTCGGTCTCGATCACCCGGGTGCCCAGCGACCTGCTGTCCCGAGTTTCGCCGAACAGCACCGTGTCCTGTGCGGGCGTAGGGCTCTTCCTGCGCCCGCCGCGTTTGGCGGATGCCGCCGCTTTGGGCGGGGAGTCGGCGGCCGGGGCGGCGGGAGGCGGTTCGGCGGCGCGCTGCTGCGCCGATCCGGCCAGCGGTCGGCTCCACCAGGCCGGTTCGAGTTGGGCGGTGCGCAGTGTCGAGAAGCCCTTGGGCAGCGGCGCGCCGAGCGGCAGCAGCGCCAGCACCGGGATGACGACCTCGGCCGCGGAGATGCCCCCGTGGTAGCCCTCCTTGCGGTCGGTGTAGCGGATCCGCTCGTCCCACGGCACGACGACGGTTCCGCCGCCCGCGAGCACCCGGTCCCCGGAGACCTCGACCTCGCCGTCCTCGGGAGTGCCGGTGCGGTAGCGGGCCGACTCGCCGTCGCGGGTGCGCTGGTTCTCTCCGCGGTCCCACACGTGCCCGTGGTCGGAGGTCAGCAGGACCGGGCAGCCCGCGCGGGCCGCCGCGTCCAGCAGCATCAGCAGTTTGCCGAGCCGTTCCAGGTGCCATTCGGGGTCGGGGTCGCCGCGGTCCTTGGCCAGGGCGTCGTCCACCACGTTGATGACCGCCGCGACCGCGGTCTCGGGCGCGGCGACCGCCTCGACGACCTCCTGCGGGAGGCTCTGGCCGATGGCGGTGTCGAGGTCGCGCTGGTAGAACAGGGCGGCGTCGCGGCCGCCGAATCCGGGCTGCCCCCACAGGCGGGTGAAGCCGGAGCGCTCCTTGCTCTGCCCGCCGGTCTGCAGCGCGCCCGACAGCAGCGAGGATCGCGAACACGTGGTGACCGATGGAAGGGTCGACAGCGCCCCCTCCCGGCGCGCGGTGTCCTCTGTCCCCCTGCCGATCTCCGCGAACCGGCCCAGCGCGGCGATCTGCTCGCCGAGCTGCACGGCGACCTCGGCGCTCATCCCGTCGAGGACGACGATCAGCGGCGCCTGGTGCTCGGCGAGCGGCCGGGCGACGGCGTGCAGAAGGTTCTCGGCGCGCAACTGCCGGTCGGTCCGGGAGTAGGAGCCGGTCCAGGCCGCGACCCGCTGGGCGAAGGAGCGGTCGAACTCGCCGCGCAGGTGCCGCACCCGCGCGTACAACCGCGTGTAGGCGTCGGTGAGGCTCGGTACCTCGGTGCGGGAGAACCGGACCGTGGTCGCCGCCCGGTCCACCCATCCGGTCTCGTCGATGTGCGCGGCCGCGCCCTCGGCGACGGTCCGCACGTCGAAGTGCCCGCCCGCGGCCCAGCGCAGCAGCCGGACGGCCGCGAGGGCGGCCGCCGCGTCGTGCCCGTCGTTGCTGAATCTGCGGTGCCGGCGCAGGTTCTCCAACGCGTCCTCGACGTCGGCGAGGTCTTGGGGCGCGAGCGTGTCGACGCGGTCGGGCCGCAGCAGCTTCGCGATCTCCTGGCCGAGGGCGGACAGGCGCGCGTCCAGACCGGCGGTCAGCACGCCGCTGCCGCGGGCAACCGACTCGGCGCCCAGCGAGCCGAGGATCTGCTCGGCCTGCCCGCCGATCTCGGCCGCCGAGCGGTGGTCGTCGCCGTCCATCATCCGCAGCACGGCCGCCTCGCAGGCGTCGCCGAAGCGGGAGAGCGTGTACTCGTCGGGCGCGTCGGATCCGAAGAACCGCTCGCGGGCGACGAGCCACGCGTCGCGTGCGGCCGTTCCGCCGGCCTGTTGTGCCCGCAGCAGCTCGGCGAGGACCAGGCCGGTCGGCAGCGCGTCGTAGACCTGGCCCTTGTCCAGCAGCAGGAACACCACCCGGGCGACCGGGCCGACCGCGGCCTCCAGTTCGGCGCGCAGGCCGTCGCGCTCGTCGTCGCGCAGCTCGGCGAAGCGTCCGACGCGGGCGTGGTCGCGGGTCCAGTCCAGCAGCGCCGCCGCGTCGATCCGGTCGTCCTTGTCCTTGCCGAACCGGACGGCGGTCACGACCCGCAGGGCCTCCTCGAGGCGGATCAGCCCGCCCGAGGCATTCAGTGCGGTGGTGGCGCGGATGTCGCGCAGGGCGTCGGCGAGCCAGCCCCACCGCCGCGAGTACAGCCGCGGGTCAAGCGAGAACGCGTTCAGCTCGCTGAGCAGCAGTTCCCAGTTGTTGACGCGGTTCACGGCGCCGCCGAGCAGGCGCCCGAGCAGCGCGGGGCCCAGCTCCTCGCCGGTGCACGGGGTCAGCAGCACCTGGTAGTCGGCGCCGTCGAGTGGTCGGCTGAGCCGGTCGAGCACGGCGAGCACCGTGGGAGCCGCCGCGACGCGGACCCGCACGTGCCTGTTCTCGTGCTCGGCCGTGATCTCCTCCGGTCCGTCCCATTTCGGTGCGGCGGTCAGCGCGACCGTGCGCGCGCGGGACCGCGGTCGGCCGCGCTCGACGCGGTCGGCCTCCTGCTCCAGCGCGCGCACCAGGGCGCCGGCGACCGCGTCGGCGGTGACGGTCTGCTCCGCTGCGGTGTCGATCGCGGTCATAGGGCCTTCCCCGGAGCCGTGTGCGCCGTGCTGCTCGCCCTGCTCACTTGATCACCCGCACGGTGATCTCGATCTCGGCGTCCGCGTCGACACCGAGTTCCTGCCGCAGCGTCCGGATGACGTCGGCCGGGTCGTCTTGGGCGGACAGGCGGCGCGTGGCCGTGTGCTCGCCGGTCTCCGGGAGGGTGACCTGTTGCTTCCCGTTCGGCCTGTCGACGGGCTCGGGCGGCTTCGGACCCGGGCCGGTCGGCTGCGGCTTGCGCACCAGCAGCGAGAACGCCTCCCGCCCGACCTTCTCCAGCTCAGTGGCGATCCTGCGCTGCTGCTCGTTGTTGCGGGCGTTCTGCCGCAGACCCTCCAGGAGCTGCGCCGCCTCCTCGGCGTGCTCGCCGCCCTGCTCGGCGCGTTCGGCGAGCGCCTCGATGTTCTGCCACTGCGCCGCCGCCAGCGCTTGGGCCACGGCGGAGGCGGAGTCCATGCTGTCGCGGTAGACCTTGGGCTCCTGGGACAGCTCGGCCCGGGCGAGGGCGGTGACGAGCTCGGTGTCGTCGGCCAGGCCGCGCATGCGCTTGAGCAGGTCGTGTGTCGCTTTGGCCGTCGCGATCCGCGGCGCGTCCTCGTCCAGCCCCAGCAGCGCGGCCCGCTTGCGCAGTTCGGTCAGCAGCGACTCGGTGGCGGCCTGCCACCGGTTGGCCTGCTCCTTGAGCTGCTCGGCGAGGCGCTGCACGGCTCGCGCGTTGCGCACCGGCTGCTTCGGCAGCTTGAAGATCCCGTTGGCCCGCTCGTTGGCGCGTTCGAAGTCCCCGGCGGAGGGCAGTTCCTGGCGCTTGAGAACGATGTCGCCTTCGAGCTGGCCGATACCGACCGCGGTGTAGCGCTTGCCGCCGCGCATCCAGGCCCGGTCGGACTGGATGGCGTAGACGAGGACGAGCAGGTCCACCACGTCGTCGGGCAGCCCGGAGCCTTCGGCGGTGTCGCGAATCCACTCCTTGAGGTGGCGGACCCGGATCTCGGTGGTGTCGGCCTGGGCGCTGCGCGCGGCCTTGTCGAGGGCCGTCATCCAGTCGTCGCGCAGCACGAAGACCTCGCTGACCTGCGCGATCCTCAGTTCGTGGGCGACGCGGCGCAGCACCGGAAGCGCCGTCTTCGGCGGCTCGTAGCGCTGCAGCCGGTCGGCCTGGGCGGCCTCGACCGCCTCCAGCACCGCCGAGAGGTCCTGGCGGCGCACCGGCGTCCGGCTGCTGCCGCCGGAGGAGAGGTCGGGGTGCTCGGGGTGCATGTGGGTCAGCAGTTTCCCGCAGACGCGCTCCAGCGCAGCGGGGAACTGGCTGCCGGCCTCCAGGCTGATGCTCGCCGCCGGGGGAAAGGCGTGAATGTGGCTGTCGATGAAGGAGGTGTAGTCGGTCTCGTTCGGCTCGACCAGCCCGTAGGCGCCGCGCATCAGCCCGCGGAGCTGGGTCTCGAGCTGGGCGCGCTGGTTGTCGAGCTGGGCGGCGGCCTCGCGGCGGTCCTCGGAGCTCCAGTCGGGTGCCTTCTGCTCGATAACGCCGGGCTGCAGCAGGTTCTCCACCATCAGCAGCCGCCGGGCGTCCTCGAGGCGGGCGGGCGAAAGGAAGTTCGGCAACCAGGCGACCGTTGCGGGCGGCTCACTGAACTCCTCGCGCAGCCGCTCGATCCGTTCGCGATCGTCGGACGGGTGCTTGTCCTCCTCGTCGAAGGGGTAGTCGACGACGACGCGCAGCGCGCCCGCGGTGTCGGGCACGAACCGCTCGCGGTGCAGCCGGTCCTCGGAGCGGACGTTGCCGTAGTCCAGCTCCACGACACGGCGGGTGCCGCGCCAGACGACCTCGGTGCGGGTGGCGCCGGCGTCCAGGGCCAGCTCCTGCCAGAGCAGCCGCTTGAACAGCTGGTTGAGCGCGTGGTCGTTGGCGGCGCTGTAGACCTGGCGCATCAGCGACTCGGTGTCCACGCGCAGCAGGTTCAGGGAGACCGTGGGGTTGGTGGTCTGGTTGCCCACCCGGATCTCGCCGAACTGGCCGTTGAGGTCGCGGAAGAAGTCCGCCACCCGCTCGATGTCCTGCCCGGTGCGCCGGGCGCGCACGATGCCGTGGTTGAGGCCGATGAGGCGGCTGGCGGTGAGGTCCTTCAGCGCCGGGACGTTGGGCGCCAGCCCCGACAGCAGCAGCGTCTTGACCAGCAGGTCCTCGGCGCGGAAGGGGGCGCGGACGTCGAGGTTCGCGGCGTCGGCGTCGCGAAGGTCGTGGCGGTGCAGCAGCCAGGGGCGCACCTTCTGCCGGTAGAAGGAGCTGATCTTGGTGTACTCCGCGCTGAGGACGTCCTTGAACGGGCGGTCCTCGCCGTCGTCGAGCACGTCGAACAGCGCTCCGAGCGGGACGAGCTGGCCCACGGGCAGGCTGTCGCGGTGGTTGACCATGAGCTGGCGCATCAGCTTCAGCGCGCTGCGCTGGCGCTGGAGGGCGCCGGAGAGGTCGACCATGACGTGCAGCAGCGCCGGGGTGAAGGGGTAGAGCGCCCGGAAGTCCTCCCAGGAGTCGGCGTCGCCGCCCTCGGTGTCGAGCAGGGCGTCCTTGACTTCGGGGCTGGCGTTGCGGGTGTTCTCGAACGCGGTCGCGATCTCGGCGGCGGCGCTGTCGTTTTTGGGGCGCAGCAGGCGGTGCCGCACCACCTCGGTGAGGTTGCCGTCGGCCAGCTTGATGTGCCCGAAGCGGCCGTCCCAGTACTTCAGGGTCTGGTCGACGCCTGCGGTGCCCGCGCCGAGCCCGACGAGCTCGCGCAGGTCGCGCTGTCGGGGCACGAAGCTGATGACGGGGGCGGGGCGGTGGCTCTCGGAGGACTCCACCAGCTTGGCGACCCTCTGCACCTCCTCGTTGATCACCGACTCCTTGCCGATGAAGCGGGTGAAGCGCAGGATCAGCTCGTCCAGGAGGAGGATGACGGCGTCGCAGCCCAGCTCGTCCTTGGCGTGCCGGCTGATGATGGAGAGCCCTTCGTCCATGGTGACGAAGGCTTCGGCGCTGCCGTGCACGGTGTCGGCGTAGCGGGTGAAGTGGTGGTGGAGCAGGGCGCTGACGAGCTGCAGGCGGAGGCGCGCGGCGTCCTTGTCGTCGGTCCCGGAGGGGACGGCGAACGCCTGGTCGAGCAGTTCGGGCGTCCACGTCCGGGAGGTGGCCCACTGGCCCCACTGCTGCTCGTCGCCGGAGCCGTCGTCCGACAGCGCGGGCAGCCCGGCGATGAACGCGTCGTCGCCGAGGGTGGCGCGCAGGTTGCGGGCGTCGGCGAGGAGTCCGTCGGCGCGGTAGACCGGCGGCACCGGCGCGTCGGGGTACTCGGCGCGGACCTGGCGCACGTAGCCGCCGAGGATGGCGGACTCGATCGACTCGGCGTCCACGAGGTGGCTCTTGACCTGGATGAACCGCTTGCCGTTCAGCCAGTTCTCGTGCCGGTCGAGGAGGGCGGGCATCCGCGGGATGTCGCGCACGGCCGGGTTCTGCCGCAGGATCGCGTTGAAGACGGCCATGAAGTGGCTCTTGCCGGATCCGAAGGAGCCGTTGAGGTAGGTCGCGCGGGACTGGTTCTGCGCCAGCGAGCCCTTGACCGCGTCGAGGGCCTCGCTGAAGCACTCGGCGAGCTGGTCGGTGATCACGTACTGCGCGATCGCCTCGCTTTGGCCTTCCTCGACGCCTGCGGCGAGCTTGAAGACGAAATCGCCGTCGTGGATCTCCTCGGGGACCTCGATGAGGTCGCTGAGGACGCGCTTCGCACCGGGGGCTGGGGGAGCGGTCATCTGTGCGCGGCACCTTCCGATTCCGTCGTCAGGAAGTCGTCAGAACGTCGAAGGAGCGATACCGGGCGGGGGCGGGAGCGCTCGGTATCAACACTATGGGGCAGCTCTCGGACACGACACAGGGTTGTGAACAGCCGTTGTGACCGGTAGCGGCCGGTGGGGGCGGTGTGGCGGGGGCGGGTGGTGTAAGGGGTAGGGCGGGCGCCGGCGGAATTCGCGGCGGTGATCTTGTCCCAGCGGTCACGGGCATGGAGTGTGACCGCCGGGAGCGGGATCGGTGCGGGCGGCTGGGGCTCAGTCGGGGTCATGCACCGCTGCTGGTGCCCTTCCGGCCGCGCTTGGCCGGAGAGGGGCGCCAGTCGGCCATGTCGCTGGCGGTGATGCCGGTGGCGTTCTGCAGGGTGGACAGGTCCTCGGCGGCGAGGTCGGCGGGGGTCTCGCCGTACTCGTCGCGCTCGATGTGCCACTGGCGGACCCACGGCATCAACTCGGCGATCCCGGCGAGCAGGGGCGTCATCCGTTCCCGGTCGTCGGCCCAGCCGTGCTCGTTGATGCGGCTGTGCGCGAGCGTGCCGAGCGCGTCGGCCTGCTGGGCGTGGTCCCAGCCCGCCCAGCCGAGGACGAGGGTGCCGTCCTCGTCGTCCTCGGCGCCGGGGTAGGAGATGAAGCGCTCCTTCGGGACGTCGAGCTTGCCGCGGTTGGACCAGTAGGTCGGCTTGCGGAAGTCGCCGGAGGTGTACTTGGGCGGGACGGGGATGTTGAGGCGCTTCTCCGGCTCTCCCTCGGGGAGGTCGGCGTTGAGCGCATCCTCCTCGCGCTGCTTGTCCCAGACGTACTCCCACTGGCGCCGCTTGTCCATGCCGGTCTCTTTGTAGCGGAGCGCGGCGAGGTGGGGGACGTGCTCGGTCTGCACGACCTCCGCGATGACGGCGGAGAAGTCCTTGTCGGGGTCGTAGATCGAGGCGACGTCGGCGGCTTCGGGGTACTCGTCACGAACGCGGTTGGCGAGGGCGCGGAGGGAGAGCGTGCGGGGACGCTCCTCACCGAAGCCGTCGGTCTGGAACCAGAAGCGGCGGTCTTCGCACTTGTCCAGAAGCCAGGACTTGAGGGCGGCCTTCTGCTTCTTTTCCCAGGGCTCTGACTGCCAGCGCCGCTTGTACTCGGGGCGCTCGATCAGGCCGATGTCCTTGCGGGAGGTGATCAGCTCGATGCGCTTCTCGACGACCTTGCGGTACTCCTCCGGCCAGTGGGAGGGGAGGGTGGTGATTGGGGTTGAGTGGTGGCGGGTGAACCAGACAGTGGTTGTTTCGCCGGCCTGGACGTTCCGCGCGAGGAGAATCTCGAAGGCCCGTTCGCCCAGCTCGACCTCCGGGACTGTCGCGCTGCTGGAAAGGACCACCTCGGCGTGCTCTTCGTCAGAGATCAGGCCATAGCGATGGTAGACGTCCCAGTCGATTTCCTCTTGGAGAGCGATCATGCGGCGACGGGTGGCGATGTGCTCATCGCGGGTTTCATTGAGGCGGTCACGGGTGGGCGTGCTTTTTTCGGAAACTGCAGAAGGCTCCAGGCGAGACAGGTGCTGGGCTCCGGAGTCGATTTCCTTGGAGAGATCTAGGGGAAAAGACATGGGGAGGGGGAAGTTTTGGATCTTTGTTCCGGTGAACTCATAGAACCTCTCCCACTCGTCATGCATGAATCCGCCGGTCCCGGACTGGCTACCTTTGTCGTGACTCACCTGCTTCATCCAGAAACACGCCGCAGACGAATTAAGTACCCCGAGAATCTCCAGATGCTGATCCTTGGTGGCAGATTTCGGAAGCTTAATTACTGGCGCCGACCTGTTGAATACTTTCTCGCCTCGATCGAGTACGAAGTGATTGTGGGTGGCCACGAAGCTCATTCCGATTCCTAGTGGAATATTGAAGCGCTCCGGGTGCCATCGGCTCCACTCATACCAGGTCAGGCCGATCTCCTCATGTGTACCTCCTGGCTCTCTTCTTGTTTTTAGAAGTGAACGGAACTTCCATAGGTGTCTCGAGGTGAAATCATCAGCAAGTTCTGGCTGGAGATTATTTCCGTAGGGGAATACGGTCTCTGTGTTTGGTGCAATTGACCAGTCGCGTACAGTTTCACCCTCTACAAGAGGCTTGATTTTCTCAGGTGGTGCTTGATATCGGTGCCACGTTTTCACGGGGGCGAAGTAGGATTCGTCGCTGCCTGTGTGTGCTGTGCGTCCAATGATTCGGACTTTAGACTTCAGGGTGTCAGTGCCCTCGATTGTCGAGAAGAGTTCTCCGGATCCGCCGCCACTAAGACTCCAGGGGTGGGAGATGAAACTCTTCCAGGGGAATTCTGTGACAGTGACCCATTCTGACTCCGAACCAGGCTGGTGAAGTTGGCTCGTGATCGCACGCCAAACCAGGCCCTCTGCGGCGTGCTGCGGCTGCTGGGGCTCTCCACGGATCCCCAGAACGGCCCGGACGGACGCCTTGTGTGAGTTGAGCATGTTCCGGCCAACGAGGATGACAGTCGGTGTTCCGTGTCCCGGGATGTAGGCGCCCGAGGTATCGATGACGTGCGTCAGGCGCACCTCGTTTCGGAAGAATTTCTCGATCAGCTTTTTTCCGAATTCGCGCTTCATGAAGGAATTCGCCGTTATTTGTCCAACGTGGCCAGCGCCAACCTTGTCGCCACCGGCTCGCTTTGCGAGATTGAAGAACCGCTCTGCGAACGGGACGGACAAAGCGTAAGTTCCAGAGCAACTCGAGTACCTGGACCGGTAGTTGTCGTTCTCTTTCTTATCCTTCACCGTGATGTATGGCGGGTTTCCCACGACCACGTGGTAGCTATTTACGCCGAGCAAATCGTGCTTGTTAATATAGTCGGGGACGTCCTCTGTTGTGTATCGGTGAACACGGTCGGGCGTCGTCACCTCGCCTTTGCGGCCCGGTGCCCCTCGACCATGTAGCAGGGAATCACCGGCCGCTACCACGATTGGCCACTCCGGGTTGCTTTCTGTGAGCTGGTGGATGCCGCCTTCCTTCATGGCGGCTACCAGGAGACGGAAGCGGGCGATTGCCACTGCGAAGGGGTTCTTGTCAACTCCGTGGATGCTGCGTAGGGAGCGGCTGATCAGGTCCCACTCCGAGACGCCCGGTTCCGCCTCGCGCCACTTGTTGAGCAGGCGGTGGAAGGCTCCCAGCAGGAAGTGGCCGGAGCCGCAGGTGGGGTCGATCATGCGGAAGCCCTTGCTCTCCGCCTGGTAGATGCGGTTGCCGTCGAGGCCGAACTCCTTGACGGCCGGTTCGAGCGTGTAGTCGAGGATGAACTCCTCAACGAACTCCGGTGTCTGCAGCAGCGCGAAGTTCTTGCGGGCCGACTCCGAGAGGTCCTGGTAAAGGTCGCCGAGGAAGCGGGTGTCCCAGGTCTCGTCGGTGAAGTCGTGGACCAGGTGGCCATCGTCGCCGACCTCGCGCCAGAAGTCGATGAGGGCCTTCGCTGCTTGGTGGGACGGCGTGATGGTCCACATCGGGTTGTGGTTGCGGTCGAACAGGCCGGCGGTGATGCTGGAGACGCTCATCTCCTCGAACGTGTGCACCAGCCAGTCGCGGTCGGTGCGCTCCGGCGAGTCGGGTTCCTTCTCCCGCCACTCCAGCACCCAGGCATCCTTGAGTTCCTGCGCGATGTCGTAGCGGTTGCGCTCGTCGCGCGGGCCGGAGATGTAGGGGTGCTCCAGTAGACCGTTGTCCTCGCAGAAGCGCACGAAGACCGTCGCCAGCACCCAGGAAGCCGCCGCCTGGGTGACCCGCTCGTCCCGCCAGGTCTCGTAGGTGGCTGCGGTGCGCTCGGCCTCGAAGGCGCGTGTGTGCTCGCGACGCAGCGCGTCCTCGAAGAACTCTTCCTGTCCGTCTTCGCCGATCCCCTTGATGGCGGTGGGATCCTCGCTGCGCTCCCGGAGGTCCTGTTCCAGCAGCTTGACCTGCTTCTGCAAGTCCTTGAGCAGGGATGCATGGTCGACCACGGCGACTCCTGGCAGCGCGGGGGAGGGATGACGTACGCCCTCTATTGTCGAGGATCCCGCGCTTGTGGTCACCAGAACGGCTGATCATGGCCAGCCGGTAAACCGCCTGCCGAGGGGTCCGGGGCGCCCGGACCCCTCGCGTGTGCCAGCGGCGCTACAGCAAGCCGCCCTTCACGTCGGCGAGGAAGGCGGACCACTCCGAGGCAGAGAGGGTCAGATAGCCAGCTCCTCGGTTCTGGGTGTCGCGGACCTTGACCTGCTCCTGCGACTCCGCGACCTCCACACAGTCCTGGTGCCCCCCTCCGCTGTAGCTGGACTTGTGCCAGGCTCCGAACTCACCCATGTTCCAATCCTTCCAGCGTCTTCAGGATCAACCGCGCGGACTCGTCCGGCGAGAGTGCTGCTGCTTGGATCGCACCGTAGACGAGACGGAACCTCCGAACATCCTCGGGGGTGTCGATGATCTGACCAGAGTGCGCGGATTCGGCATAGACCACATCGGAGGCCCCGGGGGGAGAGATGATCTTGAAGGGTCCGGCCATCCCCGGGTGCCGACCGCAGACCACTTGCAGCGAGACACGTTCGTCGCTGATCAGGTCGGCAATGTGTGACAGTTGCTCTCTATGCAGGTCGTCCGATCCCATCTTCCGAGTGATCACGGAGTGATCGATCACGGCCCAATGAATCGGTGACTCGGATGCAACGAACCGTTCGGCACGTTCCATCCGGTTTCGGACGCTCACAGCGATCTCGTGCTGCGTCATCCACGGCGAAAGCGTGCAGACTGCGGCCTTCGCGTAGGCCTCAATCTGGAGCAAGGCCGGAAACATCATCGTCTGGGACTCCATGATCGCTGTGGCGTCCCGTTCGAGGTCTGCCAACTCGTCAAGCCAGACCGATCGACCGCTTCCCGTTAGTTCTTCCCATAGTCGAACAAGATGTCCATCTGCTGACAGGGCCTTGTCGACCTGGGCGATGAGTGAGCCCTTGGGGGTTCGTTCGCCACGTTCGATATTCGAGAGGTGTGAAGAGCTGATCTCCAGCTCTTTCGCAAGCTTGGCCTGCGTGATGTCTGCGTTTTCGCGCAGCCGTGAGAGTTCGCGCCCGAACCGCCGTGCCACGTCTTGAGTTGCTCCACTCATGGTTGTCATCTCAGCACAGAAAAACTCCCTGAGCCTCACCTCTCCCCAAAATTGCCCGGTATCCAGTTCGCTATAGATACCTCACCTGCTCCGATGCAAAGTGGACGCATGAAAAGACCCCGGCGACGGCTGGCACCGTCCCGGGGCTTGGCCACCAGCTACACAGGAGCTGACGACATGTCCGACCCTATCCAGAACGCGGTACAGACCGGGCCGCCGTCCCGGCCGCCGCGCACCGACCGCCCCCGCCCCTACATCCCCCCGCAACCCGCCATCCCGCCCGACTACGACCGCTTCTGTGAGGTGCACACCCGCCACCGCGCGCTGTGGCGGCTCACCTACTCACCCGGCCACCCGGCGCCCTACCAGGCGCACCACCGCCTGTACGAGTCCACCGCCCTCGCCGCCAGCAACCTGGCCGCGCTTGACTTCGCGCTCACGCAGTTCGCGCCGCCTCCGCCGCGCACGCGGCCCTACCTCGACCTCCCCGCCGAGCCCGACCGCCGCGACCGCCCCGCCTCGGCACCAACAACCCGCAGCAAAACGGGCACACCCACCCGCCGCCTGGACCTGCGTGAGGCGCGCGGCCTGCACCAGATGGCCGACGACCTCATCGCGAGCCTGCGGGAGGACACCTACTGGCCCGCCGCCGTCCGCGAGGCCGCGCTGGAGATCCTCGCCCGCGCCGCCGCGCTGCTCGGCGACCACTGCGGCCGCGGCACGCCCCAAGCGCCCAACACCACCGCGCCCGCACCCTGCCTGCGCCCGGCCGCGCACGAAGGCTGCCATCTGGACGCCTCCGGCCGCACCTGGCCCAGCACCGAGGAGGGCGACCGATGAGCACCCCGCCTTCCGCCGCGAGTCGGCCCGCTCCGCCCGCTGTGCATCAGCGGCTGCGCCGTCAAGCCCCGACGATCCACCCGGCTGCCCGGCGCCTCAACGCGCTCTTCCCCGGCGTCACCGCCTGGTACGGCACCCATACCGGCACCTGGTGGGCCCTGCTCCCCGGGCACGGCCGCCTCGTGGAGGCCCCCACACACGAGGCGCTCGAACACCTCATCGCCGCGATGCTGACGGGACACCGACCGGCGGCCGCCGCCGACAGCAGCACTCCGACGAGGTCCACGCCCCCCTCCACGCCCGCGCCCCGACCCGCCTCCCCACCGGCGTCCGCGCAGGCACCGGCGCAGACGCCCGCCCCGGCACCTGTGCGGGCACCCGTGCCTGCACCCGCGACGAGCACGGCGGCCGACCACCGCCCTCCTCCACCCAAGGGAACCGCGCCGCCCCCGGCAGCCAGGCGGGCCGCCGGTGCGCCGCCGCCCCCGCACGCCTACTGGCCCCCGGCGCACAGGCCGATGCCGGTCCCGGCCATGACGCCGAACCCGGCGCCCGTCGACCCGCGGCGCCGTCCCCCTGCCCGGCTATGACACCCGCCGCCCCGTAGGCGGAAACCGCGGCCCCCGCCGCCGGCCTCTATCGCCCCGCTCGTCGCAGGCTCCCCGCCCGCGCGGCCGCCTGCGGCGGGCGAGCAGCACAGCCGCGGCGACACCCCCGGCGGCCAGCGCGCCGACGCCCGGCCACGCCTGCCGCAGCAGTCGTCCGCGCGCCCTTCGGGGCCGCCGCCCCTCGTCCTGCGCGTCGGGCGGCGGCTCCACACTCCGCCGGAACTCCTCGTCCAGGATCCGGTGGAACCTTCGCGACCGGCGGGTCTCGGCCGTGCGCAGCCGCAACGCCCGCACCCGGTTCCAGAACTCCCAGCCGATCCTGCCCGCGAACAGGCCGCGGGCCAGCGCGCGCACATGCTCGTCGCCGATCGCGCGGGAGTCGTAGGCCATCTCCCACTGGGACACGATCATGTTGGTGTACATGCTCCGCCGCTGCTCCGCCCGGTCGGCCATGGGCAGGTTCGCGCCCCAGCACCGCGCGTACTCCGGGTCCTCCATGGCCATGCGCAGCAGCTCGCTGTTGGAGTCCCGCAGCGCCAGCTCCCGCGACATCCGCGTCTCGCGTGCCTGCAGCACCAGCGTCGCGACGACCCCGAGCAGGGCCAGCCCGGCGAGCAGCGCGGAGGCGGCGCCGTAGGTCTGCCCGACGAAGCTCAGGCTCTCCCAGTCGTCGCTGACGCTCTCAACGGCCCCCAGCCCCAGCGGGGAAAGGACGACCAGCCCGACGACCACCACCGCCAGGAGCGCCACGACGACGGGCGCGAGTACGCGGACGGCGGCGCGGTCGCCGTGCGCCGCGCGCGGTCGCGGTCCTCCCCTCACCCGGGCCCACCCGTCACGGACGGACCGCGGGAGCGGGCAGCGGCGCGATGTCGCGCTGGAAGTAGTCCAACAGGGGCTCCCCGGACGAGAACAACCCGGCCAGTTCGTCGACGGCCGCGGCGATGGCGTCGCGTTCGTCGACCCGCCAGGCGCCGCACGCCCGCCCCGCGGAGTCGTAGCGGACCAGGAACAGCACCCGGCCGCCGAGCACGACCACCTCCGGCAGCGGCGCCCGGTCCTCCAGGTGCGCCACCGCCGCGGCCGGCACGACACGCAGCGACTGCCCGGCCTCGGCCAGCAGGCGCAGGAACTGCATCTCCCACTGCAGATACGGCGCCACCGGGTGCTCCACGACCCGGATGCGCCGGGTCTCCATGCCGACCTCGCGGTCCTTGGCCGCCATGGCCCGGGCGTCGGATCGGTCCGCCTCGTTCAGCTCCAGGGACTTCTCCCAGTCCCCGGCGGCGAAGGCCTCCCAACTGGCGTCCCCGGGCTCCTCGAAGTGCTGCGCCCGCTCGAGCTTCCAGAAGACCCCGCCGTGCTCGTAGGCGCTCCAGTACTGGGCGTGGTATTCGGGGCGGTCCAGCGGCCGAGCGGGCAGGTCGCGCAGCCGCTCAAGCATCGGGGATCTCCGGTTTCGCCGCGGTCAACGTGACGCGGGGGATCACCACGAGCCGTTCGTCGGCGCCGACGCTGACCCCGTCGGGCAGCCGACCCCGATAGGCGTCGGTCGCGTCGCGGCCGATGACGGCGATGTCGCCGTTGTCGAGCTCCCACATGTCGGGGCAGTCCGGGCCGGCTTTGGTGACGCCGAGGGAAAGGGGCGCTGGGCCGATCCGGCGGCGGAACTCCGCGCTGGGGTCGGCGTCCCACGGACGGGGCATCGAGACTCCTCGATCGCGATGGGCGGGCTGCTAGAAGTGCCCTCACGCTGCGTGCCCGAAACGCCGCGGCCGGGTGCGGACACCGGCGGACAGCGGGCGTCGGCATCCGCCGAAATCGGCGCCCACCCGCCGACCAACGACCCCGACCGCTCCGACCACGGCGCGAGCGGTACGCCGCCGCCCGCGCACCGCGGCCGCTACGCCGCGGCGTCCTGCCCCGCGGCGAACCCCCGCGGGAGCAGCACCTGCTCCGCGTCGGTGATGATCCCCGCGGGAACCGTGTCCAGCGCGGCCGGTGCCTGCGGGCTCCGCATCGGGCACAGCAGCCACAGGCCGTGCGGTGCGGTGCCGCTCTCCCGGGCCTCGCCGGCCAACCGTGTCAGCAGGGTGCGCCCGGCCGGATACCGCGCCAACGGGGTCGCACCGTGCAGGAACACCGTCCGGTCGGCCCCGGCGGCGCGGATGCGCTCGCCGAGCTGCGCGCAGGCGTCCGCGGCCAGGTTGGTGAACGCCGCCGGGCCGCCCTCGCGGTCCGCCTCCAGCACCACGTTCCAGGGCGGTCCGCCGAACTCGGTGATCAGGCTGTTCAGCACCGCCACGAACTCCGCGGAGACGTCGAACGGCGCCACGTCGCCGCGCGCCGACAGCAGCTCCGCCGCCGCCTCGGCGTCGGTCAGCCACGTCTTCACCGCCAGGTAGCCGCCCCGCGACGCGGCCCGCGCCAGTCGCCGCAGCAAGCGGTCCTGCTCCGCGTCCGAGACGGCCGCGCCGGCCCCGGCCGTGTGCGAGGGCGGCGCGAGCGTCGTCACCTCGGGAGGCAGTGCCCACGTGGCGGCACCCCGCTCGTCCCGCTGCTCGACCAGCTTGGGGTGCTTCTCCGCCAGCACCTCCCAGAGCTGGGCGTCGGTCGGCTCGGGCAGCCGCGGGAACCGCGCCTTCACGCGGTCGCGCACCTGCTGCGGCGTGATCCCGGGTGGCCCGAGGTAGCCCACCGCCTGAGCCAGTGTCAGCGCCCGGTCCAGCCCCATGCTCTTGGGGTACAGCTCGCGACGGATGGTCACCTGCGCGTTCTCCGACGCGGCGGCGGCCAGGTGCACGAGGTCGTGGTCGGAGAGGTGGCGGACTCCCCCGTCCACACCGTCGACCTCGACGGCGCGCAGCGCGGCCCGCACCTCCTCGGCGGTGGGCAGCGGAGCGGCGTCGTCGAAGTCGACCAGGTCATCGGCCCGCGCGCCCAGCGCCGCCGCGTAGTCGAGCAGGTCGGCCTCCACCGGAACCGTGGGGTCGTCGTCGACGATCTGGGCGACCAGCACCCGCGACCCGTGGCGGCGCACCGTGAACCGGGGATTGTCCCGCCGCCCTTCGCTCTCGACCGCCACCCGGACCACGGCCAGCGCCAGTACCAGGCGGACGGCGGTGGTGTCCTGCCCGGTCCCGCGCAGCTCCAGCAGTTCCTCGCCGATCTGGCGGACCTCGCGGATCCGGCCGTGGCCGGCCAGGATCTGCACGATGTCATCGCGCACCGCCCCCAGCAGCGACGAGCTGCGTGTCCAGTAGGCGTCGGCGGCGGCGAGCTGCCGGGCGACGTACTCCTGGTCCAGCCCCAGCTCCCCGGCGACCTCGGCGAGGGTGGGCCAGGCCAGGCGGCGCGGACCGGACTCGGGCAGGCCCAGCAGGGCGCGCACCACCCGGACCCAGGAGGAGTTGGCCTCGGTCGCCCGCGGTACGAACTGGCGGATGACCTTGTCCAGGCTGGCCTCGCGCTTGGCGCGGTCGTCGGCGCCGGGTGGCAGCTTGGCGCTGACCTGGACGTCCGGCTCGGGCACACCCAGCCGGTTGCGCCACGAGGTGACCATGCTGACCAGCTCGTTGCGGGTGTTGAAGGCGACGCCGCGCCTGCGGTGCAGTTCGACGGTGGGGCGGTCCATCAGATCGCCCACCGTCTCGCAGCGCAGCACCCGGGTCGCGGCGTCCAGGGCGAGCGGGCTGAGCCCGGCCAGGTGCAGCGGGGTCTCCGCCGTGGCGGACTCGGCGTTGCGGCGCCTGGTCTCCTCGTCCTCGGCCGACCCGCCGGGGACGTCGGCGGACTGGAACACCTGCTCCCAGGCGTTGCGCATGTACTCCAGCGACGCGAACCGCTCCTGCGGATGCCGGTGCAGCGCCTGCTCGAAGAACACGCGCAGTGCGGCGCGGAGCTGCTCGGGGAAGGAGTCCTCGGCCAGCCGCGGACGCACGGTCTTCGGAGGCAGGAACGCGAGGTCCACCCCGTCCTCGCTCCACACAGGCAGCTCACCCGAGGCCATCTCGTGCAGGGTAGCCGCCAGGGCGTAGCGCTCGGCCGCCTCGTCGTAGTGCCGCTTGGGTTCGTCCACCTCCAGGAACGGGTCGAGATACCCGCGTGTCCCGGCCGCGGTGTTCTCCACAGGAACACCCGCGAGGGAGAAGTCGAACAGGACCAGTTCCAGGCCCTTCTTGCGGGTGCGCTCGCGCACGCCCAGGTTCGCGGGCTTGAGGTCGCGGTGGACGACTCCTTGACCCTCCAGATACTCGACCAGGTCGAAGAGATGGCGGCCGAACCGGTGCAGCTCCACCACACCCAGGCTGCTCTCCAAGTACTCGGCAAGCGTGAACTCGCCGGCGAGTTCGAGCGGCAGCGCGGTCCGTTCGCCGATGTCGATGACGCCGTCTGCGGCCAGCCCGACGATCCGCGGGTTGTTCAGTGAGGCGAGCTGGGCCGCTTCACGGCGCAACTTGCCGGCCGCGGAGTCCTCGTTCAGCGCGACCTTGAAGACCTGCTCCTCGAGAACGGCGTTGCGGCCGAGCCGGCGCACCAGCAGCGCCCGCGATGTGGAGCCCTTGCCCAGGACGCTGGCGACCTCCCAGCCGTCGTAGACCTCCTGGCCCTTGACCGCCACCAGGGGGTCGGTGACGACCTCGGCGCGATTGAGCTGCTCGTCGATCGTGTCGAGACCGCGCAGGAACGTACGCAGTGAGCCGGTGCGCTCGTTCGGCCGCCACCGGGTGGCCGCGCGCACGAGCGAGTCCATGGCCGGAGTCACGTCGTCGCTGGCGGCTGCCGGTGTCAGCTCGCCCTGCTCGCGGATCTGCTTGCTGACCTCGCCCGGGTCGTCTCCGGGCGTCTGCCCGCTCAAGATCAGGAACGCGACGGCGCCGAGGCCGAACATATCCATGGCCTGGGCGTCGACGCCGTGCCCCGGGAACTCGGGGGCCAGGTAGGGCAGCGCGGCTTCTTCGACATGGGCGGTCAGCGCACGGGTGCCCAGCAGCGCGGTCGCGTTGCTGGTCGAGCGGAAGGACGGGTGCTGGCGCGAGGCGACCTGCCAGTCGGCGATGCGCAGCCGCGGGTAGATGCCGTCCAATTCCACCCAGACGCTGCAGGGAGACAGCGCGCGATGGAAGAGCTGGTTGCCGTGGGCGTGTTTGAGGGCCTCGGCCAACTGGCGGACCATCTCGACCCGGGTGCCGAAGTCGAGGCTGTCGCCGTGCTCGCGCACGTAGTGGTCCAGGCGCTGCCAGGAGTCCTTGTGCGCGAACGCGATGGCCGGGCCGCGGTGCTCGATGATCCCGTAGGACTCGGCCCTGACGATGCCTTCGTGGGCGATGCCGTCCAGCGAGCGGAACTCGCGCTCGGCGGCGCGCCGGACCGACTCGCGCTCATCGTCGGTGTCGGCGTCGTCATGGTGGAAGATGCGGACGCGGGCCCGCTTGCGGCGCAGCTCGGAGTGCGTGCCCAGGTAGTCGGTCCAGGTCGGGCCCGCGGCGTGGGTGCGGCTGTCGAGCGTGTAGCGGCTGAACTCGATTTCACGCTCGATCGGTTGCGCTCCGATCGCCTCCATCAGGCGCCGGACGTTCTTCAGGAAGGCGGGTGACGGACGCCCGTTGCGGCTGGGACGGCTGAGGAACTCACTCCACACCCCGCCGAGGCCGGTCTGGTTCTCCAGGCCATCACGGCCGAACACCCGCTCGCTCTGCACCTCGTCGAAGTCGCAAACCAGGTCAGAAGAAGAGAGGAACACCCCGACCTCGATGAACGGGATGCTGAGCCCGGGCTCCACATGGTTCGCCGCCCACTTGAACCGGCTCCGCAGTTCCTTGGACTTCTGGTCGGTGGCGTGCAGCGGGTTGTCGAACGGTCGTTTGTCCTTGGAGAAGAACCACGTGCCGCCCCGGTTAGTGGCGCGGCCGCGGTGGGCCTTCAGCTCCAGCAGGAAGACGCCGTGCGGCGCGACCAGGAACAGGTCGCACTCGCGCACGCGCCCGCCCCGGGCGGTGAACGAGAAGCACTGCCACGCGCGGTAGGGCTCGCGGTCGGGCATCTGCTGTCGGATGTGATCGAGGCCCTGCTGCTCCCACTCGAACTCTGAGGGCTCTCCCCACCACCTCTCGGCCATCGCGCGCATCCTTCCGGTCGGGGGCCACCGCTGCGCCCAGGATAGAGGCGATCGAGGCGGAGGTTCTCGTCGTTCCGTCGACGCCGAACCATGCGATGGGCGCGGCCGCGGAGGTTCTCGCCGGTCGGCCGGGTTCGCCCCGTGGCACGACAGGCCGAGGCAATGGGCCGAAGGAGAGGACGGCAACCGGACTCCGCCATCCGCGAGGGCGTGCCGCTTCCCGCACGTGGCGCTGCGCGGAGGCGTCAACCGGCATCGGGAACTGAGATCCTCCGGCGGCGGGCGCCTCCTTCCGGCGCCCGGTGCCCGGCGCCTCAGCGGCCTGGGACGCCGCATCGCCTACAGGACGGGAACGCCGAGGTCCTCAGTCAGGAAGCGGTTGGTTTCCGGGTCCGTCGAGTACAGCACAGCGCCGCGCAGCCCGCGGGTCGCCAGAACCCTGTAGGTGTGGCGGACCAGGAGGTCGAAATCGGGAGCCCGCTTGATGCTGGTGTCCATGTTGGCCGACCGGTTCGCGGCCCAGCCCGTGCCGTTCCAGACGAGATCGGGCCCGATGAGGACCCCCGCGTAGTCGTACTCGAAGCCCTGCGCGGTGTAGATGCACCCGACCTGGTCGAAACCGCCGTCGTCGGTTGCCCAGAGGGACGACGAGGGCGCGCCTTCGAGAGGATGATCCGACTTGGCGTTCCAGGGATGGCGCCAATCGCCGATCACCACGTCCGGTATCAGCGTCCCGTCAGGGCGCGGCTTGTTCCACGGCCAGCAGAATCCGGCCGCGATCCGGGAACTGTATCCCTCGTCCAGCCTGGCCCGAAGGTACTCCTCCATGGCGCTGGGACTCGATGCCACATGTAGTTCGAAGCCGCTTTGGGGCCGCCAAGGCTCCGGGGGATTGCCGTCGTCGTCGAGGCCGAGGAGGCGCTCGGTCCACGACAGGAACTCCGGCGACCCGCCGCACCGGAACTGGTGCCGCAGATCGATGGTGTGGACGCCGATCCCCATGGCTTCGGCTGTCTTGGTGATGAGTTCGACCGACCCAACCTCGCTGGGCCGGACCCGCTGATATTCGTCGAGCAGGAACACGGGGACGCGCGCTGCTCGGATCAGCTCCTCCACCTGCGGGGACTCTTGCTCGTTCGATCGGTGCCCGGCGGAGCGCAGCCGGTGTGCCTCGTCGGCGATCACCGCGTCGAGGTCATTGGGCGCGGCACCGGAGAAGTTGTTGAAGTACTGATAAATCTGTCGAGTCCGGCTGCTCTTGGCGTCCGCCTTGGTCCGCAGGGTCACGGTGAACGCCTTGCTGCCGGTGGCGTGGACCGCGCGATGACCGTTCCGGCCGATCCAGTCGAGCAGCTCCAAGGCGATGACGCTCTTCCCTGTGCCCGGACCGCCCACGATGAGGACGACCTCCTTGTGGTCGCTCTTCTTGCTCTTGGCGACCCGGGACTTGACGTAGTCGTAGGCTTCGCGCTGCTCGTCCAAAAGAGTGAAGACGGACCGGTTCCGAACTCCCGAGCTGACTGCCGACATGAGGGGTTCGGTCGGGGCCACGGGGGCATCGATGAGTTCCTGGGCATAGGTGTCCGCGTTCTCCGCGGAGAGGAACTCACGCAAGGCCCTCTCGAAGAAACGCTCTTCGCCGTGTCCGTACATACGCGCGAACCCGCGCATCTCGCCGACCTCGCTCAGTTGCTGAGCAGACGGCGTGATCGGGTTGAGCACTGCCCTGTCAGCGTTGTGCATGTTGACTATGCAGAACACGTCCGCGTCGCGTAGCAGCGGGATGAAGTCGAGCAGGGCCTGGCGGTATCCCCAGACCTGGTTGACCGGGTGGACCTTTAGCATGCCGGTCCGGGAATTGCCCGGTCGGACGAGCTCGGAGTCGGATGCGGGGGCGACCCGCGACCACTGCTTGTTCTCCACGAGGACGACCGACATACGCCCGTCGCCGGGGCGCGAGCCGACGAGGACCATATCCATGCGGATATCGGTGAGCGGGCTGCTCATCTCCAGCAGCACCTGGACTCCGCCCAGACCGGCCGCGGTCAGTCGCTCGACGACGGTGGGAATGCTGTTGCGCCACGATCGCGCTTCTCCGCTGTCCGCCGACTCCCCGAAGATCTCGAAGAAGCGCCGCTGCATCCCAATGAAGAACCGCCCATCGGCGATTGCGGAAGCAAGTTCATCTGCAGTTCCTTGATAGAGGCAGCGCGAACCCACAGAGCGGACCTTTCGTGGGGTGGGGGTAGTGGATTGAGGCGTCAGGTCGAGAGTCAACCTTATACCGGGCAGATGACACTTACGTATCTGTACGGGACAGAGCGGGGAGGGGAGCAGGAAATACTCGTTTGAGTAGCAGGGCGGCGACTACATCGATCGAGAGCGGCCTATATCGAGTATCCGACCGCGGCGGACGATCAGCGCAATGGCCTGGAACAATGGTCATACCTGGGCTCCGCTCATGCTTGAGGCCAGGGCGCGCCGACTGCAGCGCACCGCTATGACCACCGCGATCGCCGATGCCGAACCCGTCGACGAGATCGTCGTCGGCGCGGTTCGCCATGCCCTCACTCATCCGGGTCTGCACGCCTGCCGCCGCTTGGGCAGAGGCGGACCTGGCCACCGTCGATGACGGCGAGGTAGTCAGCCGGTCCGGACCCGACACAGCGGGGGTTCCGCGTTGACCTGCCAGAGACCGCCGCATACCGGGTAATCGTTTACCAATCGCCCGGAAAGCGGTACGGTTCCGCGCGGCACCGGCGGACGCGTGCGCCACAAGCTCGCGGTCGGCCGGGCCGCCCGCGCATCGGCGCCCCTGACGCACCGGTTCCGATGGCGAGTCATGCGGTACGAAACGGAACCCGGAGTAATAGTGCAAAAAGCGACAACTCAATCGAGTCGGACGGGTGCGCGCGGACGGATGCGCGCGCTGACCGGTGCGGCGCTCGCCGCGGCCGTCTCGCTCGGCACGCTGGCCCAGGCCGGAGCGGCCTATGCCGATGAAACGGCCGAGCAGCCCACTCCCAAGATCATCGGGGGGCAGCCCGCCGACCAGCCCTACCCCTTCGTCGGCTCCCTGCAGTACGAGCGGGACGGCAACCCCGACCACCACGGATGCGGTGCGGCGCTCGTCGACGAGAGGTGGATGGTCACCGCCGCCCACTGCGTGGTGACCGAGGGCGAGGGCTCCGAGCCCTACGAGCTGCGCGACCCGGACATCTTCCACGTCCGGCTGGGCTCCAACGACCGCACCGAGGGCGGGACCGTCGCCAAGCTCGACGACATCAAGGTCCACCCGGACTACGTCTACTACACCGACCACGAGGAAGGCCGGGACATCGCGCTGCTCAAGCTCGACTCTCCGGTGGACGTCGAGCCGGCCGGGCTGGAGCGCCGCATCCCCCGTCCCGGTACCGAAGTGCGCCAGGTCGGATGGGGCTACACGTCCAACGACGACACCGACGACCCGGCGAACCTGCCCGAAGAGCTGCAGCAGCTCGACACCACCCTCGTCTCGCCTTCGGAGAGCCGGTGCCAGGTGGACGAAACCGGCGACGGCTCCTGGGGCGTCCGCGAGGGCGACGTCTGCACCGACAACCCGGACGGCGTCCGCGGCCCGTGCTACGGCGACTCCGGCTCGCCCCTGCTGCGCCGTGTCTACGGTGAGTGGCGGGTCGTCGGGGTGAACAGCCGCGGTGTCAGCGCCACGTGCGGTGCGCTGCCCGACATCTACACCAGCGTCGGCGCCCACGACCGGTGGATCGACCGGGTCGTGCGCTGATCTGATCTGAGCACGAGCGGGCGCGCGGCGGGACGGCCCCGCCGCGCGCCCGCCGTCGGCGGCGGTGGTCGTGGGCGGACCGAACGAAATCCCTTCGCCCGGTGTCCGCGGCGGCTGCGAGGATTCCGGCCATGGAGACGAACGAGGCCCCGTCCCAGGTCCGCACCCGGGAAGATCTCGCGGAACTCGTTGCTGCCGGAGCACGGCCGAAGTGGCTGATGTTCTGGGGGCATCGGCCGCAGCGGGACGGCTCGATCGGTGCGGGTGCGCTCAGCCAGTGGTGGCCTTCTCCGTTCACCGTGGACGGCGTGGCATATTCCAGTGCCGAGCACTGGATGATGGCGGGCAAGGCCCGCCTGTTCGGCGACGACGCGTCGTTCGCGGCGATACTCGCGGCCCGTACCCCTGCCGAGGCCAAGAAGCTCGGAGGGCAGGTTCGCGGCTTCGGCGAGGAACGGTGGGCCGCCGCTCGCTTCGAACTGGTCGTCGCGGGCAGCGTTGCCAAGTTCGGGCAGGACTCCGCTTTGCGCGCGTACCTGCTCGGCACGAGCCGGCGGGTCCTGGTCGAGGCCAGCCCGCGGGACCGGGTCTGGGGCATCGGGCTCGCCGCCTCCGACGACCGCGCGACCGATCCCTCTCAGTGGCGCGGTCGGAACCTGCTGGGGTTCGCCCTGATGGAGGCGCGCTCCCGCCTGGCGACCGGAGAGTAGCGGCCTGACCGGGCGGTCGGCGCTTCTCGCCGGGCCGCCGACAGCCTCGTCCCCTCGGTCGACGCGATCGTCGTCAACGAGCGTGACGGACGCCGCCGCGCGCGTTCCCGGCGGCGGGCAGCACGACGGTGATCGTGAGCCCGCCCCCGGGGTTGGGAGTACCGTCGGCGGTTCCGTGGTGGCTGTGGGCGATGGCGCGGACGAGAGTGAGGCCGAGACCGTGGCCGGTGGCCTGCGTGCGTGATCTCTTGCGGTGGAACGGCTCGAACAGGCGCTCGGCGAGTTCGGGGTTGATGATCTCGCCGGTGTTGGTCACGGTGATCACGGCCGTGTCCTCCCGCGCGGAGACCTCCAGCCGCGCGGTACCGTCCGCGTCGTTGTGGCGGATCGCGTTCTGCAGCAGGTTGATCAGCAGGTGGTGCAGCAGATCCGCATCGCCGTCGACCGCGACCGGATGCAGATCGCTGCGCACGCCGATCCGGCGGTCCGCCGCTTCCTGGCGGACCTGCTCCACTGCGTCTGCGGCCGCCTTCGCGAGGTCGACGGTCTGCGCGGCGTCGATGCCGTGATCGGCTCTGGACAGCGTCAGCAGGGACTCCACGGTCGTGATGCTGCGTTCGTTGGTCTCCAGAAGCCTGGACGTGAGGGCGTCGACGTCGTGGTCCTCGGGGTGGGCGCGGGCGACCTGGAGCATGGTGCGGGTGGTCGCCAGCGGCGTGCGCAGCTCGTGTGCGGCGTTGGCGGCGAAGCGCTCCTGAGCCTGGAAACTGGCGTGCAGGCGGTCGAGCATGGTGTCGATGGTGTCGGCGAGGTCGGTGAACTCGTCCCGGGGCCCCCTGAGGCGGATCCGTTCGTGCAGGGTGGGACCGGCGATGACCCCGGCGGACCGGGTCATCCGGTGGACCGGCGAGAGAATGCGGCCCGCGATGAACCAGCCGAGCAGGAACGCGATCAGTGTCATCGCGACCAGGGCGGCGACGGACAGCTGCAGCAGGACCGAGAGGACGTCCTGCCTGCTGGTGATCGCGACGGCCTCGCCCGCCCCGATGTATTCGCTCGGCTGGGCGCGTCCGGCCGGCGCCGCCTCGGCGGTCACGCCGACAGCGGTCGCCGCGGCGAGGTTGTAGCTCGGGACGTACCACATCAGTGCGTACAGGATGGCGATGAGCACGGTGCCGAAAGCGAGCAGCATGCCGCCGTAGAGCAGGGTCAGCCGGGTCCGGATGGTCAGCCGGCTCCGCCGGAGGCCCCCGGAGGCGCTCACGCCGCGCTGCTCAGGTAGTAGCCGGCGCCGGTGGCGGTATGCAGCACGGGCGGGTCGCCGAGCTTGCGCCGAAGCGTCGAGACGGTGATGCGGACGGCGTTGGTGAACGGGTCGGCGTTGGCGTCCCAGGCCTTCTCCAACAGGTGCTCGGCGCTGAGGACCGCCCCGTCCGCCCGCATGAGCAGCTCCAGGACGGCGAACTCCTTGGGCGCCAGGGACAGGGAGAGGCCGCTGCGCTCGGCGCTGCGGCGGGCCGGGTCCAACCGGATGTCGCCGCGGGTCAGCACAGGGGGCTGCGCGGGAACGGAGCGCCGCCGCAGCGCGTGCAGCCGCGCCACGAGCTCGGGGAAGTCGAACGGTTTGACCAGGTAGTCGTCCGACCCGAGCCGCAGCCCGGCGACCTTGTCGGCCAGCCGATCGGCCGCGGTCAGCATCAGTATGCGGCACTCGGGATGGTCGGCCACCACGGTGCGGCACACGTCGTCGCCGTGCACCCCGGGGAGGTCGCGGTCCAGGACCACCACGTCGTAGTCGTTGACCGCGATGTCCTCCAGGGCCGTGTCACCATCCTGCGCGATGTCGACCGCCATGCCCTCGCGGCGCAGACCCGACCGCAACGCATCGGCGAGGAACTCCTCGTCCTCCGCCACCAGCACCCGCACGCGGATTCCCTCCTCGTCGTCTCCGGACCTCCTCCGCATGCATGATCGGGGAACCGGCATATGGACGAGTTATGGAATCGGCCGAACACCGGCGATAAGTCCCGACTGGCTTACTGCTCGTGGCGGTCGCAGCCAACCACGGCGGCCGCTCCCGGTGGCACGACCCCCGGGACGCTCCGCGGAGCACTCCAAGCCGAACAGAACGGGATGTCCCATGTCCTCCTTCCGCAAGATCGCAACCGTCGCCGCCGGTGTGGCCATCGCCGTCGGAGGCGGCGGTGCCGCCGCGTTCGCCTCCAGCACCGCGCCGGAGCAGCAGACCGTGGAGGTGTCGGCGGGCGTCGACGCGAAGCCCGCGAAGCTGGCCGGGGAGGCCGTAAGGGGAGAGAAGCCCACTAAGGGCGAGCCGATCCACGTCATCAAGGATGGCGACGGCATCCGCATCATCAAGGGCGAGGAGGGCGAGGCCCCCGTCGACGCCAAGCCCGCCGAGGCCGCCGAGCCCGCCGAGGCCGCCGAGGCCGCCGAGGCCGCCAAGGCCGCCGAGCCCGCCGAGCCCGCCGAGCCCGCCGAGCCCGCCGGGCCCGCCAAGCCCGCCGAGTAGCGGTAGCGGGGGCCGGTGCCCGGTCGCGATCCGGCTCGGCCCCCGGCCTTTGTGCGGTTGTGCCCGGATCCGGGCACAACCGCACAAAGGCATCCGCCCCCGCCACCCGCGCCCTGCGGGGTCTGCGGAACGGCGGCGAACGGCGCGGTGTCCGCAATCGGTCAGGTGCTTGTCCGTGTTCGCGCCGCCACCGAGGATCGAACGGGATCAGCGCGGCCGACCGGACGACGGAGAGATCGGGAATGGAGATCATCCAGGTGCTCCCCGCGTTTCTGGTCGCCGTACTCCTGATATCCGCCTCCCCGGGCCCGGCGATGGCGCTGATCTTCCGCCGCGCGGCGCTACGGGGGTTCGGCGCGAGCGTGGCGACGGTGCTCGGCTTGGAAGCCGGCATCTATCTGTGGGCGATCGCCGCGGGCGCCGGAGTCGCCGCTCTGGTCGCGGCCTCCAGCACCGCCTACCTGGTGCTCCAGCTCGTCGGCGCGTCGTTCCTCGCCTACCTGGGAATCCGCTCGTGGATCTCCGTGATCAAGGAGCGGCGGCTCGCCGCCGGCCGGAAAGAGGGCGATCAGTCCGCGGAACCCGCCGAGGAGGAGGCGACCGCGCCGACGCGGTCGGCGGTCGCGGCGTTCGCCGAAGGGCTGCTCGTCCAGCTCGCCAACCCCAAGGCCGCCGTGTTCATGTTCGCCTTCTACCCGCAGTTCATCTCGCCGGGCCAGCCGGTCATGGCTGCGACCGCCCTGCTGGCGCTCTTCCAGGTGACCGTCGAGACCGCGCTCTACCTGGGTCTGGCCGCGGGGGTGGCGCGGGCGCGCTCCTGGTTCCGGCGCCCCGTGATCCGCCGCCGCCTCGAAGCGGTCACCGGGACGGTCCTGCTCGCGCTCGCCGGGCGGGTGCTGCTCACCCCCCGATGACCCGGTGCCCGCGATGGGAATGAGCGCGGCCGCGGCGATATCACCGATCCGGCTCGGGGCGGCGTTGGCGTGCTGCAGAAACCGCCGTGCCCGCCGGGTCGGCGGCGCGAACCAGTGAATGCGACTCTGCCTCTGCGTGGGATTCGGCTCATACCAGGGCCAGGCCGGTGACGGAGGCAGCGATGAGGGAGCCCCAGCAGACGACGCGCTCGGGCCATGTGCCCGTGGAGAACCGGGCACTGCGGGGCACTCCGATCATCGCCCAGCGGCGCCCGTTGACGAGGAACGGCCAAGCCAAGGGGACGCCGGAACGGGTCAACCCATCGCCGAGCGCTCCCGTGAGCATGCCCACGGCGACGACGGCTCCGACATGGGCACCGTGGGCGACTCCGCCATAGACCAGTGCCGCGGCGCCGAGCGCGGACACGAACGACACGACAGGCCAGCTCATCAGCTGCTTGCGGCGGCGCCCGCGCCGGAGGTTCTGGGCCAGGCCCAGCAGGCCCAGACCGAGGGTGAACCACAGCACCATGCCGAGGAGGAAACCGCTCAATGCGGCGCCCAGCCCGACCGCCGCCCCGGTCGCGGCAGCGGCGGCGGGCGTATGCCAGAGGAAGCGGTGCGCGCCGTCGGCGGCCGTGTCCTTCGGGGTGGTCGTGCGGCGATAGACCTCGACCGAGATCCACCGCGCGCCGTGAGCGAGCCCTCGGGTCACCGGGCCGTGGGCGCGGGCGACGGTGGATTCGGTGTGATCGATGTCGGGCAACAGCGCGGCACCGGCGCCGATGGCGGCGCCGGCGAGCAGTTCGGCTGGGCCGACGGCCATGACGGGGGCCATCGCTGCGGTCGTGAGGACCCCGGTCAGCAGGCCGGTCGCGGCGTGGGAGGGCGCCATCATCACTGGACTCCAGGCATTGCGGAGGGGAGGGGAACCCCCTCGGTGCGGCTCATGGGGCAGCTCGGCGAGGGTTTTCGGGACGATCAGCGGATGATGTTGATGAAGAGAAAGAGGAGGACCAGGAAGGTCACCAAGGATGGCCAGTCAGAGAACTGGCCGCTGAAGTTGCGAGGAGGCATAGGAAGATCCCGAGGTCGATGCAATGGGTTGGACTTCAGGGACCACTCTGACTCATGGCAGCGACATTTTCTGACGAATGATCATCACTTCCGCGCCGGCGCACTCGGTATCCGGTTATAACCTCGTGATAGCCGCAGTTTGTGTCGGACCGGATCGGTTTTGTGGTGCCGTGATCAGAATGAGTAGCCGTATTCAGTAGTTCGTCTTCGGTCTTCTGGAGGAGGGGGCTGCTCCTAATGGTCGATTAGGAGTGGCCGGAAAAGTACTCAAGATCATTTGGTCGTGCGAGGCCACCCTGGCCACCCTGATCTCCGGTGGTACGCCCCTGATGCCGGGGCGATCCGCTGGAAAGGCACCGAAATCGGCGATCTGGATTCCACCGACCTGCACGCCCGGATCGGGCTGATCCGCCAGTAATGCCACGCGGCCCTAATCGAGCATGTCGATCCAGTCGGCGGTGCGTCGCCGCATGGCGGCGGGAGCTGCGCCTGGAGGCTGGGCTCACGTCATGTCGCTTCCCACGGTGTCCCTCGCCTCCGGTGCCTGTGGCGGACAGGCGCCGCTCGGGCGTTCACCTCAGCGCGGAACGCGCGCGCAAGCAGCGGCAGTATCCCCAGAAGGCGGCGAAGACGACGGCTACGCCGAAATCGAAGAACGCCGTGAAGGTTCCCAGCGCCGCCAACCGATCCATGAAAGCGAGCGTGCTGACCAGCAACAGGACCTGGGAAATAGCAGCGAGCAGGGCGAGTGGAACCGCCAGCCGGGAGCGGAACAGCGCCAGGACCGGCGCGGCGGTTGCGCCGACCAACGCGGTCGTCCAGGGCAGCCGCAGGACGATCGGGTAGTCGGTGAAGTAGGCGATCCCGGAGGCTCCCCACCCCTGGTCCTCGATGTAGGCGGTGTTGGGCTCGATGAGATTGAGGTAGTCCCAGAGACCGCCGCCGGCGAGCAGCAGCATCACCCCGGCGACCGGCCACAGGTGCCACGGGGCGCGGGAACGGGCCCCGGATCGGCGGATGGCGGCTTCACCCGTCGTCGGCCTGTGCGGTCCCGGCCGGTCCCGCTTCGCGCCCATGAGCGCTCCACTCAGGTAAGGGGGATCATTCCGCGAGAACCTACCCGAAGCGGAACCGATGCACGCGGCGCGCTTCGGCCCTCAGGGGGATGCGAAGGGCGTGGTGTGCCAACACGGAGGACGCCGACCGGTGCGTGCGCTACCTGGCGAAGTATCTGCCCGAAGACATCGCCGAATGCCACGACGTCACCACCGACCCCCCCGCCACGTTGACCGGCTCGCAGAAGCGCTGCGGTGCGAACCCTGCTCGCTGAAGTGCGCGAACTGTCGGTGCTACGGGACTCCGGGCTTCTACCGCTCCAGCACGCGCGCGACATGCTCGCCACCGTGCCTGCCGCGGACGCCGCGTCTCCCGTCGGGCAGGTCGCCGCGGCTGCCCTGGTCGCAGGGCCGCTGCTCGCCCCCGCGCGATCCTCGGCGATCACAGCGACGACCGGCCGGTTCAGCACCAGACCACGTCGAAGCAGTCGTGCCACACGTGGTCGCCGAGCATGACCACCCGTCGCACTCCTCCGAATCGCCGGCCAGCAAGGTCGGCCGTTCGGTCGCTCATGTACTTCCGTGCGAGTACGCGTCACCTCCTGCGGGTGGAGGCGGCCGCAGGCGGCCCGTCGGCAACGTGGTGGACACCAACCACTCATCGGAGGTCTCGTGTCCCCACATCCAGATTCCACGGTCGCCGATCGGCAGTCCGCGAGCGCGCTGTCATCCAACGCTGATGACGCTGCGGCCATGCTCGTCGGCGCAGTCAAGCGATACGGCTCCGGCCAGTCGGCCGTCGTCGCTCTCGACGACGTCACCATCGCGTTCCCGGCGGGGAAGTTCACGGCCGTGATGGGCCCGTCGGGTTCGGGAAAGTCGACGATGATGCTCTGCGCCGCCGGGCTGGATCGACTGACGTCGGGTCGCGCCTTCGTCGGCAACACCGATCTGTCGACCCTCGACGAGCGGGAACTGACCATGCTGCGCCGAGAACGTATCGGGTTCGTGTTCCAGACGCTCAACCTCGTTGGGACCCTCACGGCCGAGGAGAACATCCGCCTACCCCTGACGTTGTCGGGCCGCCAGCCGAGCGATGGCGTGCTCGATCAGGTCGTGTCGATGCTGCGCCTCGGGGATCGCATGCATCATCGGCCGACGGAACTCTCGGGCGGCCAGCAACAGCGCGTCGCCGTCGCCCGGGCGCTGGTCGCCCGGCCGCACGTGGTGTTCGCCGACGAGCCCACCGGCAACCTCGACACCCGGTCCGGACAGGAGATCCTCGGATACCTGCGATCAGCGGTCGACAAGCATCATCAGTCGATCGTGATGGTCACGCACGATCCCAACGCCGCTGCCTGGGCGGACCACGTTGTGTTCGTCGTCGACGGCAGAGTGCACGACGTGTTGGATCGCCCGTCGGCCGATTCGGTGCTCGACGTGATGAAGGGCCTGGGGCGATGAGCCAGATGGTGCGGAGCGCGGCCCGGAGCGTGTTCGCGAGCCGGGGCCGGTTCCTGCTCACGGGCACCGCGATCACACTGTCGGTGGCGTTCCTCGTCGCGACGCTGGTGCTCTCGGACTCGATGCGCGGCCGAGCGGTCGGCGATATCGCCGAAGCGTTGGCCGGGACGGACGCCGTGGTGCAGGGCGTCTCCCTCGGCGAGCCCGGCGGAGGACCGGGAGATCCCGCCAGGTCGGTTCGGCAATCACTGGATCCCGGCATCACCGAGCGCGTGGGGGCGGTCGACGGCGTCGACAGGGCCGCCTCGCAATGGGCCGGCTTCGCGAAGCTGGTCGTCGACGGATCGACGGTCGGAACCGGCACGGCGAGCGACGTCGGTCGCAACTGGGTCGCCGACCCGGCGCTCAATCCGTTCCGGCTCGCGAGCGGGCGACCACCGACCGAGGTCGGAGAGGTCGTGATCGATCGATCGCTCGCCGATGACGCAGGAGTGGCTCCGGGTGACGTCGTACAGGTCCTGACCGCGACGGGGATGCACGACGCGACCATCACCGGTATCGCGACGTTCGCGTCTGCGGACGCGGCACCGCTGCAGCGAACGGTTCTGCTGTCCGACGGAGCGGCGTCCGCCTGGCTCGACCTGGCGGCGCCGACCGAGGTGCTCGTCGACGTCGCGGAGGGTGCCGACCGCACCGAGGTGCTCGGCCGGCTGTCGGCGCTGTCCGATGCCGAGGTCGTCGACGGACCCGACTACATCCGGACGATGCAGGACGCCGCGACGTCACCGCTGCAGTTCCTGAACGTGTTCCTCCTGGCCTTCGCCGTGGTCGCGATCCTGATCGGCGTGACGATCATCTTCAACACGTTCACGCTCACCGTCGCCCGCCGCCGGCGGGAGTCGGGACTGCTGCGTGCGATCGGTGCGCAACGACGCCAAGTGCTCGGCGGAGTGGTGATCGAGGCGGCGTTCGTCGGAACGATCGCCACGCTCGCCGGCCTCGTATGCGGGGTCGCGGGAGTGGGCGCGCTGCGCTGGGTCGTCGCACTCACCGGGGTCAGCCTGATCACCGGGCCGACGATCGTGAGCCCGACCTCGATCGTGATCGCCGCGACCGTCGGTGTCGGCGCAACGATCCTCTCGGCATGGATCCCGGCTCGCCGCGCGGCGGCGACACCACCGATCGAGGCGCTGCGCGAGAGCGCGGCGGAACCCCGGGTCGTGAGCCGAGCGCGGACTGCAAGCGGACTCGTGCTCGCCGCGGCGGCGATCGCTGGAGGAGCCGTGGCCGTAGTGGGCTCGAACCCGGTGTGGCTCACGCTCACTGCTGCCATTGTCCCGGCACTCGTGCTGTGCGGCCCGGCGATCGTGAAGGCCTCAGCACGCTGGAGCTCTCCGGCGGCGCGCCGCGCCGCCGGCGTGTCCGGCTCGATCGCAGCGGCCAACCTGGCTGCGAGCCCCCGGCGATCGGCATCGACGGCGCTCGCGCTCATGCTCGGAACCGCGATGGTGACGGTGTTCTCGATCTTCGCGAGCTCACTGGCGAGCGCGGTGGGAACGGACGTCCGTGAGGGACTGCGGGCGGACCTGGTGGTCACGTCGGCGACACCCGACTTCTCGACGATCGACCCCACCCTGGCCGACCGGATGGCAGCGCTGCCCGACGTCGACTCGGTAACTGCGCTGTCGATCGCCGAAGGGATAGTGGCAGGGAAAGCCCAGGCGATCGGCGGTATCGACCCGACGGCACTGCCCACCATGTACGACCTGGACCCGATCGCCGGCGACCTCGCCGATCTGAGCTCGGGAGGCGTGGCCGTAGTCGGTGACGACCCGGCGCTGCTTGGCGGAACCCTGGAGGTCGAGTTCGAACGATCGACCATCGAAGCGCCGATCGTCGCCGTGGTCCAGAGGAGCACCGGCGGTTTCGAAGCCCCAGCGTACTTCGTCGACCGTGCGACACTCGACGCCTCGGCCGGTCGTCTGCTCGATGCGCAGGTGTTCGTCGACCTCGCCGACGAAGCGGTGGCGGACGCCGAGGAAGACGTGAGTGCCCTGGTCCGGGACGCGCCCGGGTCGTTCCTGGCGACCCGGCAAGAACACGTCGCCAGCAGCGGGAGCGAGATCGCTGCGTTCGGGAACTTCATCGACGGGATGCTCATTCTGGCGAGCTTCATCGCGCTTCTTGGAGTCGCCAACACCACGGCGCTCGCGATCAATGAACGCTCGGGAGAGATCGGGCTGCTGCGAGCGGTCGGGGCGTCCCGGCGGGAGCTGCGTCGCATCGTGCGGCTCGAAGCGGCACTCCTGTCGTTCGTTGCGGCATCGATCGGTGTCGCCGTCGGAGCCGCCTTCGGCTGGGCGATGATCGATGTCACTGGAGGCGCGGAGATCCCGTCCGTCGTCGTGCCCTGGCCCCGTCTGGCGGCGACGCTGATCGTCGCAGTCGCAGCGGGCGTGGTCGCTGCAGCGTGGCCCGCGTTCCGGGTCTCCCGGATGCCTGTGCTCGACCTGGTGAGCCGGGATCGCTGATGCCCCCCGCTCCAGCACCTGGACCGGGCGGCCCACGACCGGTCCCGGTGCAGAGACCTCCCGTCGGAGTACGCGCCCGCCATCGGTCGCGACGATGATGGTGCTATGACGCATACGGATCACCGCACCGGTCGCACCGGTCGCGCCGATCTCGCTGCGCTCGTCGCCGCATTGGCGGTGTCGATCGGCGTGTTCGCCCTCGATCCCGACGTCCTGGCCGGACGGCGGCTCCCAGGCATCGCGATCGCGGCCGTCGCCGCAGTGCTGCTCATCGTCGCCGGTCGGTTCGGTCGGGTCACCGTCGTGGCGATCGGTGTGCTGGCCGCTGTCGCCTTCGCATGGACCTCCAGCCCGGTCGCGCTGGGACCGATGTTCGCCTTGGCGCTGTTCCGCCTCGTGCGCCGGAGCGACGATCGCTCTGCGATCTGGTTCGGATCGTTCGCCGCATTCGTCGTCGCCGGCTTCGGGGCGCAGGCCGGTGGTGAGCCGTTCTGGTTCGAATGGGTCACCTACTCAGGCATTCTCCTACTCCCGATCGCCGCCGCCGACGCCCGCCGCTCCAACCTGCGGCGGCGAGCCGACAGACTGGAACGCCAGGTCGCCGAGCGGCTCCAGGCGGAACGCCTTCGCATCGCGTACGACCTGCACGACATCGTCGCCCATTCGCTGTCGGCGATCACCGTGCAGTCCGGCATCGCCGCCCACGGGTTCGAGCGCGATCCCGCCGCCGCTCACACTGCGCTCGTCGAGATCAACGACGCAGGCAGGCGATCGCTCGACGAGCTGAGATCGCTCCTCGGCCTCCTCCGGTCCGACGAGTCGGTCCCGCTTCGCCCGATACCTGGGGCCACCGCCACTCTCCGCGACGTCGTCGCTGCCGCCGGGCACTCGAAGGAGGTCGAGGTGGTCGAGGACGGTCATTATCCTGCGGGCGTGGCGGAGAGCACCGTGGTGACGGTGCACCGCATCGTGCATGAGTGCCTGGTCAACGTCGCCCGCCACGCCGGCGACGTCCCCACGATCGTCCGGCACCGGCACGCAGACGGCGGCGTGCACGTCACCGTGTCGAACGACGCCCCGGCCACCGCACGCGTTGCGACACCGGGCACCGGCATCGGTCTGGTCGCGATCCGCGAGCGAGCGGAGCTCCTCGGTGGCACCGTCCACGCCGGACCCACCGACAACGGCGGGTTCACGGTGCACGCGTTCGTGCCATACCAAGTACCCGGCGGGTGGGAGGCATGACCCCTCGGCTCGACGCGCCTGCCGTGGCGAGGCGCGACATCCGCGTGCTGCTCGTCGACGACCAGGAGTTGGTGCGCCGCGGGTTCGCAGCACTGCTCGCCAGCGAACCCGGCATCGAGGTCGTCGGTGAGGTCGGCGACGGCGCGCAGGCGATCGCCGAGACCCGGCGGACACGACCCGACGTCGTCCTGATGGACATCCGCATGCCTCGCATGGACGGGCTCGACGCGACGCGAGCGATCTGCGGCGATGCACGGCTCAGCGCCACCAAGGTGCTCGTGCTCACCACCTTCGCGCTCGATGAGTACGTCTACGAGGCACTCAGAGTCGGTGCCTCCGGTTTCCTGCTCAAGGACACCCCACCGCGACTCCTGCTCGAGGCTGTCGCCGCCGCCGCCGACGGTGACGTCCTCATCTCACCGGCGATGGCGAAGCGGTTGGTCGCCGACGTCGTTCGCCGACCGATCATTCGTCCCGGCGACTCGGGTCCTCTCGATGTTCTGAGCGAGCGCGAGCGCGAAGTACTCGCCGAGGTCGCACGTGGCAAGACCAACTCCGAGATCGGCGAGTCGCTCTACATGTCGCCGCTCACGGCGAAGACGCACGTCAGTCGCATCCTCGGCAAGCTGAACGCGCGCGACCGCGCCCAGCTCGTGATCATCGGATACGAGACCGGACTCGTCAGCCCCGGCGAGTGACATCGCGAGCGGTGGCCGATGGACGCAACAGACGCGTTCGACGGTTCGGCCGATCTGCTCCTTACTGGAGGAGTCGTCCTCCTCGACGATCCATACGAAGGTCGATTGCTGCATGGTGGGCAGCGACGCCTCGGTGGTAGCTACTTTCGAAGGCGTGCCGCTCGAGGGCCACGTGAGCCACCCGTGGATCATCGACGGCGACGCTGTCATCGAGTGCCTCCTCGGCGTCGTCGATGCGGTCGGAATCCTCCCGCAGCGTGGGATGCGTGGCCAGGACGACGAAGCGGGTGGCCTGGACGGCCGCGCCGAGCGTGCCGAAGAAGTGTTCGCCTTTGTGTAGGTGAACGAGGACGAGCAGGGCCTGCTGGCCCGCATCCAGTCGGCGCCATCGAGATCCGATGGCGTGCCGGTGGGCGCGGATGGTGCGTGCGGCGAGGTTCAGCGTCCGGCGTGACAACGGCAGGCATGCACAGTAGAACAGCATCGGATTCCCTGGTTCGGGTTGACTTGGTCGTTAACTCATTTACCAGGGGCTTCTTTGTGTCAGGGGCGGTTTCGTAGGGCCGGTACGGGGCTGTGACCTGGACGCTCAGGATGAAATCAGCTCACTGTCGGCGCTCGGCCTCACGTGATCAACCCGGACAGATCTCGATCTTGCAATGACCCTGGAACTGACGGGTCCGCTCGATCGCCGTCACCGCCGCCTACTTCGCCGCCGACTCCGGCCACCCGGTCACCACGACCAACCTCATCCACGCCGTCCAACGCGAATACCAGAACCTCGGCCGCCTCACCCTCGCCTCCGAATTCGGACCGTACGCGGAAGTCCTCAAACTCTGAACGGTGGTTCAGCGCGGCGACCAACTCCCAACCGCTGCCGATACTCTTTGCAAGAGCTTTACTGCCGCACGTTGGCAGTTACGTGGCAAACGATCTCCTGGTCGACCTTGCTGTCTCGCATATGCGCTGACGGAACAGGGCCGTCTGATCATTCTGCCCCGAGGAAGCGTGGATTCCGGAGCACTCGGACAATCGCCTCCGGCGATTTCCCCTCGACCAGCATCCGCATTACTGCGTCAATCGCCCTTCCGATTACATAACAGTCTCTGTGCTCAAATGAGATTGGAACGTCGTCCCAGGTTCTACGAACAAGAGACAGTCGATAAACTCCCCGTGGGTCACCATCAGGGTACCAGCCGAGATCGATCAAATCACCCACCGTTTGCACTTTCCAGCCATCGACACCGTACGTAATTCTTTGAATTGAGAGAATATCCTGACATAGGTAAATATCGTACTCATCAGGGGTTGGAGGTTTCGCCTCGGGGAACTCAACGAAGATATTGAACAGAATTGCCCACCCGGAAGGAAGGCGCAGGGGCATGAGTTTTCGCACAAAAATCACTCAACTTCTCGAAGCCCGGGGATGGGAATGCACCGACGGCATCTCCGACGTAATTCCTGTCATATTCGCTCGCAACGGTCTCATCCGGCAACCACGCCTGGGAACTCGCCCGTCCGACCGATCCCGACGTCCCGCCGCGCGAACACCGCCTACTCCGCGCGGTCGGCGAAGCGCTCAAACGCCGCGCCCAGCTCGACGTGACATGGCGCTGAGCGACATCAAAGAGGCGCACGTCCGCAAGTGGCGCACCGCTCGGCGCAAGTCCAAGGTCGGCAAACCCACCGTTGCCAAGGCGTACCGGCTCATGCGGTCGATCCTGAACACCGCCGTTCGGGATGAGCTGATCCGCACGAACCCCTGCCAGATCGAGGGCGCCGGCCAAGAGCACGCCGAGGAACGCCCGGTCCTGTCGGTCGCCGAGGTGTTCAAGCTCGCCGACGCCATCAACCCGCGATACCGCGCGCTCGTGCTCCTGGCGACGTTCGGCAGTCTGCGCTGGGGCGAACTTGCGGGCCTGCGGCGGCGCTGGCTCGACGTGGACGCGCGCACGGTGACCATCCGCGAAACCGTCTACGACGTCTCTGAGCTGCTGCCCGGAAAGTCCAAGAGCAAGGCGGGCTTCCGCACGGTCCCGCTGCCTGGACTCATCATCGATGACCTGAAACGCCACCTGCGCGACTACTCGGCGCCCGGTCCCAACGGGTTCGTCTTCGTCGGCGTCAAGGGGAACCAGCTCCGGCGGGCGAACTTCTCGAAGTATTGGGCGGACGCCTGCGCAGCGGTCGGTCTGGAAGACGTGCACCTGCACGACCTTCGGCACACCGGCAACACCTACGCGGCGGAAGCGGGTGCCTCCTGCGGAACTCATGAACCGAATGGGGCACTCCAGCACCCGCGCCGCGCAGGTCTACCTGCACGCGCGTGACGACCGGGGTCGGGACATCGCCGACGTGTTGGGGGAGCGGGCGGCCGATGAGCTGAAGCGCTCGGGTGACTCCGACAGCTCCACGGACGGTGACGCCACCGACGACGGCGACGAGGACGACCCTCCGGCCGCCGGAGCGCCCGTCTGAGCTTCTGGCAAGAAACTGGCACGCGGGCCGTCTCAAGCCCCCTGAAAAAGAGAAAGCCAGGTCTCCGGGAAACCCCGTCTGACCTGGCTTTTGTCCGTTTTGGAGCGGATGACGGGGATCGAAGGGCCCAGTGGTAATTCGTTGACCTGCGGGAATGCGAGTATCCCCAGGCTGTCGGCGAGGTGTGGATCGGGTTGCGCGCGGTTGCGCCGGGATGGATAGCGAGATGTGCACCCTGGTAGTGCACCACCTTCGGCAATGTGGTGCACCCTTCGGGGTGCACGAGTCCCCCGGTCGACTCGGGGCCACCCTGGATGATTGTCGGCATGGCAGCGCCATGTCCGGATGCACCACTAGAGTCTTTCCCATGCCGGTCCCGGGGTCAGTGCGCTGTCGCCGGGGCCACCACGTTTCCCCGCCCGATTGGCAGGTATCCCGTGGAAGACCTCGCTCCCGCCGATCCCCGCGCGCTGGGTGGTATCACGCTGCGCGGTCGGCTCGGTGAAGGCGGCATGGGTCGTGTCTACGCCGGTTTCACCGAGGACGGTGAGTACGTCGCGGTGAAAGTCCTGCTCGACGCGCACGCCGAGCGGAAGGATCTCCGCGGGCGCTTCGCGCGCGAGATCGCGGCCATGCAGATGGTGCAGGACCCCGGCACGGCCGCGCTGCTTGATGCCGCCTCTCCCGACGACGATCCGCCGTGGCTGGCCATGGAGTTCGTCCGCGGCCTGTCCTTGCGGGACTACGTGCAGCGCTACCGCCCGCTCGGCGCGGAGTCGGGTGCCGCCCTCGGCCTGGTCCTCGCCGACGCCCTCGACGCGATTCACGCCGCCGGCCTGCTGCACCGCGACCTGAAACCGAGCAACGTGCTAATGGGCCCCGAAGGCCCGCGCGTGATCGACTTTGGTCTCGTCGCCCTCGGCGGTCCCGGCGGCGAGCTGACCACCACCGGCGCGACCGTGGGTACCCCGGTCTGCATGGCCCCCGAGCAGGCCGATTCTCCCGCCGACGTCACGGCCGCCGCCGACGTCTACGGGCTCGGCGCGACCCTGCTCTACGCCGCCACTGGGCACTACCCCTACCAGCGCCCTGCCATCCCGGCCGTCATCGCAGCTCTGACCAGCGAGGATGTTCCTCCCGACCTCGATGGCGCCCCCGCTGAACTTTCCCCGCTGATCGCCCGGATGCTCGCGCACGCCCCCGCCGGCCGCCCGCCGCTGACCGAGGTGCGCCGGCTCCTCGCCGAGCGGCTGGCCGTTTCCGGCCGCTCGCCCGCCGCTGCCCGTACCGCGCTGGCCCGCGAGACCTATGTGCCCGGCGCCGACGAGCCGGACGACAGGGTCATCGCCCGCCCCGTGCGGCGCCCGCGCCACGTCGGCCGCACCAGGTCGCAGATGCCGAATACCCCGGTCGTGGTGAGGACAGCCGAACGGCTGCGCCGCGCCTACGCGTGACCCGGTGGACACATCCGACTACACCGCGGCGCTCGCCCGCCCGGCGACGCGTGTCACCAGCGAGGACACGGACATCCAGGTGGCCATCGAGGACCGGTTCAGCCGGTGGAAGGTCTTCCTGCACCCGACCCAGCACAAACTGGCCCGGCGCGACCACCGCGGACCGGCCCGCGTCAGCGGTGGCCCGGGGACGGGCAAGACCATCGTCGCCCTGCACCGGGTCGCCCACCTCGCCGAGCGCCTGCCGCTCGGCCACACCAAGCAGATCCTGCTCACGACGTTCAACAAGAACCTCGCGGCCGACCTGCGCAAGCGGCTGCTGGAGTTGGGCGGGCAGGCGGTCGTCGACCGGGTCGAGATCGTCAACATCGACAAACTCGCCACGCAGATCGTCGCCGAGACAGGCCGCACCGGGCAGCGCCGGTGGATCGACGACGGCAAGGCCCTGCGCGAGTGGGAGGACATGCTCGCCGAACTGGGCGAGAGCCAGTGGGACCCGGAGTTCCTGCACGCCGAGTGGAACCAGGTCATCCTCGGCCAGGCGATCAACTCGCGCGCCGACTACTTCCGGGCGCGCCGGGCCGGGCGCGGCAAGCGGATCAGCCGGGCGCAACGGGCGGAGATCTGGCAGCTCGCCGAGCGGTTCAGCATGCGGCTGGACGAGAAAGGGCTGTGGACCCACCGCCAAGTCGCGGAGCTGGCCGCACGGATCCAGTCTGAGCAGGCGATGAAGATCGCGGCGTTCGAGGAGCGCCAGGAGCGCGAGGGCGCCCAGATGCTCCAGCATCTGGAGCAGTCGTGGGCGAACCTGCGCTACCCCTACCGGCATGTCGTCGTCGACGAGGCGCAGGACCTCAGCCCGGCGCACTGGAAGCTGCTGCGGGCGCTGGTGCGCGCGGACGACAACGACATCTTCCTCGTCGGCGACACCCATCAGCGCATCTACGACAACTACGCGTCGCTGAGCAGCCTCGGCATCAACATCCGCGGCCGCTCGGCCCGGCTCACCCTCAGCTACCGCACCACCCGGCAGATCCTCGGTGCGGCGCTCGGGCTGCTGGGCGAAGAAGAGTGGGACAACCTCGACGACAACACCGAGACGCTCGGCGGCTACCGCTCCCTGCTGAAGGGGCCGCGGCCCGACATGCGCGGGTTCGACACCTGGCAGGGGGAGTTGGACGCGCTCGCCGAGACGGTGGCGGCCTGGCAGCGGGAGGACCATGAGCGGGCCGCGGCCGCAGCGGAGGCCGCGGGGGGCGACGGGGAGGAGGCCGAGGAACAGGAGCAGACGTCCATCGGCGTGGCCGTCCCGACGCGCGACATGGTCGGCGAGGTCGAGCGGCGCCTCGCCCAGGAGGGCATCCGCGCGGCGGGCATCGGCCCGGAGGGTCCGCGCCTGGACGACGCGGTCCACGTCGGCACCCTCCACCGCTTCAAGGGGCTGGAGTACCGCCGGATGGCCGTCGCCGGAGTCGCCCAGGGCCTCGTCCCCGGCCGCCACGTCGAGCAGCATCGTGACGACACAACCCGCTACCAGCGGGAAGTCCAACGGGCCCGCTCCCTCGTCTTCGTAGCCGCCACCCGCGCCCGTGACACCCTCACCATCACCTGGCACGGAACCCCGAGCCCGTTCCTCCCCGGCAACGCCGCCCCCGACGACGCCCCGGTAGACGGCGCCCTGTTCTCGCCAGGCGGCGCCCTGTTCTGACGCGGCAGTCGTCCCGACCGTATGGCCGCCCGCACGGTGGTCGGACACCCTCTTTGCTAGGAGACCCCCATGCACGCCAAAGAGAACAATGTGGCTTCACTCCTGCAGGGTGAGAAGCAGTTCCAGGTGCCGCTGTACCAGCGTCCCTACACCTGGGGGAGCAAGGAGCTGGACCGGTTCTGGGACGACATCGCCGAACTCGCCGATGAACCGCAGGATGCCGCGGACCGCCTTCCGCACTTCCTCGGATCCCTCGTCCTCGCGCCCAAGGACCTGTCGGCCGGCGGGTTCCCCGAATGGGTCGTCGTGGACGGTCAGCAGCGCCTCACCACTATCCTCCTCGCGCTATGTGCCGTGCGTGACCGGCTCGCGCGCGACGATTCCCAGGCCTGCGACCGCATCAACGAGAAGTACCTGATCAACAAGTTCCAGTCCGGCTCGGCGCATTACCGGCTGCTGCCCACCCAGGCCGACCGGCAGGCCTTCGTCGACTGCATCGAGCGCAACGCCACGGCCGGGGGCGCCGACCCCATCGGGAAGGCCTACCGCTCGTTCAGCTCCAAGCTGGCGGGCGCCGAGGTCACCCCCGAATACGCGGCCCGGATGGAATCCGTCCTGAGCGCGCGGTTGTCCGTCGTCGAAATCACCGCGGACAAGGCCGACAACGTCTACCGGATCTTCGAGTCGCTCAACGACACGGGTGTCAAGCTCACGCAGGCCGATCTGCTGCGCAACCACATCTTCATGCTGCTGCCCCAGCAGGGTCAGCACGTGTATGACGACATCTGGCTGCCGCTGCAGCGGATGCTCGGGCCGACCGACCTCGTGCAGCTCTTCTGGCTGGATCTGGTGATCGGCGGCAAGGACAAGGTGAAGCAGGGCGACATCTACGCCAATCAGAAGAAGCGTTTCGCCGAGTTGGTGAAGGCGGGCGGCGAGGACGGGCTGCGCGCGGAGTTGCAGAATTTCAAGCGCCGCGGGGAGCGGCTGCAAAGCATCATCGATCCCGACCGCGCTCCCGCTGAGCTGAAGGCCCCGCTGAGCCATCTGAAGGCGTGGGGCGGACAGACCGCCTATCCCCTAGTGCTGCACCTGCTGGACCTGGCGGACCGGGGGGAGACCACCCGCGGAGAGGTCGTCGAGGCGCTCGGATACGTCGAAAGCTTCATGGTCCGCCGGATGCTCTGCGGCATCCACACCAACAACCTCAACCGCATCTTCAACGCGGCCCCGCGGGAGCTTGAGGACGGTCGGCCCGCGGCGGAAGCGGTCAGGCTCTACCTGTCCCGCAAACGGCACTACTGGCCGTCGGACGAGCAGTTGCGCGACGCGATCCGGCAGCGGCCGTTCTACTGGCAGGGCCGGGCCGACCAGCGCACGTTCGTGCTGCGGCGCCTGGAGCAGAGCTACGACTCTCCGGAGCCGGTCGACTTCCTCAACGCGGCACTGACGATCGAGCATGTCATGCCGCAGACACCCACGCGGGAATGGCTCGACCAGTTGGCGGCGGACTCTCCCGGCGAAGATCCCAAGGAGGTCCACGAACGCCTGCTGCACACGCTCGGAAACATCACCCTGACCGGGCAGAACGCGAGCCTGTCCAATGATCCCTTCGAGCGCAAGCAGCAGATATTCGCCACCAGTGCGCTCGCGATGAACCACCGGATCGCCGCGGCGCCGCGGTGGGGAGCCCAGCAGATATCCGACCGCGCCGATGATCTGGCCTGCAGGGCCCAGAGCCTGTGGCCGGGACCGCTGCCTGATGCGGCCAAGCTGGTGGACGACCGCCCGGAATGGGTGATGTTGCACAACGCCGCGGCCGCACTGCCCGCGGGCGGTTGGACGACCTACGGCGACCTCGCCAAGCTCATCGGTAGTCATCCACAGGCGGTGAGCAGCCACATCACGTCTCGACCCGACATCGCCAGCGCCTATCGCGTGCTGAACGCCAAAGGCATGATCGCCACGGACTTCCGGTGGCTGGACGGGCGCACCGACGATCCGAAACAGGTACTCGAAGAGGAAGGCGTGGTGTTCGACGACAAGGGCCGCGCCGACCCGGCCCAGCGCCTGACCGCGGCGGATCTGGCCGACCTGATCGGACTCGACACATCGGAGGTCGAGGACGCGCCGTTGCGGACGAACGGCACCCTGGAGGAGCGGGAGCACAGGTTTCACGAGCTGCTGCGAGAGAACCAGGCGCCGGAGACCGCCGAAGCGGTGCTCGCGTTGTTGGACCACTGGAAGGCCCGCGGTGGAACCGTGACCTACGGCAGCGGTACCGACACCAGTTGCTTCCCCCTCGTCTGGGCGGAGACACCGGCGCAGCACAACCTGTGGCCGGTCGTCTTCTATCCACTGGGCGGCCGCGTCGAGGTCGTCTTCCAGCACCTGAGCCGGCGCGAGCCGTTCGACGACATCAGCTTGCGCCGCGAGTTGCTCGGCCTGCTGAATCTGATTCCGAAGGTAGGCATCTCCGATGTCAAACTCGACCTTCGTCCGAGCTTCCCCATGAGCGCGCTTTCCGCCGGGGGCGCAGACAGACTCCGGGATGCGCTGATGTGGTTCATGGACCAGGCGAGGCGATGACGGGCGATTGCACCGCCGGCGGCCGGTAGGGCCCGGCTCGGAACAGGCATTGCAACCCTGCCGGTTGGACTACTGCCGCTGCACCGGCGTGCTCGTGGTGGATGCACCACGAGCCGGCACCGGCGGATGGCGTTGCTGCACACGTTGTTGCTGGGCGCGGCTCGGGGGAGGTGTTTGGCTTCCGGCTGAGCAGCGAGTTGTGGGCGGGCTGACCGGTGTCGCGTATTCGGTGGTCCCGACGACACGGCTCCGCCATCGCGAGGCACCCTTGCCGACACATTCGATAGGGACAGCACCGCATCGCGGCCGGACGGTCGACGCCGCCGCATGGCGTCCATCCGGCACCGCAACGGCCGGGAACGCGTGCGCTCGCGGAGTGCTCTAATACGTGAAGGCGTAGGCGAAGGGAGCCGGTGTGTCGATGCGGACACGAGGCGACACTGGCCGACGGCGTGGGCTGCTCCTGGCAGCGGCCTCGATCATCACCGGACTCGCCGGCGCGGTGACCAACATCGTCACAGGCCAGCAGGTGATCCTGTGGTGGCTCGTCGGACTACTCGTCGTTCTCCTCGCCATCGCTGCTGTCCTGGCCTACCTGTCCGAACGTGTCCCTCGCCTCGACAGCGCCGATGCCGCCCAGGATGGGTCGACTGACGACCCTCATGTTCGTGAGGTCGTGCACCAACACAGCCATAGCTATCCCCGCGCACGCCCGAACACGGGTCCGGTCAATGCACTTCCGCCCACGCTTCCCGGCTTCACCGGCCGCCTGGCCGAGTTGGCGCAGTTGCGCGCCCATATCGATGCAGACGGTGGCAACTCCGCCAAGATTTACGCCATCGACGGCATGGGCGGGGTCGGCAAGACCAGCCTCGCCGTGCGGCTCGCGTACGACCTCGGCAGCCGGTTTTCTGACGGGGTGCTATTCCTCGACATGCGCGCGCATACGTCCGGCCAGGAGCCCTACCGTCCCGTTGAGGCGATCAGGGCCCTGCTGCTCCAATTAGTCGAGGACAACAGTGCGCTGCCCGCACAGGAAGAGGCGCTCCAGGCGCGTTGGCGGGCCGAGCTGAACAGCCGCCGACTGCTCGTGCTGATCGATAACGTCGCTGACGCCGACCAGGCCCGACCCCTACTCGCGGGCGAGGGGCACTCGGCTCTCATCCTCACCTCCCGCGCCCGCCTGGCTCTTCCTGGTATCCAGGCGGTCTCGCTGTCGCCCCCGCCCGAGAGCGACGCCGAGCGGATGTTCATCGACGCTTTGGGCGACCACCCGGCAAAGGCGGACTCCGAATCCATCGCCGACGTGGTGCGGGCGCTGGGCAACCTACCGCTCGCCCTCGTCCTCGCAGCCACGTGGCTGGCACACCGCCCCATGGCGACAGTGACCGACCTGCGCGATCGCTTGCCCGCGTCCCAGCGTCCGGTCGAGGACATGCTGGAGCTCTCTTACGGCGAGCTTCCCGACGAGCTTCGCAAGTTCGCGCGGCTCATCGCGCACCACCCGGCCTCGGTGGTCACGCCCGCCGCCGCTGCCGCACTGGCCGATCTTCCCCTCTCATGCGCCACCGAGCGGTTGGAAGACCTCTATGACCGCCACCTGATCGAGGGGGCGGAGCGGACCGGACAGTACCGCCTGCACGATCTCGTGAGATCGTTCCTGCTGGAGCGGTCGGCCCGGATCGACACTGCGGTGCAGGCCGAGCAGGCGTTTGCGCGCCTGGCGCACGCCTACTGCGGTCTGGCCGCGACTGTCGAACGCGAAACCTACGCCGCGCTCGATCGGGATCGGGAAGGGTTGCTGCTAGCCGCCGAGCGCGCGGTCGAGCGGAGAGTCATGCCGTGGGCTTGGTGCCTACCGACCGCGATCACCCCCTACCTCAAGATGCGCGGACTGGCTGGCACCGGCGTACACCTTTGCACACGCTCGCTGGCTGCCATGCGGCCGGTGCGTGACCTGCGGGCCAGGGCCCACCTCCAGCTGAGCCTGGCGCGATTCGCCCAGGTGGTGGCGACACCGCGCGAAGCCCGGGACGAGCTACGCATCGCCCGTCGGCAAGCCCTGCTCAGCCTGGACCTGAAGCTATACTTGGCGGTCGCCGAATTGACGAAGGACTCTTCCTCGGCCACAGGGCGCGACGGCCGGCTCCCACGGTGGCTGCTGGAGCGCCTCTACGCGTGGCGGATCCGCGGCACCGCGCCTAAGGATTCGGGACACCTACTTATGCAGTGGAGCGAGGACCTGCGCCGCAATCATGACCTCGACCGTGCCCGCAGCACCCTGGAACAGGCCCTGGAGATGCTTACCGAAGCCGGAGACCTGCACTGCGGGTCGAAAGTGCTCACCTCGCTGGCTCGGATGCAGTGGCACGAGGGCGCCTACGACCACGCTCGGGAGTTCGCCCGGCGGGCGCATGCCTACAGCGTGCATATGGCATGCAGGTACTGCACAGCCAACGGTGAGATGTTGCTGGCCGATTACCAGAGCAACGGTGGCGATCAAACGGCGGAAGAAGAGTATCTGCGCAGCGCGATCGCGATCTACACCGAGATCGAAGCCTCACACCGCCGGCTGGGGGCGACGCTGAAGCTGGCCGAACTGCATAACCGGCGAGGCGACCGGGCCGCGGCTGACTCCACTCTCGACTTGGCGCAGTCCGGACTGCGTGCCGACGACTGGTCCGGCCAGGCGCTGGTCCGCCGGCGCCGGGCGCTACACGCAGCGGAGGCAGGGGATTCAGCGGCGGCCCTTCGCGAGCTGACGGCCGCTTTCGAAACGCTCGCGATCATCGAGGGCCCCGATGTTGCGGACGACCGTGCGCACAGTCACTTGGACATGGCGGAACTGCAGCGCATGTGGGGTGACCTGGCGGGGGCGCACCGCAATGCGCAGTTGGCGCTCTCCATGCTTGAGGAACTGGAGCAGATCGGTTGCCAAGTGGCCGCCCACAAAGAGTTGGCTGACATCGCCGAGGCGGCCGGAGATCCCGCGAAGGCCGAAGAGCATCGGCGCCGGGAGCATGACCTGCGGGAGGCGGCTTTCTACCGGTAGCGGGTAGCCCGGCGACCGATTGCTCAAGGACGCCCGCGCTCGTGTCCGGTGTGCACCCTCGCCGACAGGGCGGATGACGGGATGGAGTCTGCACAGCGGGCGGCCGCGGCGAGGTGGTGCACCCTCGCGTGCACCCTCGGCAGCAGAAAAGCCCTGCCTGTTCGATTTGATATCGCAGGTCAGGGCTTTTTTTCGTACAGAGCGGATGACGGGGATCGAACCCGCGTTATCAGCTTGGGAAGCTGAAGTTCTGCCATTGAACTACATCCGCGTCGATGCAGGGACTGCGATCCTCCGCCGACTCACGACAGCTTACCGGATGTCGGCGGGGACCGGGTAACCGGAGCGCGTGGCGGCGGTCGGCCGGTGGGAGGCGGTAGGTTCTGGAGGGTGCTGCTCTCCGATCGCGACATCAGGTCTGAAATCGAGTCCGGGCGGGTCAAGATCGACCCGTACGCCCCCGGGCTCGTCCAGCCGTCGAGTGTGGACGTGCGGCTCGACCGGTACTTCCGAGTGTTCGAGAACCACAAGTACCCGCACATCGACCCCGCCGTGGAGCAGCCCGACCTCACGCGCTTGGTGGAACCGGACGGAGACGAGCCGTTCATCCTGCATCCGGGAGAGTTCGTGCTGGCGTCGACCTACGAGGTCGTCGCGCTGCCCGACGACATTGCGAGCCGCCTGGAGGGCAAGAGCTCGCTCGGCCGGCTGGGGCTGCTCACGCACTCCACAGCCGGGTTCATCGATCCCGGCTTCTCCGGGCACGTGACCCTGGAGCTGTCGAACGTGGCGACGCTGCCGATGAAGCTCTACCCCGGTATGCGCATCGGGCAGCTGTGCATGTTCCGGCTGACCTCTCCGGCGGAGTACCCCTACGGTTCCGCCCAGTACGGGTCGCGGTACCAGGACCAGAGGGGTCCGACCCCCTCGCGGTCGTACAAGAACTTCCGCTGGGGGACGGGCGAGGGCGGCGCCGCGCAGGCGTAGTCGGCGGTCAAGCTCCCCGCCCGAACCTCCTTGCGTCCTGACTCCCTCTGCACGCTGCCCCTCGCCCGCCGCCCCCGCTTCCTACTTCGCGAACGCGTCCACGCCCGTCAGCTCGGCCGACAGCATCCACAGCCGGGCGGCCTGCTCGGGGTCGACGGCGTAGGTGCGCACCGCCGACGGACTGCCCGCGTCCCCGGTCTCGACCATCTCGGCGATGTCGCAGTCCTCGCAGTACACCGCGCCCATGCCCGCGAGCTGCGGCGAGGTCGCCGCCCACACCTGGGTGGCCGCGCCCTGCTCGGGGGTCTTGAAGGACGGGTTGAGCGGGTTGCCCTGCTCGTCGATCCAGCCTGCGGCCACCATCTCCTCCTTGGGGAGGTGGCGCTGCAGCGGAGTCAGGATGCCGCCCGGGTGAAGAGAGAACGCGCGTACGCCCGACTCCCGGCCCAGCGCGTCGAGGTGGACGGCGAACAGTACGTTGGCGGTCTTGGCCTGTCCGTAGGCCTCCCACTTGTCGTAGGACCGCTCGAACTGCACGTCGTCCCAGCGGATGGGGGAGCGGTGGTGGCCGCGGGAGGAGACCGAGACGACGCGGGCCCCGTCGCCGGAGGCGATGGCGGGCCAGAGCCGGTTGACCAGGGCGAAGTGGCCGAGGTGGTTGGTGGCGAACTGCGCCTCCCAGCCCGGTCCGACGCGGGTCTCCGGGCACGCCATGATCCCGGCGTTGTCGATCATGATGTCGATGCCGCGCCCCGTGGCCAGGAACCGGTCGGCGAACGCGCGGACGCTGTCCAGGTCGCCGAGGTCGAGCGCGTCCACCTCGACGCCCCCGGCGCCCCCGGCAGACCCGCCGGCCTGCCCCTCGGTCCGCCCGTCGGCTGACCCGCCGATCCCGGCGAGGGCCTCCTCGGCGGCCGCGGGGCGGCGGGCCGGGACCACGACGTGGGTGCCCGCTTCGGCGAACGCGCGGGTGGTCTCCAGTCCGAGGCCGGAGTAGCCGCCAGTGACGACGGCGAGCTTGCCGCGGAGGTCGATCCCCTCCAGGACCTCCTTCGCGGTGGTCCGGTCGGTAAAGCCCGAGCCGATCGGGCGCTGCGGCGTCTTCTGTGTGGTCATGAGCGTGATGCTAGGGGTTGGAGTGCGCTCCGACTCAAACGTCGCCTGCGTGTTCCGACGTACCGATCCGGATCCGTGCCGGCCGGCGTTCCGGCGCCGCGCCCGCGGGCGATCCGACCCTCCGACGCCGCGGTTCCCCCTGCGCCCCGAGTCCTCGCGCCCGCGGCGCCTTCGCCCGCGCCCCGGCACAGGCTCTCAGCGCAGTGGTGCTCCGTACCCGCCGTACCCCCCGGGCCCCGGCCCGGACCCGGGCCGCCTTCCATAGCCGCCGTTGAGCTCGCGCCGGCTCTGGCGCCGAGGAAGGAAGTAGGCGGCGAGCAGCCCGCCCAGAAAGCCGAACAGGTGGGCCTGCCAGGAGATCCCCGTCTGCTGGGGCAGCACGCCGAAGATGAGCGTGCCGTAGAACAGGACCACGCAGATCATGATGACGATGTCGACGGTGCGCCGTTCCACGATGCCGCGCAGCACCGTGTAGCCGAAATAGCCGAACACCAGGCCGCTGGCGCCGACGGTCAGTGTGTCCTGCGGGCTGAGCAGCCAGACGCCGATCCCGCTGGCCGCCATCACGATCAGGGTGGTCCACGCGAAACGCCCGAGGCCGCCGATGGCCACGAGCGCGCCGAGCACCAGGAACGGGATCGAGTTGCTGATCAGGTGTGCGAAGCCGGCGTGCATGAAGGGGGCGGTGAGCACGCTCCAGGCGTTGTCGAAGGTCCACGACCGCAGCCCGAACACGGTGTCGAGCGCTCCGCCCAGGACGGTGTCGACGATCTCGAACACCCACATCGCGGCCAGCATCGCCGCGACGGTGAGGAAGCCGACTGTGCGTGAGTGCGTCACTCTTTCGACTTTACGCGACGCCCTCCGGCCCGACCCTGGAGAGGTTCGGGGCCTGTGGACGGAGGGTGCACCGGCGTTGAGCGGAGAATCACGGTACTCACACGCGGGCGTCCTGAGCGTAGCCGTTTTGAGCTGCCAAGACGACCGAAGAGTGATCGCGGTCACCTTGATCCGAAGTGTGGCGTAGATCACATTGTGGAGGTACCGCGGGATCCAAGTGTGGTGCGCACGTCCGCTTTCCGGGTAGTGCACAACCGTAAACGTGTTATCTCTCCGTGACGATGCTGGCGGCAAGTCTTCGCACTTCGTCGGTAGGGTTCCTATCACCATAAATGGGACTTAAAGAGCGGCCAGGACATGGCACGCGTGTCGGGCGCCCCGATCGGGGGAGGGCTGTTGCGGGGGTGCGGACCGAAACGTTCGGTAACAGAAAGTAAGTCCGCCCCGCATCGCCGAGGCGCGCGGAGGGGCGCCTTCACGGGCGGCCCTCGGATGTGCCACTGGACAGAGGCAAAGAGGAGACCGTGCCAGCAGTACGTGCAGACAAGCTATACAAGATATTCGGCAGGCGCCCGACCAAGGCGGTCGAGCTGCTGGCGGACGGCCGGCCCCGCGACGAGATCACGTCGCTGAACGTCACCGCCGCGGTCATCGACGTCTCTTTCGAGGTGCAGCCCGGCGAGATCTTCGTGGTCATGGGGCTGTCGGGCTCCGGCAAGTCCACGCTGATCCGGATGCTCAACGGCCTGCTGCCGCACACCTCGGGAACCGTCGAGATCGACGGGACCGACATCACCAAGCTGGGCAAGTCGGAGCTGCGCAAGCTGCGCAGCGAGAAGGTCAGCATGGTGTTCCAGCACTTCGCGCTGTTCCCGCACCGCTCGGTGCTGGAGAACGCGGCCTACGGCCTGGAGGTCCGCGGTGTGCCCCGCGCCGAACGCGAGACCAAGGCGCGCGAGGCGCTGGCGATGGTCGGCCTCGACGGTTGGGAGCTGAAGGTCCCGGGCCAGCTGTCCGGCGGTATGCAGCAGCGCGTCGGCCTGGCGCGGGCGCTGGCCGCCGACACCGAGATCATCCTGATGGACGAGGCCTTCAGCGCCCTCGACCCGCTGATCCGGCGCGACATGCAGACCCAGCTGCTGGAGCTGCAGGCTTCCCTGGGCAAGACCATCGTCTTCATCACCCACGACCTCAACGAGGCGATGCGCCTGGGCGACCGCATCTGCGTGCTGCGCGACGGGCGCGTGGCCCAGATCGGCAAGGCCGAGGAGATCCTCAACGACCCGGCCAACGACTACGTCGCCAACTTCATTGAGGACGTCGACCGCACTCGCGTGCTCACGGCCTCCTCGGTCATGGAGAAGCCCATCCCGGTCATCGACCCGGGCCAAGGCCCCCGCACGGCGCTGCGGACCATGCGCGACAACCAGACCCAGTGGGCGTTCGTGGTCCAGCGCGACCGCAGGCTCATGGGCGTCGTGGGCGAGAGCGCGATCGCCGAAGCGGTGCGCGACAACGTCAAGGACCTGAGCGGGCTCGTCGGCTCGGCCGAGCGGGTCTCCCCTGACACCGCGGTCGCCGACATGTTCGTCCAGGCCGCGGAGAGCTCCTACCCGCTGGCCGTGATCGACGACGACGAGCGGCTGGTCGGCGTCATCCCCCGCGGCACCCTGCTGGCCGCGCTGGCCACCCCCGACGCGGGCGACGAGAGCGGGGCGGACGAGGCGGCCGAGACCGCGTCCGCCGAGGACGAGTCCTCCCACTTCGCGGAGTCCGCATCCGAGTCCGGCGCTGACTACTCCGGGGCCGAACCCGGCGACGACGCCCCGGCCACCGAAGGGAGCCGGCGATGAGCCTGATTTCCTACGCCGTCCCCGTGCCGCGCGTTCCGGTCGGCACCACCTTCGAGGCCGTCATCGACTGGCTTCGGGTGAGCCTCGGTGCGTTCTTCGAGTTCGTCGAGATGATCATCGAGGCCTGCGTCACCACGCTCTCGACGATGTTCACGATCCCTTCGGCAACCCAGTTCACCCTGCTGGCGGCCGCGTTCGTCGCCGGCGGACTGCTGGCCCACAAGCACCGCAGGCCGACCTTGATCGCCGTGGCGGTCTGGGCCGGGTTCTACGTCGCGGAGCTGGCGGCCGGACTGGTGTCCGCGGTGATCACCACGCTGCCCGCGCCGCTGTTCCTGTGGGCGATGAACCTGTTCGGCGCCGAGTACGTCTATCCGCCGCTCGTCCTGGCGCTGCTGCTGCTCGCCGCGCTGGTGGCCATCAGTTTCACCGCGGCCAAGGAGCGCCCCCAGCACGTGACGGCCGTCGTGTGGCCGTTCTGCCTCCTGGTGATCCTGCTCCTGCACTTCGTTGTCGGCGTGCAGCTGTCCCTGATCGTCGCGGCCCTGCTGTCCGTTCTGGCCTACGCCGTGGCGGGCTGGGGCGTCTGCATCTTCAGCATCCTCGGCTTCCTGCTGATCATCAGCATGGATAGCTGGGAGAACGCGATGAGTAGCCTCGCGCTGATCCTGGTGGCGACCTTGGTCGCGGTCGTGGTCTCGCTACCCATCGGCGTGCTGGCAGCCCAGAACCGCCACGTCAGCACCGCGGTCAAGCCGGTGCTGGACTTCATGCAGACCCTGCCCGCGTTCGTCTACCTGCTTCCGGCGATCGCGTTCTTCAGCATCGGCACCGTGCCGGGCGTCATCGCGACGGTCATCTTCGCGATGCCCCCCGGTGTGCGGCTGACCGAGCTGGGCATCCGCCAGGTCGACAAGGAGCTGGTCGAGGCTGGCGAGGCGTTCGGCGCCCCGGACTGGCAGATCCTGCGCCGCATCCAGCTCCCGCTGGCGCTGGCCACGATCATGGCCGGTATCAACCAGATCATCATGCTCAGCCTGTCGATGGTCGTCATCGCCGGCATGGTCGGCGCGGGCGGACTCGGCAACGACGTCTACACGGGTATCGCGCAGGGCGACATCCCGGTGGGCTTCGAGGGGGGTATCGCCGTGGTCATCCTGGCCATCTTCCTGGACCGGCTGACGGGGGCGGTCACCCGCTACTCGCCCGCGGCCAGGGCGCAGCGCGCGTCCGCCTGAGTCTCCCATCCCGCCCCGCCGCCGCCCGCATCGGCGGGGTTCCCTGGAATCACCCGCACACAAGGAGGAGGAACCGTGAGCGAGACAACGCGCTTCACGAAGCTGATCGGAGTAGGTGCCGCGGCCGCGTCGCTGGCGCTCGTCGCGAGCGCCTGCGGCGGAGGCGGCGAGGGCGGCGTGTCCACGGGCCCCTCGGAGGGCGAGGGCGGCGGCGGTGACAAGACCATCACCATCGGCCTCATCCCCTGGGAAGAGGACATCGCCGTCACGCACCTGTGGAAGGCGGTCCTGGAGGAGAAGGGCTACACGGTCGAGCTGAAGAACGTCGACGTGGCCCCGGTGTTCCAGGGGACCGCCGACGGCGACATCGACCTGTTCATGGACACGTGGCTGCCCAACACCCACGGCGACTACATGGACAAGTACGGGGACAAGGTCGAGGACCTGGGTGCCTGGAACGAGAACGCCAAGCTCACCCTGACGGTCCCGTCCTACATGGAGGACGTCAACTCCATCGAGGACCTCAAGGGCAACGCCGACCAGTTCAACGGCGAGATCATCGGTATCGAGTCCGGCTCGGGTCTGGTGCAGACCACCGAGGAGGAGGCGATGCCGACCTACGGCCTCGAGGACGAGTACAAGCTGGTCAAGTCCTCGACTCCGGCGATGCTGGAGGAGCTGCGTACGGCGACCGAGGAGGAGGAGCCGATCGTCGTGACGCTGTGGCGTCCGCACCTCATCTACGCCGAGCAGGACCTCAAGGACCTTGAGGACCCCGAGGGCGCGATGGGCGAAGCCGAGACGATGAACGTCATCGCTCGCAAGGGCTTCTCCGAGGACCACCCGGACGTCAGCAAGTGGCTGAGCGACTTCCAGCTCTCCGACGAGCAGATCGGCACCCTGGAGGAGACGGTCATCGCCGAGCACGAGGGCGAGGAGACCGAGGGGGCCAAGGCCTGGCTGGCCGACAACCCCGACTACCTCAAGGAGATCATGGGCGACGACGCCAAGGACCTGGACTTCTCCTAGTCCGCGCAGGTCGCGTGGAACCGCGGCAGCGGGTTCCGCATCTCCGGCAGCGAGCGGGCCGCGTCCGTCCGGGCGCGGCCCGCCCTGCTTGTCCGGGGGCGGTGCGTCCGGCCTGCCGTGCCTCTGCGGTGCCCCAGGATGCAACCGGGGCCGTGCGGCCCTTCGGCGGAACCGGGTATGCGCCGGGTCAGCGCCCCGACGTGAGCGAGCGGTCGCTGCGCGGCGGGATACCTGCTGTGCTCATGAACGCGTCGACCTTGTCCGGTGAGGTCAGCCCCGTCAGCGGCAGGTAGGGGCGGCTGGCGCGGCGCCCCTGGACCGAGGGGAACTGGCGCGGGCGGCCGGTGACGTCGCACAGGCCCAGCGACCGGGTACGCCCCCGCAGCACGTAGTAGGAGCCGACGTCGGCGAACGGGATGCGCACGATGTAGCGCCCGCGCGTATAGCGGAACTCCCCGTCCTCGACCTCCAGCACCGGCACCCGCAGCCGGAGGCCGTCGGCCAGCAGCCCCAGCCCGGCGGCCAGTACCGCCACGCCCAGCGCCGCGGCCCCCCAGTGCAGCGCTCCCTGCTCCGGCAGGCCCCAGAGCCCGGCGTACGCCGCCGCGGCACCCCCCGCGCCGGCCAGCGCCAGGACCGCGCCGCTCCATAGCTCCGCCCGTTTACGGCCCATCGGGCAGGTCAGCCGAACCATTTCGGACACGGGAGCGCCTCTCTCACTGAGCAGGGGGACTGGCAAAGGGGACGCGGCAATCGGAACCATATCGGTTATCCGGTCGGTGCAACGGCGGATTGCGGCGATCGGCGGCGCCTTTTCAGTGTGTGTCCGGATGCCGTCGCGGCCGGTGCCCGCACACGCCGATGGCGGCCGCTGTGTGCGACCGCCATCAGCCCTGGTGCGTCCCGCTCCGTGCCCGCCCGGGGCGCCGCCCGGAAGGGCGCGGCGCCGCCCCGACCAGGCGTCGGGCACGTCGGAAGGTGAAGCCCTAGCAGTTGGTCTCGCGGTAGTCGGAGATGTCCGAGAACAGGCCGCCGCTGTCCGGAGGCGGGCAGAGGAACTGCTCGTAGCGCTGGTCGCCGTCCACGTACAGCTTCAGCCAGGAGATGCTGTACTTCGCGATGGTCGTGTTCGACAGGTTCGGCGCGAAGTGCGAGGCGCCCTCAAGCTCCAGGTAGGCCTTGCCGGGCGAGCTCGGCAGGCTCTCGTAGAACGGGATGGAGTGCGAGTTCACCGAGGCGACGGAGTCGTTCTCCGCGCCCACGACCAGGGTCGGCACGCTGACACTGCCCCAGGTCTTGTCCAGGTTCCACGCGGTCAGCGGGATGGCCGCCTTCAGCTCGGGGCGGTCCTCGGCGATCTCCAGCGTCCCGCCGCCGCCCATGGAGTGGCCCATGGCGGCCATGCGGTCGCCGTCGACGATGTCGCTCACGTCGCTGCTGTCGGCCAGGTAGTCCAGTGCGGCGCCGATCTGGCGTCCCCGGCTGGAGGGCTGGTCGTAGCGGGAGTTGGTGTCGATGGTGAAGACCACGAAACCTTGCGAGGCGAGCCGCGGGCCGAGCCAGGACATCGAGGAGGAGCTGGCGGTGTAGCCCGGGGCGACGACCACGCCGCCGTAGGTGTAGCTGTCGTCGGTGGGGTAGTAGATCGTGCCGCCGCCGAAACCGCTCACCAGCGAGGAGACGTCCTCGTCGTCGGTGTCGAACGGTCCGGTGGTCGCCTCGATGCTGTCCTCCGAGGGATCGGGGCCGATCTCTTCGGCGTGGGCCGGTGCGCTCACGGCGACGGTTCCGCCGAGGGTCAGCACCAGGGCGGCGGCGATCCGGCCGGCGGTGTTCAGGGGGCCGCGGGACGGGGACGCGGTGCCGTGCGGGGCCGCCTCGGGCTGCTCGGCGGGGGCGTTCGTTGCGAACATGGGGAATGCTTCCTTTGCCTCGCGACGGGAGCGCCGCGCGCTTCGCGGGGGCCGCGGGCGCGGTTCGCCGTCAGTTCCAGGGGGATCGGCGGCGCGGAGCGGGGCGGGGTTGGGGGTCAGGGGGTTGGGGGTCGCCGGCTCGGCCGCTGTCGGTTCCGGGGATGTCCGGATGCGCGCCTGCATGCTGTATGCGGGCACGGGGGTAACTATCCGGAATCACCGCGTCACGGCCTATCCGTTGAACCACCAGTGTCGGTTCCAGTGCAGGTCGTGGCGGTGGAATCGATACCGCCGCGAGTGCCGGGACGCATCGGATCGCGGGGTAGGCGCTTCGGGAGCGGCCGGGCGGCGGGGCGGCGCGGGTTGCCGGCGGGAGCATGAGCGCACGGCGGGCCGGCCGCGGATACGCGCTGGGCCGCCGTCGGCCCGCCGCCGTCGGAACGGGGCGCCGCGTGCTCGCGGCCCGAGGCCGCCTACCAGTGCCCGGAGCGCTCCAGCGTGGCTCGGACCCCGGTCAGCGCTTCGACCGCGGTATCGGCGATCTCGGCGGAGTAGCGTGCGGCGGGGATCGAACAGCTGACGGCGTCCTGAGCGGGCCGGTCGTAGCCCAGCGCGATCCCGATGCAGCGCAGCCCGACCACGTTCTCGCCGTCGTCCGTGGAGTAGCCGCGCTCGCGGATGGCGGCGAGCTCCTCGAACAGGGCCCCGCGGTCGGTGATCGTCCCCGAGGTGACCGCGGTCAGCTCGGCCGGGAGCAGCGCGTCGACCTCGGCGTCGGTGCGCTCGGCCAGCAGCGCCTTGCCCAGCGAGGTGCTGTGCGCGGGCAGCCTGCGCCCGACGCGGCTGAAGGGGCGCAGGTAGTGCCGCGACTCGCGGGTGGCGAGGTAGATGACGTCGGCGCCGTCCAGGCGGGCGAAGTGCACGGTCTCGCCCAGGCGCTCGGACAGCGAGTCCAGGTACGGGCTCACCATGGCCCCGCGGGGGTCGGCGTCGATGTAGCCGGTGCCGGCGAGCAGGGCGCGGATGCCGATCGAGTACAGCGAACCGGTGGTGTCGGTGCGCACCCAGCCGCGTCCGACCAGGGTCTGCAGCAGTGCGTACAGGCTGCTGCGCGGAACCCCCATGCGCTCGGCCAGGACGCGCAGCGTGGCCGGCCGGTCGAGAGCGCTGAGGGCCTCCAGCAGTTCCACGGTGCGCGCGGCGGACTTGACCTCACGCACGCTGCGGTCGTCCGCATCGTCTGCCACCACGACCTCCCGGTGTCGCTCCTGTTCGCAATCCCTGCACGGTGTCCGCGTATCTGGACTATATCCATATCCGTGTACAAGGGAGAAGCGGGCGGCGCGGCCGCTCCTCAGGGGGTGGGACGCGTCATGTCCGGCTGAGGCTCCGTTGACGCGGCGTGTTCCGCCGAATAATCTTTATCTGCATACGAGAACATCGTCTACATACGGAGATAGATTGCGTGCAGCTGCAGGGACACTCCGCAGCGAGAGCCGCCCCGACCACGTCCGCGAGGTCGCCGAACGCCTCGCCGACGGGATGGAGCGCGCCGTCCTGGCGTTCCCGCTGACCCCGTTCGACGCCGAAGGCGGCTTCGCCGAAGGCGTGTCGGCCGCCTACCTGGACCACCAGATCGCGAGCGGGCCCGGCGCGGTTTTCGCCGCCTGCGGCACCGGCGAGTTCTTCAGCCTGGGCCTGGACGACTACGAGGCCGCGGTGCGCACCGCCGTGCAGCGCGCCGCAGGCCGGGTGCCCGTCGTCGCGGGCGCCGGGTACGGCATGCGGCTGGCCGCCGACTTCGCCGCGGCCGCCGAGCGCGCGGGGGCCGACGCACTCCTGCTGCTGCCGCCGTATCTGATGAAAGGGCCGCAGTCGGGCCTGGTCGAGCACACCCGGGCGGTCGCGGCCGCCACCCGGCTGCCGCTCATCGCCTACCAGCGCAACCAGGTCGCCTTCACCCCCCAAAGCGTGGCCGAGCTGGCCGAGGTGCCCAACATCATCGGACTCAAGGACGGTCACGGCGACCTGGACCGGATGCAGCGCCTGGTGCGCGCCGCGCCCGACGACTTCCTGTTCTTCAACGGTGTGCCCACGGCCGAGCTGCAGGCGCGGGCCTACTCCGCTACCGGCATCCCCGCCTACTCGTCGGCCGTGCACGCCTTCGCACCCGAGATCGCCACCGCGTTCTTCCGGGCCCTGGCGGCGGGCGACACCGCTGCGGTCGACCGGCTGCTCGACGGCTTCTTCATCCCCTGGGTGAGCCTGCGCGACAAGGGAACCGGCTACGCGGTGTCCCTGGTCAAGGCCGCTTGCCGACTGCGCGCCGCTGAGATCGGCGCCGACGTCGGCCCGGTGCGGGCCCCGCTGGCCGAGCCCGCCCCCGAACACCTCGACGAAGCCGAGCGGCTGCTCGCCGCCGGGCTCGGCCTCGCCGGATGACACCGCGAACAGCGAAGGACCACGATGCCTGAACCCACCGCCGGCCGCATCCGCGAGGTGCGGGTCACCCCGATCCTCATCTGTGACCCGCCGCTGCTGAACCTGCAGGGTGTGCACCAGCCGACCACCCCGCGCACGATCGTGGAGATCGAGACCGAGGCGGGCGGCGTCGGGCTCGGCGAGACCTACGGCGACACCGACTACCTCACCGCGATCCGAAAGGTCGCACCGCACCTGGCCGGCGCCGACGTGTCGCGCCCCGGCGCGCTGCGCTCGGTCGTGGACGAGGTCCTGGGCACCGACGAGACCGCGTTCGCCGAGGCCGGCACCCACGCCGCCGGCCTGCGCGGCAAGCGCGATCTGGCCAAGCTCAAAGCCAGCGTGTTCGCGGTGTTCGAGGTGGCCTGCCTCGACGCCTGGGGCCGCCTCCTGGGCGTCCCCGTGCACGCCCTGCTCGGCGGCCGGGTGCGCGACCGCGTCGACTACAGCGCCTACCTCTTCTACAAGTGGGCGGCCCATCCCGGCGCCGGCCCCGACGCGTGGGGCGGCGCGCTCGACCCGGAGGGAGTCGTGGAGCAGGCGCGGCTGTTCGCGGACCGCTACGGTTTCGGCTCCATCAAGCTCAAGGGCGGCGTGTTCGACCCCGACCAGGAGATCGCGGCCGTACGCGCGCTGCGCGAGGCGTTCCCCGACATGCCGCTGCGCCTGGACCCCAACGGCGCCTGGTCGGCCGAGACCGGCGAGCGCGTGGCCCGGGAGCTGACAGGGGTGCTGGAGTACCTGGAGGACCCCGTCGCCGGGGTCGGCGCCATGGCGCGCATACACGAGCGCACGGGGATGCCGCTGGCCACCAACATGTGCGTCACCGGGTTCGACGAGGTGCCTGAGGCGTTCTCCCGCAACGCCGTGCAGGTCGTGCTCTCCGACCACCACTTCTGGGGCGGGCTGCGCGCCACGCTCGACCTGGCCGCGCTGTGCCGCACCTACGGCGTCGGGGTGTCCATGCACTCCAACACCCACCTGGGCATCAGCCTCGCCGCGATGACCCACGTCGCTGCCGTCGTCCCCGACCTGCACCACGCCTGCGACACCCACCGCCCCTGGCAGCAAGAGGACGTCGTCACCCGGCCGCACACCTTCGAGGGCGGTGCGGTGGCGGTCTCCGACGCACCCGGGCTGGGGATCGAGCTGGACACCGACGCGCTGGCCGACCTGCACCGCAGGTGGACCGACAGCGACGTGCGGGACCGCGACGACGTCGGCGCCATGCGGGCCGTGCACCCCGACTGGACGGCCCCCCGCCTGCCGCGCTGGTAGCGAACGGCGCGGCCGAGGTGCGGGCGCTTGCACCGCCCGCAGGCCCGACGGCCGGCGCCCGGCTCGTACTCGGGCGCCGGGACGTCCCCGGGGCCTCGGGCCGCCGCCGACCGATCGACAGGTGGAAGGCATCCACATGCAACCCCTCGAACCCACCGAGGGCGGATCGCTGCTTCATGCTGAGGAAGAAGGGAACCCATGACCGACATCGTGAGCATCGACCCGCGGACCGGCGCCGCCGTCGAGACGGTCGCCGCCGAGACGAGCGAGGCGCGGCTGGACGCCGCCTGCCGGGCGGCGGCCGGGGCCGCCGACGGCCTCGCGGCCCTCGGGCGGTCCGGGCGGGCCCGGATGCTGCGCGCCATGGCGGCCGAGCTGGAGGCCGACCGCGAAACCGTGGTCGGCCTCGCGGACCGCGAGACGGCGCTGGGCACGGCCCGCCTCAACGGCGAGCTGACCCGTACCCGCTTCCAGCTGGAGCTGTTCGCCGACTCCGTCGAGGAAGGCTCCTACGTCGAGGCCACCCTCGACAGCCCCGGCGAGACCCCCATGGGGCCGCGACCCGACCTGCGCCGCATGCTGGTGCCGCTGGGGCCGGTCGCGGTGTTCGGCGCGAGCAACTTCCCGCTGGCGTTCTCCGTGCCGGGCGGCGACACCGCGGCGGCGCTGGCGGCCGGCTGCCCGGTGCTGGCCAAGGCGCACCCCGCCCACCCCGCCACCTCCGAGCGCTGCTTCGCGGCGCTGCAGCGGGGGGCAGCGGCCGCCGGCGCGCCCGACGGCACGGTGGGGCTCGTGCACGGCACCGAGGCCGGGGCGGCGCTGGTGGCCCACCCCGCGGTGCGCGCGGTCGGGTTCACCGGGTCGCTGAGCGGCGGGCGGGCGCTGTTCGACATCGCCTCGACCCGGCCGGACCCCATCCCCTTCTACGGCGAACTGGGCAGCGTCAACCCGCTCGTGGTCACCCCCGGAGCGGCCGCCGCCCGCCCCCAGGAGGTCGCCGACGGCGTGACGGCGTCGTTCACCCTGGGTGCCGGCCAGTTCTGCACCAAGCCGGGCCTGGTGTTCCTGCCCGACGACGACGCGGGCCTCGCGGTCGCCGAGCGCATGGCGGGCGCCGCGGCGCAGCTGGCGCCGGGCGTGCTGCTCAGCGAGCAGGTGCGCGGCGGCTACGAGTCCGGCGCCCGCCGGCTCGCCGAGGCGGGCGGGGTGCGCCTGCTCGCCGAGGGGACCGCGCCCGGGGCGCAGGGCTGGGGCGCGCCGGTCCGGCTGATGTCCGTCGCGGCCGCCGACCTCACCGCGCAGACCGCCGAGGAGTGCTTCGGTCCCGCCACGCTGCTGGTCACCTACCGCGACCAGGCCGAACTGGCAGTTGCGCTGGAGGCGGTGCCGGGCTCGCTCACGGCCACCCTGATCGCCGAGGACGCGGAGGAGGCGCTCGCTGCCGAGCTGGAGCCGGTGCTGCGCGCGAAGGCGGGGCGCATCGTCTACAACGGCTACCCCACCGGGGTCGCCGTGGCGTGGGGGATGAACCACGGCGGGCCCTGGCCGGCGACCACCAGCGCTCTGCACACCTCGGTCGGCGTCCACTCGATCCGGCGCTTCCTCCGCCCGATGGCCTGGCAGAACACGCCGCAGGCGCTGCTGCCCGACGAGCTGCGGGATGCGCCGCAGGACCCGCTTCCCCGCCGCGTCGACGGCGAGCTGCGACGCTGAGGCACCCGGCGCGCGCACGCGCGGAGCTCCGCGCGGAGGTCCAGCTCCGCGCGGAGGCGGAGCTGCGGGCGGGCGTGCGGTGTGCGTGCATGCGTGCGGCGTGCATGCGGTGCGCGCGTGGCACCGATGGTGCACACGCGGCAGGGCCGCCGGACCGCCGGGCGCGGCCTACCAGTGGCCCGGTCGCTCCAAGGCGTCGGGCAGTCGGGTGGCGGCGTCGCCGCGGGCGGCGTTGGCCTGGGGCTGGGTGAGGAACAGCGCGCCCGTGAGGTCGGCGCCGCCGAGGCGGGCGTCCCGCAGGTCTGCGCCGATGAGGTCGGCCCGGCGCAGGTCGGCGCCGCGCAGGTCGGCGGCGATGAGCAGGGCCCCGCGCAGCTCCGCGCCGCGCAGACGGGCCTTCCGCAGGTCGGCGCCGACCAGGTCCGCGCCCGCCCTGTCGCGGCCGCGGCGTGGTTCCCGCGCCCGCGCGAGCTCGCTCGCGCGGCGCAGCAGGGGCCGGGCCCGCTCCCGCAGCGCATCCGGCTCGGCGTCGCGCAGCTGTGCGGCGCCGACCCGGGTCAGCCCCGCGGTCTCCTGCTGAAGGGCGCGGAGCTCGGCGACGAGCGGCCCCGAGGTCGGCAGCGAACGGGCCTCGTCCAGGTACCACAGCAGCTCGTGCAGCTGCCGCATGACGCCGAAGGCGTCGAACACGGAGCGCGCGATGCCGGGCTCGTCGCGCCAGGACCGCCCTTCGAAGGTGACCCGCGATACCTGCTGGCCGGCTCCGAAGCAGTCGAAGACGGTGCAGCCGCGGTACCCCTCGTCTCGCAGCCGCTCGTGGATGGTGCAGCCGTAGTCGGGACCCAGGTTGGAGCAGGCCTGCCCGGCCGCCTTGTCCACCGGGAAGTCTGCAGAGGCCGAGAACGGCAGCGCGGCGCAGCACAATCCGAAGCACGACGAGCAGTCGGCGCGCAGCGCCGTGCGCTCCGGCACGTCTCCGGCCTCAGTGGCGCCCTGCGTTCCGCCCGGCAATTCCCCCGCCTTTCCACGGCCGACTCCGGACGCCGCTGCTTCGCCGCTTCGCCCGACCGGCGGTCCGGGAGGTCCGGCGGTCGGGGAGCCCGGGCGGTCCGGCGCCCCCGTCGAGTCTAGGGGTGCCGCCGGCCCGGCCGATGCGGGCGGGCGCCGCGGCCACGGGGAGCCGGTCTCTGTCCGGGTCCGGACGCTGGACGCGGCGGGGCCCGCCCCGATCGGAGGTGCGTTGTTAGGCTGGCCGCCGGTCGCCCGTATCCCGTGCGTGCATGCGCACTGGCCTCCCCCATACCGGCCGCCGCGACGATTGGACCCTCCAGTGAGCAAGCGTGTTCCGGAATCCGTGCCCAGTCCGCATGCCCCGTTCGGCGCTGGCACCGGAGTAGCCGGCTCCCGGTCCGTTCCCGTTTCGCCTGACGACGGTCCGGGCGCGGCGATGCCCGCGAGCGTCGTCGGCGCCGCCCGCGACCACGGCCTGGGCGAGCCCGTCAGCGCGCACTCCCACGGCGAGGTGGACCACCGGCGCGCCGCGGTCTACGTGGCCGCCGCCGGAGCGACCGCGGCGGCCGTACTCGTCGCGGCCGAGTCGTCGTTCGCGTCCATGACCTCCGAGGTGCCGCGGCTGGCGCGGGTGGCGCTGCTGCTGCCGGTCCTTCCCTCCGCGCTGTGGACGGCCGCCGTACTGCGCGGCCGCAGGGGCGTCTACCTCTTCGAGCGGGGCCTGGTCCTGCGGGCCGGGCGGCGGCTGCGCGCCGTTGCCCTGGCCGACATCACCGCGCTGCGGCACTCGCCTCGCAACGGCGGGACCGGCGATCTCAAGCTGTGGGTGCGTGCCGGCCGCCCCGTCGTGCTGCCGGGGCTCGACACCCCCGAGCCCGCGCGCCTGTTCGCCGCGCTTCGCCGCCATGCGGCCCGGCGCGGCCTGCCGGCCAAGCGGCCCACGCGGCCCACGCGCTAGGGTCCCGCTGCTCGCTCGGGCGGCCCCTCACCGCCGATCTTGTAGCTATCGTGAAGGAAAGCGATTTCCCTATACGATAGCTACAAGATCGGCGGAGCTCGGTGCCGGGTTCCGCGCTGAGCGTGAAGGGGAGGAACCATGCCTGACGGCGCGCCCAGCGGAGTGACGGTGCACCAGACCCTTCCCCGCCGGGTGCTGGCGGGCCTCGGCGCCCGCCACGAGATTCCGGCGGAGACCGAGCGGCTCGGCGCCGAGCGCGTGCTGCTCGTCTCGACCCGATCCTCCCGGGGCCCGGCCGATGAGCTTGCGGCGGCGCTGGGCTCCAGCTTGGCCGCGCGCTTCGACGGGCCGGTCGTCCACACGCCTGTGGAGGTGACCCGTGAGGCTGTGGCCGCGGCCGAGCGAGCGGGGGCCGACTGCGTCGTCGCCATCGGCGGCGGTTCCGCGATCGGGTTGGCCAAGGCGCTTTCCGGCAGGACCGCTCTGCCGCAGATCGCCGTGCCGACCACCTACGCGGGGTCCGAGGTGACCCCGAACCTCGGCGAGACCGAGAACGGCGTGAAGACAACGCGCCGCGACCCGGCGCTGGCACCCGGCACCGTCGTCTACGACGCCGAGCTCACCCTCACCCTGCCGAAGGGCCTCACTCTGACCAGCGCCTTGAACGCCTTGGCGCACGCGATCGAGGCGCTGTGGGCGCGTGACGCCACCGCCGCAAGCGACGGGCTGGCCGCGGAGTCCGTCGACGGCGTCCTCACCACACTGCCGGTCGTGCTGGCCGACCCCGACGACATCGCCGCCCGCGAGCGCCTCCAGTCGTCGGCCTGGCTCGCCGGCCTCTGCCTCGCGCAGACCAGGATGGGGCTCCACCACCAGCTGGCGCACGTCCTCGGCGGCACCTTCGACCTGCCGCACGCCGAGCTCCACGCGCTGCTGCTGCCGCACGTGATGGGCTTCAACCTGCCCGCTGTGCCGCGCACCGGGGAGCGGCTCGCGCGGATCGCCGGGGGCGACCCGGTCGCCGCCGTGGCGCGGCTGGCGCGCAGCCACGAAGGGCCGACCACTCTCGGAGAGCTGGGCGTGCCCAGCGACGGCCTGCGCGCAGCCGCCGAACGGGTCGCCGCCGCCCCTTACCCCAACCCGCGGGAGGCGGACGCCGACGAGGTCACCGAGCTCCTGCGGCAGGCCTGGTAGGCGCCTCAGGGAGAGCGGGCACGGACCGGCAGGAGCGTGCGGGAGGTCAGCGGGCGGCGGCGCTGCGGAGCTGCGGGCCCGGTCCGTCCGGGTCACTCGCGCGGGCGGAGCCGGGCGTTCGGCAGCTCGGGCGCCGCAAGCGTCGTCTCCCACTGCTCGGGGAACGGTCCGAACCGGCCGGGCCGACCGGGTCGGCCGGACCCGTCGGATGCGGCACCGTCGTCGGCGCGCTCGGACTGCCACTGCTCCCGGAAGGCCACGATCTCCTCATGGGTGCGGCCCACGAAGTTCCACCACATCACGATCCGCTCGTCCAGCGGCCGTCCGCCCAGCAGCAGCACGCGTGCGGCCCCGCGGTCGGAGGCGTGCAGCGACAGCGTGTCGTCCCCGGGCGGGCGGTAGGCGAGCTGCCCGGAGGCCGCGGCGGTACCGGCGACGGAGAGCGCTCCGGTGTCGACCAGCACCCCGTGCTCGAAAGCCGGGTCCACCTCCAGCTCAAGCCGCTGCCCCGGCCGCAGGGTGATCTCGGCGCCCACCAATGGGGAGAATGCGGGCACCGGCGACGTGTGCCCGAGCAGGGAGCCCAGGAACACGAGCGCGCGGGCGCCGTCCTGCTCGACCGGCGGCGGCGCGTAGTGCTCGAACCCCGGGGCGGTGAACCGGTGGGGGTCGGGAAGCGCCACCCACAGCTGCGCACCGTGCAGGACCGTGGCTTGGGGCGTGGAGTACTCGGAGTGGGCGATGCCGCTCCCGGCCGTCATCAGATTGACCTCGCCGGGGCGCACGATGGCGTGCACGCCGGTCGTGTCGCGGTGCTCGACCTCGCCGCTGAACAGCCACGACACGGTCTGCAACCCGGTGTGGGGATGGCCGGGCACCCGCATCCCGACGTTCGCGGAGACGTCGTCCGGTCCGTAGTGGTCGACGAAGCACCAGGCTCCGATCAGGGACTGGGCGCGCTGGGGCAGCGTTCGCCGCACCCGCATCGCCCTGGGGCCGCCCAGGGGGACCGCCCGCGGCTCCAGCACGCGCACGAGCGGCAGGTCGTCGGCGTCCGACGCGGCCGGGGAAGAACAGGCCACCTCGCGCGGTGCCGCCTCCAGGTTGCTCACTAGAGGACCCTCCCCCCGGAAGCGACCCACCCGCCCCCACACCGCCAACGTACCCACAGGTCGGCCCGGGCCGGTGACCAGCTCCGCACGCCTGCGCCTGGGGAGCGGAACCGGGTCGTACCGGTGGCGCTCGGAGGAGGCGAGGCGGACGACGTCGATGGAGGGCGCGGCAGGGGAGCAGTGCCCCGCTGGAGACCCGGTCGCCCGCCTCCGACCAAGGCATCAGTCGGAGGCGCGCCCCCAGGGGGCGTGTCCGACCAGCGTCGAGGCGGCGACGTCCTCCAGCGGCCGGTTCCTGCCATCGGGTGTCGACGCCAAATAGCCGATCAGGATGAAGAACTGCCCCAGCACCGGAATCGATTGCGGGAGCCCGAACACCGCCGCGCGGATGAAGGCTTGGCGTCGGCGAATTCGGCCGCCGCCGGATGCGTCGACGACACGCAGCCCCACGGCGGCCATGCCGATCGTGCTCGCCCACCTCCCGAGCAGCAGCGCGTCATAGAGGAAGATGAGCAGCCCCCAGCCGAAGATCGCGAGCAGCATCCAGGCGTTGAAGAATGCGCTGTCTTCGGTGATGCCCACGCCGGAGGACTCAGCCAACAGCAGAGCGGCGATCAGGAGCGCCCATCCGACGATGAATACGAGCACGAGGTCGATCAGGCGAGCGAGCACGCGGCGCCTCATCTTCGGGTGCGGCCGGTCGCCTCTTCCGTCGATGCGGGCATCGGCAAGCGGAGGTGCGGTTGCGGACCGCCACTCCTGTGCGACGGGCCCGGGCGCCTCGGACCGCTCGGCCTCGGGCGGTGACGCGGGGAGGACCTCAGCGGTTACTGGGACGTCGACGTCGCCGAGGGGACTGGACAGGACGATCGAGGACTCGACCGGCCCGGCGTTTGAGGTGCTGAGCGTGATCACCAGATCGCCGGTTTCCGGCATCCGCTGGACACCGACGGCATCCGTGCGCGGGCGGGCCTTGCAGTCGAGCGCCAGGGGAGGGCCGACGAGGTGCAGCAGTCGGCTCGGGCTGGGTGCGCCCTGAGCGATGCAGCCCAAGTCCAGGGCAGCCGGGACGGGTGTGATCAGCGCCGCCTCGAGAATGCGGTGCGCTGCCGCGCCGGCGGGGTGCGAGGGCTGGCGGGTCAGCCAGAAAAGGGCTGCATGGGCGGCCGCGGCCGCCACGATATCTGCACCGGTCACCGCTGCTTCGAGCTGGACCACGCCCCACTGCTGAGCGGACTGATCCGAGCTGAGCAGGGCACGGCGCAGCGGCTCGGACAGCTGGTTCAGGGCGTGGTGGCGCCGGTCGCTGCGTGCGAGGTAGACGTCGCCTTGCATGTGCACGCTACAGCTTGGGGTCTGGTGAGGGTTCTCGCTGCGGATCCGGTCGTAGAGGTAGTCGTACAACTCGTCAAGGGAGACGCGGCCGTCCTCGTTGAGATCGGCCTCGCCGGTGGACAGCCCGGAGACTAGAGCGCTGGTGAACACGGACGGGGCGTGCGGGGCGTCCTGGGCCAGACGGTCCCCTTCGAAGGCGTACTCGATGGCGTTGGACGCGGTCACCACCGCCCAACCGCGCCCGCTTCCCATTTCCTGAGCGGAGAAGGAGTCGAGGACGTGGGCGTCACCGGCGCTGCGCAGCCCCATGCCTTCGAGGAACGCACCGCCGAAACAGCAGTCGAGCAGCAGGACGGTGTTGCGGGCGCGGCAGACACTCATGCACTTGCGCACGAAGTAGGCCGAGACGGCGGTTGAACGCACCAGCCGGGGCACTGTGTCGCGGGCCGCGAAGAACAGCTCTCCGGACAGGTTCTTCAAGCCGTGGCAGGAGAAGTGCACGAGCAGGGCGTCCTCGCGCCGCCCTTCGGCGAAGAACTCTTCAACCCGGTGTGCGACCACCGGGGAGGGTTCGTTCTGCACTACGGCGACGTCGAACGCACCGACGTCGGGATCGCGCAGAACCTCTGCCAATGCGAGGGCGTCCTGGGCCGGCGAGCGCAGCTCGGTGAGTCCGGGGTCGTCGTAGACGTCCTGGGCGATAATGAGCGCTTTGCGTGCCCCGCTCATGTCTATTCCCGTACGTCCGCATGCCGGTGCACGAAGAACCGAAGCGCCTGCTCGGCCTGCTCGGCCGAGACGTCGGAGATCTCGACGACGTCTCCGTCGATCTCCAGTCGGATGGCGGGGCGGGGATCGGCACGTTCCCGCCACGCCCGCAGGCTGCCCACGAGCCTGCTCAGCATTTCGAACGAGGTCTCGGCGACCACCGCGAGCCCGGAGAGGTCGATCCCCCACTCGGCACGAGCGCCGGCTGGAAGCTGTTCACCGCGAAGAGGGCGGATCTCGTCTACGTCAAGCTGCAGGAGTTCGTTGCGTAGCATGGCGACCAGTTCGGCCCGGTTATCGCCGTAGCCGTCAGCGCGGACGTGGATCTGCAACGTGGTGTCCATCGGGCAGCCCTCCCGCGTCGGGCCGGAGGCAGACGATCGGCCCGTACCAGCTCACCTGGCTTCAGTCTGCGCCGCGCTCACCCGCCATGACAACCCTGTCACCTTCGGTTTCAGGAAGCTTCGCCGGTCTCTGGCGGTTGGGGGCCGGACCGCTCAGCGGTTGCGGCTGATGGCTTCCATGGTATGGGGCGGCGGGGTGGTGCTTTCAGTGCCCGCAAGGCAATGCGGGCAGAGGGATTTATGCCGTCGCGTCCAAGGTGCGGCGCAGGTCGGCGGCCTCCACCGCTTCGTCCGCGTGGGCGACCTTGCTGACGCCGACCAGCAGGTGATCGGCGGGTCGTGGTCGATCATTCGGGACAGCACCACCTGGTTGCGCGTCGCGCCCGCCTGGGAGGCGACATCGTCGAGGGCCGCCAGGCCGTGCCGTTTCCGGGGTGGTCATGGGCGTGGCTGGGCTCCCTGTCGCCCCGGGCGTAGGCGCCCATGAGGAGGGGGTGTAGGCGACCACGGCGGTGTCGCGGCCGACCGCGTTCTCCTGGCGCACGAAGTCCAGGTGCTCACTGCTGGCGTGCACGTGGCGCCGCGGAGGCGGCATCGAACCGAAGCCGCAGTGCCGCGGGGCAGACCCGGTACCGCAGCGACCGGGACAGGTGTGGTCGGTCGCCTTCGGCAGCGGCCTGCGCCTATCCGACAATCTCGGTGAGGGTGACTCCGGAGGCGGCTGGACTCCATGCGGTCAGCGCGCGGCGGGGTCTGGCGCCGGTGCGCGGCGCCACCGATCTGTGTCGCGTACGGTGCCGTCGTCGAGCAGCGCGTACAGTCGGCCGTCGGCGGTGAAGGTGGTGAGCGGCCCCTGTCCGAGCGCGGTCGCGGCGATGAACGAGCCCCCGATCTGGTTGACGTCGCAGACCGTGGCGATCCGGAACAGAGAGCGGGACTCGGCCACGACGTCGTCCTCACCCCCGGCCCGGATCACGATCCGCCGGTCCGGCGCAACCGCGCGGGCCGCCACCGCCACCGCCACGTTCTCCAGCGGGTCCGACGAGACCGCCACGATCGCCTGGGCGTTCGGCACCCCGAGTCTCTGCAGCAGAAACCGGTCCCCACCACGGCCGGAGACGACCGGGATTCCGGCCGACCTGGCCAACGGCAGGCACGCGGCGTGCCGGTCGCGTTCAACCGCGACCACGCCGAGGCCGAGCCGTTGCAGCTCCTGGCACAGCCGGAGCCCGACCTGGCCGAGGCCCACCACGACGACGTGCCCGCTCCGGGGCACCGCACGTGTCCCCACCATCCCGGTCAGGCGCAGGGAGGTCATTCGGTCCACGAGCCCCGCGGTGAACAACGCGGAGAACGCCAGTACGCACAGCAGGGTCACCGTCGACAGGGCGTGGTACCACGCGGGCGCACTCGCTGCCGCCGCGGGCGAGTCCACCGTGGTCAGTGTGTTGGCGGCGTGCCATGCCGCGGTGACCACGGGTTCCCCGAGCACCACCGCCCCCAGCGCGGAGTCGAGCGCGAACACGGCCGCGAGCCCGAGCAGGCCCGCCAGCAGGGCGCGCGTGGTGCCCTCCAGCGGTCGCAGCTGTGCGCGGATCGCGTCGCGCACCCGTCGTCGGCACCTGACCGCGGCTCGGGGGACGTGCTCGACGCGCGGCCCGCTCGCCGTGTTACGCACGGTGACGTACCCTTCGGCGTCCCCCTCGGTCCCTCGGCTCAGGCTCACGATGTCCTCGGCGACGCACGGGCCGAGCAGCGCCGGAACCAGCGCGTCCGTCATAGCGATCACCGTGCAGTTCGGAACGGAACGAACCACCTCGTCCGCCACGGTCCTGTCGAAGATCGTGACCAGCAACGGGATCCCCGGCCGGGTGTGCTCCACCAGCAGGGCGTAGCGCAGGGCCCGGATGTCGTCGCGGGAGACCACCGCGACCGCGTCGGCGTCATCGGCCAGCGCCACCTGGACGTCCCGGTTGGATGGGCCGTGCATCCGGCGGACCGGCCGCCCCCAGGCGTGGATGTGGGAGGCGACGGCGTCGCAGAGGTCGTCGCCGCCGATAACCAGCAGGCGCCGATCCGAGAGCTCCGCGCCACGGGCGCTTGTCCCCGGCGCGGTCTCGGGTGCTGGCGGGGCGGCCTCCACGATCATCTCCTCAGTCGAGAGCGACAGTGGCGCTCAGACTAGGCAACTTGGCACCACTGGCCGCTTGTCCGAACGGCCAACAACCGTGTGTGCAGCTTGTCCACCGCGGAGTGGACAGCGCGGGCCGCCCGGCGGGATGGCGGAGAAGGGAATGGGTCGGCGCCATCGCCGCCGGGCTGTGCTTGGACCGCAGGACCGTGCGGCGCTACCTCGGTGCCGTTCATCGTGAGCGAGAAACGCCGGGATCGGCCGGGCTACTGGCCGGGGGTGCAGCAGGGTACGGAAGGTCACTGACACTCGCCGGCCGCGTGGTACACGTCCGGTTGTTCCGGGATCGCTCTTGCGCGCGGCGATGGCATGGCGCCACGTATGGCGGGCCGGGCCGGTCATGACCAGCAGGCTGCCGGGTGCCAGCGGCACTGCCAGCTTCGCGCCGCCCTCGGGATCGGTGAAGTCCATGAGGCAGGTGGAACCCAGCGAGATCGCGGCGATGACCGGACCGAAGCAGGGCAGGCAGTCGACGTGGGCGCTGATCCCCTGACCCGGCTGGTACTCGTTGACGATCACCTGCTCCGCCTCTTGGTCCATCAGCCCTTCACGCACGAGGCGGGCGGCCGCCTCGCGGGCCCATGCCGGAAGCGGCGGTGCGGGTGCCCGCTGATCGCCTGCCGCGCTGCGGCGGCCGTAGTCGTAGCGGCGGCCGTAGTGCTGCACCCGCCGCTTCAGCTGTGCCGACCACTCCTCGGCGTCGATGTTCGAGAGCAGGGCTTGGCAGGCGTCCGGGGTGAGCCAGTCGGCGACGCACCGCAGTCCCTGCACCGCAGCGGAGGGCTGCGGTTGGGATACGGCGTGGAAGTCCAGGGGAAGTTGGCCGGCACTTTCAGACATGCGTCGAAGAGTAGACAGTCCCGGGATTGAGCAACGAGGGAGCGGGATCCGGTTCGAAGCGCTGCGCCTGGCGGCCCGTCCCGATTGCTGATGTTTGCACAGCCGCCGCCTCGGCGCTCGCCGATGCCGATGCGCTGGAGCGGGGGCGGCGCCTCAACGGAGTCGACGCATCGTGTCGCACCGGTCGCCGTGACCTCCGTCATCGGCTCAGCCGGCCAACAACTGAAGGGCCTGGCGGGCGAAGACGGCGTCCCCCGTGTCCCGCGCCCGCTCCAGGTACCGCACGGCCTGGTCGGTGTCGCCGTCCTCGCTGGCCATCTCGCCGAGCCGGTAGGCGGCCTCGGCGACCAGTTCCCGCCTGCTCCTGCTGGACTCGAGGGTGCGCCGGTAGTACTCGCGCGACTCGTCCCGGTCGCCGACCCGGTAGTACAGCAAGGCTCCCCGGACTTCGGCCCCATCGCGCTCGCGTGTGAACCTGACCTCGCGCGGTTGGGGCTCAGTTGATCGGGGCCGATGCGCAGGCGTAGTAGCGGCGGGACGGCGGCACCAGAAGCAGGGTGAACAGGACGAGGCCCGGGACCAGGCCCAGCAGGGCCAGCATCGTCGTACCGGGCGAGACGGCCAGGCAGGCCGCCCCCGCAACCGCCAGTACGGCGAAGGCGGCCAGACTGCCCCACGGCACCGCCGAGGAGCGCCGGCCCCCGATCCCGCCGATGACGAAATACAGCACCGCCGCGGCGAACATGGCCAGTGCTCCGATTCCGATCTCGTTGGAGACGCGCTCGGCGTCAGCGCCCATGCCCGAGTCGAAGCGGGCGCCCAGCGCGGCGAGCCCGAAGACGAGCGCCGTCAGCGCCGTGAAGCCACCGAAAACGAAAGCGCAGATGCGGGCGGCGATCACCGCGCCGGGCTGGCCTGATTGGGCGGGCCGGGGCGCATAGGGATACCCGGGAGTGGCGGCATGGGGCGCGGGGTGCCCGGGGCCGGCTGCCGGATGGCCCGGGCCGATGAAAGGACCGCCGGGCGGGGGGTGCGAGCCGCCGCCCGGCGGGGCGGCCGGCGGCCAACCGTCCGGCGAAGGCTGCTGGTGACCTGGACCGGACTGCTGCCCCGGACTGCCGGGAGCCGGCGGCGGACCCGAGGGGCGGGTGGGACCGTGATCGGGATTGTGCATCCGGGTGTCCTCCGTCGGAAGATGCGTACAGGGCGCTGGGCTTCGGTGAGGCGCAGGTCGCACCCTCCCGGGCGGGGAGGGCGCGGCTCGCCGCTGGGATATTCTTACGCCTCTCCGAGCGGGAGTACGCCGAAGCGCTGCGTATCAGGCTCGGGCGGGTCGAGGAACGCATCGCGGTCGTCGAGGAGGCCGAGCGGGCGCAGAGCCCCCTCCTGCCGCCGGCCCGCGAGGTGTTCTCCTACTCGCTGAACCTCCTGAAAGCCGAAAGGTCGTGGCTCGCCGCCCGAGTCCAGGTGCCCGATGACGACTAAGACCGACTTCAAGAAGAGCCTCGACTCCTACCAGGCGCAACGCGGCCGTTTTCGGGTCCTGGACATACCCCCCAGGCAGTACCTCATGGTCGGCGGCCACGGCGACCCCAACACCTCGCCCGACTTCGCCGAGGCGGTCGAAGCGCTCTACCCGGTGGCCTACAAGCTGAAGTTCGCCAGCAAGCAAGACCTCGGACGCGACTACGTCGTCATGCCTCTTGAGGGTCTGTGGTGGGCCGAGGACATGGACACGTTCACGACCTCGCGTGACAAGTCCCGGTGGGAATGGACGCTGATGATCATGGTCCCGGACTGGATCGACCGGGACATGTTCGCCGCGGCCGTCGAGCGGGCCGGGACCGGGAACCGACCGGCGCGCCTCGGCGACCTCCGCCTGGAGTCGCTGTCCGAGGGTCGGTGCGTGCAGACGCTGCACGTCGGGTCATTCGAGGACGAGGCCGATGTGCTGGCGCGGATGCACCAGGGGTTCATCCCGGACCACGGCCTGCGTGTAGCCGGCACGCACCACGAGATCTACCTCAGCGACTTCCGCAGGGTCGCCCCCGAGAAGCTCCGCACCATCCTGAGGCAACCGGTCGCCACCGCCGCTGCCCGGCACGCGGAGGGGCCGCTGCGCGGGGAATAGCCCCCGCTCACAGCCCCCGCTCCGCCGCTGCGGGCGGTGGTGCCGACAGCAGCCGGATGGGATTCGCGTTTCGGTTGCTCATACGCTCGAAAGCTGGCGCCGCCGACGGTGCCTACGATGCCGAGGAGTCGACATGGGCAAGACCATCGCTGACATCAGCATGTCACTGGACGGTTTCGTCGCGGCCGCGCACCGCACCCCTGAGGAACTGTTGGGCCGAGGCGGCGAGAAACTGCACGAATGGGCGTTCGGGCAGGACGAGCGCAATCGGGAGTTCCTGTCCGAGTCCGGCGCCACGCTGGGTGCTCTCATCGCCGGACGCCGCACCTACGACGACTCGGTGCGCTTCTGGGGTGCGGACGGACCTACGGGAGCGGCCCGCAGGCCGGTGTTCGTCGTCACGCACGAGGCGCCCGCAGACTCCCCCGCTGAGGGCGTCTACACATTCGTCACCGACGGCATCGAAAGCGCCCGAGAGAAGGCGCGGAATGCTGCCGGGGATCACGACGTCGCGGTCATGGGCGGGGCCGCGCTGATCCAGCAGTTCCTGACCGCCGGTCTTGTCGACGAGATCGGGATCCATCTGGTGCCTGTCCTCTTCGGCCGCGGCCTGCGCCTGTTCGACAACCTCGGGGAGCTCAACGTCGCCCTCGAACCGGTCGATGCGGCCGACACGCCTACTGCTGTGCACCTGCGTTATCGCATCCGCAGGTGAGGAGGCTCTCGGCAGATCGCGGGCACGGCCGGGTCGCGACACCCGACAACGCGGTGAGGCGCACGGACCAGCGCTGAGGACATGGCTCGTGCCGAACCGGGTGACGTCCGCCCTGCTATGTGTGGGCGGATGGTCTGGTGCTGGATCGGCCGGGCTAGGGCTTCGGCTCAGCCCGCGGGCGGCGCGGAGGAATCGATCAGACCCTGCAGCGCCTCGTGGGTCCCCAGCAGTTCGGCGATCCGCTCATCGTGCTCGCGCAGGTGCTCGACGAGCACGGGGACCGCGCACGGTTCGAGGCGCCCGGGGTCGTGGATGCAGCCGAGCAGCTCACCGATGACCCGGGTCGGCAACCCCGCAGCCAGCAGCATCCGGATGTAGCGGACGTGCTCGGCGGCAGCCGGCGCGAACAGCCGCTGCCCGGTCGCAGACCGCTCGGCCGAGAGAAGCCCTTGGTTCTCGTAGTAGCGGAGCAGTCGCGGGCTCACGCCCGTACGCGCGGAAAGGTCGCCGACCCGCAGCCGCCCCGCGTCCGCCGCGTTTGCCTTTGACACCGGTGTCAACACCTACTTTCACCGACATGACCGTCTCGATCACCCATCTCAACGGTAAGCCCGCCACCGCCGGCGACCTCGCCCCGCTGGCCTTCGCCGGCTACGCCCACTTCACCTCCATGCAAGTGCGCGGCTCCGCCGTCAAAGGGCTGGACCTGCACCTGGAGCGGTTGCGCGCCGCCAGCGAGGAGCTGTTCGGCGACGCCCTGCCCCGGGACCGGGTCCGCGGCCTCCTTCGCGCGGCGCTGGACACCGCCCCGCCGGACGTGTCGCTGGCCTGCTTTCTGACCTCGCGCCCCGGGTTCGCCCCCGCCGGGGGGCCTGGCGCGATCGACGTGCTGATCAAGGTGACCGACTCCGCGCAGCCGCCCGCAGGACCGCTCGCGCTCGACGCCGTGCTCCATGAGCGCCACCTCCCGCACCTCAAGCACGTCGGGGAGATCGCCAAGACCTACTATCTCCGCCAGGCCAAAGCCCGCGGATTCGATGACGCCGCCTTCCACGACCGCTCCGGGCGGTTCAGCGAGGCGACCATCTGGAACCTGGCTTTCTGGGACGGCGAATCGCTCATCTGGCCCCGGGCCCGCGTCCTGGCCGGGGTGACCATGCAGATCCTGACCCGCAGGCTGCACGCCCTCGGAGTCCCTCAGCAGACCCGCGAGATCCGCGGCTCCGAACTCGCCGGGGAGCTTTCGGCGGTGGTGATGAACTCCTGGACCCCCGCCGTCCCCGTCAGCCGCCTCGGCGGATACCGGCTCGCGGTCGGCACCGACCTCGCGTGCCTGCTCCACGAGGCCTACACCGGGGAACCGCCGATACCCGTCTGAACGACCGCGCCCGGACCGTCGGCGCCGCTCCCTCGACAGAGAGCACGCGTCAGACCTTGATGCCGAACAGTTTCTCGGCATTGCGGAACGCGATCTTTTCCTTGTCTTCACGCGGAAGATCGACTGCTCGGAACCAGTCGGTCCCTTCTTTGATGCCTGCGAAGGGGTAGTCGGTTGCGAACATCACTCGATCCACACTGATGTACTTCAGTAGGAGGTGGAGCAGTTCATCCTGGAAGAACGCGCTGGTTGTGAACCAGAAGTTGTCCTGGAAGTACTGCTCGAAGGGCTTCTTGAGCGAGTCTTCGGTCGGCTCGCCCATGTCTCCGGCGATCCGCTTGTAGTAGAACGGAAGACCTTCGCCCATGTGGCCGATGATGATCTGCAGATTGGGGAATCTGTCGAAAACCCCGTATGCAATCATTCGGATGCATTGGGTCAGAACCTCCTGGTGCCAGCCATATCCGGACCCACTGAAAATGTAGTCCTGGTACTCGCTCGTGTATTCCGACCGTGTCGTGCTGTAGTAGATCTGGTAGATGTCGTCGGCCGGATAGCCGGGATGCAAGTAGATCGGCACATTGAGGGATTCGGCACGCGCTAGCACGGGCTCAAATTCCGGATGATCGAGGAATTTCTTCCCGATGTGTCCGTTGGTCAGTGCGCCCAAGAAGCCGTCTCCCCGAACCGAGCGTTCCAGTTCGTCCGCTGCCGCATCCGGGCTCTGCAAGGGCAGGGTTGCGAAAGCCTGGAATCGGCCCGGATGGCTCGCCATTGGCCCTTCTACAAGCTTCCGGTTAAGACGATGGGCAAAGTCGATGCCCTCTTGCCCCGGAACATTCTGCACGGACGGCGTATGCGCGGAGAGGATCTGAACGTTGAGCCCCCCTTTGTCCATATCACCGATGCGGCGCCGGCCCAAATTGGAAAGACCTATGCCCTCGAGGAACGCTATATGATCCTCGTTGATGGAGTTCAGTCTGATCAACTCGGGAGTCGAGAAGGTCTCTTCCGTACCGATGAATGACAGGTCTTGGTCGCGGAGCGAGATGTCCGAATCTTCTTGCTCGCTGGTGCATGACGCAAGGACCGGCGCGGCCAATCCAGCGCTAGCGCCAAGTGCAGCCCCGCGAGTGAGGAATTTGCGGCGTCCCATCGACATTTTCGTTGGTTCCATTTCGATCGATTTCATGTCTGTTCGTGCTCCGAAGTTGCGTTGTGCAGTGAACGCAGAGATTGACGACCGTGGTCCGCAAGTACCCGCTCGTGTTCGCGATCCGCTTCAACTCGCGCAGTGCCGGCATGACGGTCGAGAGGAGCGTCGTGAGGTCGAAACTGTGGAATCCGGACGTGGGGACGTGAGATCTCCGATGAGCGGTTGGCTTCCTCCACGATGACGACTGGCGCCGGTCGCCGCGTAATCCCGCAGGAGGTGACGCGCACGCCAACGGGAGTACATGTGCGCAATCAGAATGAGATCGATCAAGGTGTCCCTCGCCGCCCGCGTCCGGGCGGGGGCGGTTCCCCTCGACAGCGGGGGTGGTGGGGATGGTGGAGATCCGGCTTGCAGGCGGCCGGATGCTCTCTCGTTGCTCGTATGTCGAGGAGCGGCAGGTCGGCGGCCCCGCACCGGGTTCGCTTGGAGACCCTGTTCGGGGTCCGGATCCGGCCGACGGCGTGCGGGCCGGTGGAGGCGGCGACCGACGCTGCGGCGAACGCGAGTAGCTGTCTGTGCAGCTCAGCGTGCTACAAGCCGTCCCTGCTGCGGTGCAGCATCCACGGGCTCAGGCCGGTATACTCGTCGCGGGCCGTTAGCTCAATTGGCAGAGCTGCTGACTTTTAATCAGTAGGTTCCGGGTTCGAGCCCCGGGCGGCCTACTCGTTTTCCCAGGTCAGAGACCTAATGATCCCCCGACTTTGCCAGTGTCGACGGCCATGTTGCTCCGTCGGTGCTCTTTTCGCGCGACCGTGTCGATTTCGCAGGTCAGCGGCCCATCGGGCGCCTTCCGGCTGCCCGGGAATCCATGGCTCCTCCGGTCCCGCTGGAGCAATGCGGAGCACCCGTCACGCTCCGGCAGAACCGTCCCGCACTCCAGCGTCGAGGCGCCCCGCCCGGTCGGACCCCCCGCGACCCAAGCACGCCCTGACCTCCCCTCCCGCACCAGCGGACTCGATAACGCGTCCTCGTCGGCGAACCGCAGCTGACGCGCGAAGCCATAAGGCGCTATGCAGGGCCCGACCGACAAGGGTGCAGGGCCGGCAAATTACCCATCGTGCAACCCCTTTAGCAGTTCGGCCATCCGTGCAAGGAGAGACGGTCGCCGTCCAACCATGCGCGAAGGCCCTCGGCCGGGTAGGCGATCGTGGTCGATGGCAGCACGCGCGGATCCGCCCATACGAGCTTGCCGGCCTTCTCCGGCTCGGCGACGACCGGTTCACCGGCCCACTCCTCGGCCAGTAGGAAGATGCCGACGCGGGCGAGGTCCGGTCGCTGGTGGTGGTGGACGACGGCGGCCAGGGACAGGTCGGCGGGGCTGACGTTTACGCCGACCTCTTCTTGGGCTTCCCTGGCCGCGCCGTTGGGGATCGGCTCGCCTTCTTCGAGGTGTCCGGATGGCAGTTGCAGCATGCCGTCGCAGTATCCGGTGCCCTGCCGCTCCAGCAGCAGGATCACGTGGGCGCGGCGGAAGATCACGTGGACGTCGATGATGCTGCGGGAGCCCACTACCACCTCGACATCGGTTGCGCCTTCACCACGACGGCCGATGCGGGGCCTATCCAGGAGTCGGAGGTGCGAGCAGCCTGCTGGTATCCGCTCGCGGTGGCCGAGCGTCTCGTGGGTGAGCGCATCAGGCGCGCGAGCGGTCCCGGCTGACCGGACGGGGTGACCGGGGCCGCCGTCAGTATGCAGAGGCGTCGATGATCGCGCGGGCGCCCTTCTCCAGTAGGTCCGCGGCCACGCCGGCCCCCAGCGCCGCGGGATTGTCGGCCGCCGCCCGGTGGTGGGTGGAGAGGAAGCCGGCGCCGTCGGAGGTGAACACCATCCCGACCAGGTCGAGTTGCCGGTCGGCGCTGCGGGCGTGGCCCGCGATCGGGGAATTGCAGTGGCCCCGTAGGGCGCGCAGCATCGCCCGCTCGGCCGTGACGTGGATGCGCGTCTGCGGGTCGTCGACCAGGCGCAGCAGGTCCCGAATCGCGGTGTCGGCCGTGCGGCATTGGAGCCCGACGACGCCGGCCCCCACGGGTGGACACATCACCTCGGTGGGCAGCACGTCGCTGACGCGGCCGGCCAGGCCGACGTGGTCGAGACCGGAGCGGTTGAGGACGAGCGCGTCGACCTCGGCATGTTCGTCCATGCGGGCGATGCGCTCGTCAGCGTTGCCGCGCACCCGTCCCACCCGCACATCCGGGCGGTGCTGAAGGAGTTGGGCCCTGCGGCGCACCGCCGAGGTGCCGATCCTCGTCCCGGGCGGCATCCGGGCAAGCGAGGTGCACGGGAAGCCGGGGCGGGCTATGAGGACGTCGCGTACGTCGGTGCGGGCCAGATAAGCCGCGAAACCGATGTCCTCGGGGGCGTCGACGTCGCCGGGAACGTCTTTCATGGCATGGACGGCGATGTCGATCTCACCGGCCACGAGCGCCTGCTCGATCTGCTTGAGAAAAGCGCCTTTGCCGCCGATTTCTGCCAGGTCGCCCTTCCACTGGTCGCCGGTGGTGCGGATGCCGACGAGGTCGACGGGGACATCGGCAGCGTCGGTGATCGCCTCGGCCGCGGTGCGGGCCATGGAGACGGCCATGGCCGAAGTGCGGGATCCGATGCGCAGGGGGCGGTGATCGGGAAGCATTCCACCAAACTATGCCGCCCGCGAGGATTCATCGGACTGTTTCACCAGGTCATGACGGGTTGTCGCTATCTCCAGCGCAATGTTGAACAGATCGGCGGTGGCCTCGAGGGTCGGCACGCGTCGGGCTCGGGCGATCGCGACTCGCCGAGCACTGTCCGCCTCCTGGGACGGCTCCGATACGGGGACGGGTACCGGAGCCCGGCGGGGCCGGCTCGGACCTCAGGCGAGAAGCCGGGATGCGTCGGGGCGGCAGACAGGTGTCTCATCCGGCGAGTTCGGCGTGGCGCTTGGCGTTGTCCAGGGCCCGGGCACACCGGTCGCACGTCTTCGCGTGCCCCTCAACCGCTTCGGCCTGTTCGGCCACCCCTGCGGCGATTTCGTCCCAGGCGGCCGCCACGTGCTCATGGAACCCGATGAGATGGGCGCACGCCGCGGGAAGAGACCGGCAGAACACCGCGTGCAGACGCGACGTGCCGCAGGAACCGTTGGTGCGAAAGAACATCCAGCCGCGCGGGCCGTACTCGTCCCGCAGCTCCGGGCAGGGGTGGCGAGGATTGGGGCGGGGAACAAGGGTGCTGCTCATGGGCTGGCCTCCGGTTCGCGGGTGTCACGCGGTCGCGGATCCAGGTTCGCGACGAAGCCCGGTAATCCCATAGCGTCGAAAGAGTTTCTGGTATTAGCCGTACAGAAATGGGATTCTGTTGGTACGGTGCGGGAATGGTGTCCACCCCCTTCTCGGAAACCCTCACGCGATTGCGGGAGTTGGCAGGGCTGACGCAGATCCAACTCGCCACGCGCAGCGGCACCGCCCATTCCAGCGTCAACCGCTGGGAGAACGGAGGGTCGCTGCCCAAGCGGGACAACGCCGAGCGCCTGGACGCGCACTTGGGGGCCAACGGGGAGCTTCTGTCGGCCTGGCGCCGCTCGGCGACCGGATCCGCCCTGCCCGAATGGGCGCGCGACCTGGAGGCCATCGAACGCGGCGCCCGGCAGTTGTCCATCGCCACGCCGGCCCTGGTTCCCGGCTACCTTCAGTGCGAGGAGTACGCCCGCGCCCTGTTCCAGGCGGGCCACCCCTTGGCCAAGAGCGAGGAGATCGACCGGCTGGTGCACCTGCGGTGCGGGCGCCTGATGGAACTCGAAGATCTCCGGGTCACTGCGGTTTTTCCCGTCTCGGCCGTATCCGGGGTTGCAGACGGGGTGCGCCGAAGCCAGGTCGGCCACCTGCTGAAATGGGCTGGCACCGGGCGCGTCGCCGTCCATCTCGTTCCCGAGGGCACCGCGCTGCTGGTGCCCACGGCGCCGCTGATGATCTTCACTCTGGCATCCGGGGAACGGGCGGTCGTCAGCGATCACGCCGACGGTAACGTTGTCCACGACACCGACACTCATGACCGGATCGCGTCGTGGTTCACGTCGGCTCTGGCGGCATCACTTCCGGGCCCACTCTCCTTGGACGCTTTGAGGAACCTCCCATGATCACCGACTGGCACACGAGCACCTACAGCGCCAACGGGGCCAACTGCGTGGAGGTCCGCGAAAGCGCGCAGACGGCCGAGGTCCGCGACAGCCAGCACCGCGAGGCGGGCCGCCTCTCCTTTCCTGCCGAGGAGTGGCGCGCGTTCCTTCGCGATCTGCCCGATGGGTTTTGCTAGGCCCTCCGGCTCGGGTCTATTCGAACCGCCGCTGGGTGACCCGCGGGCGGGCCTGCCCGCGGGGATCCGCCCGGTCTCCACGAGCACGGCGCCGGTGTGCCGGTGCGGTCGGGTGGGATCAGTTTGGGAGCTGGGGCGGGTTGTAGGGGATGTCGTCGTGGAGTAGGCGCGCCCAGGTTGGGTGCCACTGCGGTGCGCGCCGCGCCATCTCCTCGCGCAGGTCGCCGATGGGTGCGACGTCGTCGCCGTAGGACGGTTGCCACCAGCTCGGCCAGTGGTCGTAGACCCGCTCGATGTCCACACCCTCCCGACTGGCTTGCACCCGCAGGAATGACCAGCTCCCCTGTGCGGGGTGGGCCTCCTGGCGGCGCAGTTCGAACAGGCCGGGCATGCGGCCGGGCCGGGAGGGCAGTACCGCCCAGGAGCGCTCCAGGATCTGTCGGGAGAGCGCGTTGGAGTCGTCGTCGGAGCCCATGCTCATGGCGCGCCCGGCCGCGTGCACGGTGAGGCGCGCGCTGCCCCCGTTGCGGCGGGCCTGCTCACGCACCGCCTCCACGACGACGTCGAGCAGCGGTGTGGGCTCGGGGGCGGGCCGGTCCATCTCCACCTCTTCGCGCATCGCGGCGGCGACCAGTCGTCCCCACTGGCGGCCGCTGATCGCGGGGACGCGGCGGTCGGGCGGCGGCCCCTCGCCGGCGGGCAGCACCGGCTGGGGCCGCGTTGCGGGGGCCAGCCCCAGTCGCCGGGCGGTGTGCTCGGCTGCGGCGAGGTCGAGCCTGTGCTCGGACCACGGTGCCAGGCCGGTGCGCAGAGCGGCGGCGTCGAGCCGGTGCTGGGAGGCGTGCTCCAGAAGGTGCGCAAGCGGCCGCCCCTCGCCCTCGGCGGCCGGTCCCGCTTCCTCCAGGAGGTCTTCGGCCTGGTCCAGGGCCCGCTCAGCGTCGGCGACATCCTTGAGTAGCAGGCCGAGCCCGTCGTCACCCACGTCGGCGGGGTAGGGGGCGCGTGCCCACGCGGCGCCGTCCCACCAGTAGACCAGCCCGATCGGGTAGGCCTCCTCCATGCCGGCCAGCCACGACCACGGCAGCCAGTCGGGGCCGCCGGCCAGCAGGTCGATGGGGTGGGGGTCGAGGTCGTAGGTGTGGCTGCCCTCGTGGTCGAAACCGACCAGCACGGTGTGCTCGGTGCCGACGCGGCAGAGCCGCCACCAGTTGCCGCCGCCGTCGTCGTGGTGCAGGCCGGAGGCGTCGACGCCGTAGAACCCGGTCCAGTGTCCGCCGATGGCGGCGCAGACCACTGCGAGCATGCCGGCGCGGGCCCACAGGAGGTCGGGGTGGGCGAGGTCGTCGGGGAGCCCGGGCCGGTGGAACTCGGTCGGCATGGGGGTGTTCTCCTCGGGGCGGTTGTGGTGGGGAAGCGACGCTGTCGTGTGTAGCAGGCGCTGCTGACGACGGCCGTCGTTGCCCAGGTGGACCTCCTTAGCAGTGGACTCTTTTCGGTTGCGTCAGCTCCACTTCCCGCCCTGCATCTGCGTCCGGGGCGGGGGTCGACGCGCGTCTGGCCGTGCTCCTCCAGGGCCATCCCGAAGCACGGCCGCCCGTCGCGTGGGGGCCTCACGTGCGGGCATCGCAGCCCTCTGCCATCCCTACTCCGCGGGGCCCGCCGCCGTCGCGCGAGGAGCTGTGGGCGGGCCCGACCCGTCTACGTCCGAGCCTTTCCGACCGCTGCTTCCGGGGACGGCCGACGGGTGCGGAGAAAACTCAGGGGAACACGTTGACCAGCGCATAGAAGGTGCGCCTGGATGGCGGCCGCATCAACAGCACAACGCGAGGAGGATCAGCCGCCATGCCGTACTGCCCGACACCGCCGCCGACGACCGCCCGGCGGCGAACGCAGCGCCGCCCGGTGTTCTCTACCGAACCCGCGGAGGTGCCTGCGGCTCGGGGTTGGATCGCCCACACGCTCGCACCCGCCGACCGTATCGACGACGTCGTCCTAGCCGCCGACGAACTTCTGACCAACGCCCTGCAGCATGCGCCCAGGCCCCGCCGCGCTGGCGACATGGTCGCGATGCTCGCCGTGGAAGAGACCGCGACCGCGCACGTGGTGCAGGTGTGGAGCCGGCGGTCAAAGGCGACGGTGCCCGCGCCCCGCTGCCCCGCACTTGAGGCCGAGCACGGCCGCGGTCTGGCGCTGGTGGCCGCGGTGGCCGACGACTGGGGGTGGGCCCCGGCCGATGGGTGGGTCGCCGTGTGGGCGCGCTTCGCTACGGGAGGTGGTCGGCGGTGATGGGACTGCTGCGCCGCACCCCCGCCCCGGATCGGACCGCGCGCGGCGCGCACGCGGCGGCCCCGACGCCCCGACCGCGGGGTGCGGCACCGCCGCCTACCGCCACGGTGTCCGCATCGCCGGACGCGGCGTCCAGCGCGCGGACGCTGGCTCGCGCGTTGCGGGCGCGGGGGCAGCGCCGGGTCTATGGGGTGGCCGATCCGCGGGTGTCGGTGGTCTCCACGCCCCAGGCGACGGTGTGGTGCCGCGGCGGGGTGCTGTCCTGGCGCGACGGACTCGGGCGGCGGGTGCAGATCCTGGCTGAGGAGATCGAGGCCGCCGTGGACCTGCTGCTCAAGCAAGCGGTCCAGCAGACGGTACCGACATGAAATGCGCCCGATGCGCGCCGGGTGTGTCACCGCTGTGTCCGCGAAGTGTCGGCGATCTGTCACCCCCGCGGCCAGGGTGTCGCCCGCGGCGGCGGAGTTCCGCAGACTGGTCTGGGCGCGGAGCCGGTCTGCCCGCGCCCCTATTGCCTCGGCGAAGTGCCGCTGGCGCGCCGGTTGCCGACCGTGCTCGTGTCCCTCGGCGCGCCCCGATACGTTGGTCCGATTGCGCGAACGCCCAACGGAGGAATCCCCCTGTGCACACCCCCGACCACGGCCCCGCCCGCCCCTCGGGTCCGCCGCCGGCTCCCAGCGGCCCGGGGCAGCAGTACGGGCCGGGCCACCAGCAGCCCCCGCCGGGCGGCTGGTACCCGCCCGGCCCGTCAGCGGGGCACCCCCACCCCCCGGGCGGCGGTTTTCCTGTCGGCCCGGCCTATCCGGCGGCCGGAGGCGGCTACCCGGCGCCCTACGGCCTCGGCCCCGCTCACCCCTATGCGCCCCGGCCCGCCAAGTCCGGCCAGCCCGGCGCGGTGATCGCCGCCCGCATCTGCGCCTTCGTCTTCGGCGGCTTCACTGTGCTGTTTGCGCTCGCCTTCGGGCTCGCCGCGCTGGGCGCCCGCTTCGACTCGGGTATGGGCGCTGAGGCCGAGCGGGTCTCCAACGAGATCGGTATGGGGGCGCTGGCCATGCTCGCGGCGGCGGTGCTGTATTTCGTCATCGGCGGGATCGGGGGCCGGCGGTCCTCGGCGGTGCCGTGGGGCAGTCTGGCCGCCTTCGTCGTTCTGGCGGGGGCGGGGGCGGCCTGCGCGGCGGTCTCATCGGGAACGGTGATGCTGGCGGTGGTGGGCCTGGCGCCGGGCCTGATCCTGTTCGCCCTGCTGCTGGTGCCGCCGTCCCGGCGCTACTACGCCTCGGCGCCGGGTCCGACGGGCTGAGGCGCGTCCTCGCCCGAAACGACTCAGGTCGGCGAGCGGGACGGGGCCGAAGACGTTCATGGCAGCCTTCGCCCCGTTCCGGGACGGTCCTCATGCCACCGCCGCCCTGCTGGGGCCGCCTGACCGTGGCGGAGCCACCGGCCACCGGACCGGTGGCTCCGCCCATTCGTCCGGACACGTGAGGTCTCCTCGCTGTCCTCTGCGCCGTCGTTGGAGCGTCCGATTGCGGGCGGGGCGCAGCGCCGTCGCGTGTCCGGACGCCCCAGCGAGGAGCATTCGGCGACGCGGCGGACATGCCGCCCCGAGGGCGGGTCATTGCATCGTCCGCGAAGCGAGATACGGGGCGGACGCTCGGCGACGCGGCGCCCGTGGCCGGATGCCTCCGCGTCTGAGGCCCCCCGTCGCGGCGTTCGCGCGGTCCGGGACCGTGGCCGGACTCTGTCCGCCCTTCGCGCGAAGATTTTCCACGGGTGGCCGGCTTAGGGATCCCATGACCAGCCCGGCGGTGTCAGCGCAGTTCAGCATCCTTGGGATGCGAGTACCCCGCCGGGACCTGAGTGAGGTGTGTCGCCAGTCTGTCCGCGGCGGGTGGGTGGGGTGTCGCCCGGTGGTTCGCGTCGTGTCGGCGGTGTGTCCGCCGGATCTCTTGCGGTGGGTCGTGGTCAACGAAACCGCGATGCGAAAGGTCCGCTGCCATGGACACCGTCCCCGTCCCGACGTCTGCTTCCGCGCCGCTGCGCGCGGCCGAGCACGCCTTCGCCCGCCTGGCCGAGGAGCTGTGGCTGTTCCCCGAGATCGCGTCCGAGAGTCCGGACGCAGGCGGATGCGTCCCACCCACAACCATGGACCTGCACCGGGTCCGGACGTGGCTGCTGGAGCCGGCCACCAGTCACCGCGACCGCGACCGGACCTGGCGCCGCGTCATCGCCCGCGCCCGCGCCGACGAGGAGTGGATGGTGGCCGCGATCGGGTTGGCCATGCCCGGGCTGCGCGCCGCGGCCCGGCGTGCGACCCGCGGCCTCGATGAGGCGGCGGCCGCCGACGTCGAAGCCGAGATCCTAGCCGCGTTCGTCACCGCCGTCGGCGCGGTCGACCTGTCGTGGACCCGGTTGGTGTGGCGGCTGCGGTGCCGCGCCCAGCGCGCCGGGATCCGCGCCCGCCACCGCGAGGACCGCCAGCCCCGCGTGGGCGACCAGCTGTGCGAGTCGGCCGCGCCGCGGCCGCCGTGGGGCCATCCCGACCTGGTGCTGGCCGACGCCGTGGCCGCCGGGGTGATCACACCGGCGGAGGCGCAGCTGATCGGCGAGACTCGCTTGGCCGCCACCACCCTGCACCAGTTCGCCGCCGACCTCGGCCTGGGCTACAAGACCGTGCACAAGCGCCGCCACCGCGCCGAGGCCCGGCTGGTCGCCGCCATCGAGGCCGGCGACATCGGCACCCGCATCAGCACCCCCGCACCCGGCGGCGGCCCGCCTGAAGCCCCTGCCCTGTCCTGACGCCGCGTATCGCCCCGTCCGTCCCCGGGGTGTCGATTCTGCGGGCGGCGGTGGCGAGGTTTCTGAAGTGAGTTCGGCGCCGCCCACCGGGGTTGCTGCTCTGTTTGCCCTGACAGGACACGCCCGCCCGATCCCGCTTCGTAGAAGGGAGGAGGCCCGCACGGGCGGCGCCGGACCCACCTCACCCGCCCCTCACCGTTTCTGCGGAGGTGCAATGTGACCCGGACCCGAACCCGCCCCCGCCGCCGCGGGCGCCGCCTCCGGCGTCTCGCCGTCATCGGCTGCACGGCCGCAGCACTGCTGGCGGTGCCCGCCGCCCAGGCGCTGGCCCAGGGAGGTGGTGGCCAGGGCACCGACGAGCTGGTCAACGTCATCGGCCGCATCCGCGAGGTCATCATCGCGCTGCTGGCCGCGTTGGCGACCCTGCTGCTGACCGTCGGCGGGCTGCGGTGGCTGTTGGCCGGGGGCGACCCGGGCGAGGTCGATAAGGCCCGCCGCTCGCTGATGGGCGCCGCGCTGGGCTATGTGATCGCGCTTTTGGCCACGGTGCTGCTCGACGTGCTCGAGTTCATCGTGGGCGACGCCGGGGGCGGGTGAGCCCCCGTGCTGCATCCGGTCCAGCCGCGCCCGCCCGAACCCGAGCCCGGTGCCGAACCGTCCCCGCCGCCCAGCCCTGAGCCCAGCCCCTCGCCCGAGCCCTCGCCGGCGCCCCCGCCACCCGAGGAACCCGATGGCGGAGGTTCGGGCGGTGGCGGTGACGGCGGCGGATCGGACGCGCACCTGCCGGAGGAGCTCACCGACTGCGGCGCCCTGGAAGTCTCCTGCCATGTCTCCAACTGGTTCTTCGACCTGGTCACCGGGGCGCTGGACCCGCTGATGGGCTGGTTGGGCTCGCGCGCCTTCCACACCCCGCTGCCCTCCGGCGGTGTGGAGTCTGTGTGGGAGGCGACCCTGCAGGCGACCAGCGTGCTGTATGTGCTGGCGATCCTGGCCGGCGGCGTGATCGTGACAGGCCACCAGAGCCTGCAGCAGCGCTACTCGGCCCGCGAGATCCTGCCGCGGCTCGTTGTGGGGTTCGTGGCCGCCCACACGTCCTTGTGGATCGCCACCGAGATGATCCGCGGCGCCAACGGCATCGCCGCCGGCATCTCCGCCATAGGGGTCGATGCCGGCCGTGCCGCCACCCGCTTCCGCGACCGGCTGGACACCCTGCTGATGGACGCGACCATCTTCGTCGTTCTGATGCTGGTGGTCGTGGTGGTGCTGCTGGTGGTGTGGTGCGTGATGGAGGCGGTGCGCATCGCCGCGACCATCACCCTCATCATCGCCGCCCCCTTGCTGCTGGCCTTCCACGCCCTGCCCCACACCCAGCGGCTGGCCGCGCTGTGGTGGCGGTGCATGGCCGGGGTGCTGGCGATGCCGATCGCCCAGTCGCTGGCGTTTACGGCGCTGGTGCGTGTCGCCTTCCAGGGCGAGATCCACGTCATCGACGAGAGCAACGAGGACTGGCTGGTCAACCTGTCGCTGCTGCTGACGGTGCTCTACATCCAGATCCGGGTGCCGTTTTGGATCATGCGGCTGGTCTGGCGCGACAATCCCGGGTCCTCCCCGTTGGCGGCGGCGGTGCGCACCGCGGTGATGGCGCTGGTCTTCCGCAAGGTCCTGCCGGGCCGCGGCGCCGCGGCGGCGGGTGCGACCCGACGTGGCGGTGGTGGGGCGAGCCCGGTGGGGCGCGGACCCGGCGGGGCAGGCACCCGGTCCGGTGCGGCCCCCGGCGGCGGTGGCTCGACCGGAGGCGGCAGGGCCGGTCGGCGCGCCGGTGCGGGCCCCCGCACATCCGGCTCCTCCAGCAGCGGATCGGCCGGTCCGGCCGCGGGCGGGCGCTCGCGGCCGTCACCTGGGCCGCGCACCCGCCCCATCCGTGCCGGCAGCGGTCGGGACGGTGTTTCTCCTTCTGACGCAACCACCCAGGGAGGTCGTGTGGCCCCACCCGAGCCGTCCGAAGGCCGGCAGATGTCGCTGTTCGCCCGTCCGCGGCGCTGGCGCCAGGGCGTACTGCCCACCCCGCCGCCCACCCGCGTGCCCGGGCGGCGCGCCACCCAGCGGCTGCGCGATCCCGACGCGGCCCCCGCCCGGGAACGCCCGGCCCCGCAGCCTGGGGCGGGCCAGCAAGCCCTGTTCCCCACTCCGCGTACCCGCCCTACCGGCCGGCGATCACCGCAGTCGGGGCGGCCGCGCGCCGCCGAGCCCCCGCCCAACCTCCCGAGTCGGCGCATCGCCCAGCGGTGGAGGGACGCGGCCCCCACCCCGCTGGAGCAGGAGCCCCGGCGCCCCGGCCGCGGCCAGCGACCGCTGTTCGCTAATCCCCAGCGCCCCACTCCGCCCACAGAGCCTGCGCCCCGCAGGGAGTCCAGCCGCCCGTCGGAGCAGCCGCGCCCGGACGCACCCGCGCGCCCCGCACCCAACCCCCGCGGCGGCCCCAACCGAAACCGCGGTCAGTCTTCCGGTGAAAGGACGACGCCCGATGAGCACGAGTGAGACCGGAACGCGGTGGCGCACACAGATCCCCGCCGACATCGACAAACCCGATCCGATCATCGCTGGGCTCAGTGCCCGCCAACTCCTGCTGCTGGCCCCGCTGGTTCTTGCGGCGTGGGCGGCGGTGGGCCTGCTGCGCCCGTATCTGCCGCTGTGGGCCCTGGGCCTGGCCCTTGCCCCGCTGGTAGGGGCGGGGGTGGCGGTGGTTGCCGGGCGCCGCGACGGCATGAGCCTGGACGCCCTGGCCTGGGCCGGAGTGCGGTGGCTGCGCGCCCCCAAACGCCGTGTGGGCGCGCCCGGCGGCATCCGCCCGCTGCCGGCCTGGGCACCAACCGCCCCGCGCCAGCCCGCGCTGGCGCCGCTGCGGCTGCCCGCCCGCGCAATCGGCGACGACGGCACCCTCGACCTGGGCGATCGGCAGGCGGTGATGGTGGAATGCTCCACCCTCAACCTCGCCCTCGCCTCGACCGGGGAGCAGGACGCGGCCGTCGGCGCCTTCGCCGGCATCCTGCACACCCTGACCGAGCCCGCCCAGATCCTGGTGCGCGCCCGCCGCCACGACCTCACCCCGCTCATACACCTCTTGCAGGAGCGGGCTCCGGCGCTGGCCCACCCCGACCTGGAGCAGGCCGCGCTCGACCACGCCGCCTGGCTCGCCGAGTTGCAGGCCGGACGCGACCTGCTGCAGCGCCACCTGCTGCTCGTGCTCACCACCACCGCCGCCGGCGGGCTGCGGGAACGCGCCGAGGACGTGGTCACCCAACTGGCCGCCCTGGGCCTGCGCGCCCGCGTGTGCGACGGGGAGGCGGCCTGGGCTTACCTGCACGACAGCCTCCACCCGGCCACGGACCCTGCCGAACCCGCGGCACCCGAATCCACCGCTACCGAGGAGGAGGAACGTTGAGGTTGCTGCAACGCCTGGCCCGCCCCGGCGGCTCCACCCGCCTGGGCGGGCCCGCCATCGCGACCACCCCGCGCCGCCTCATCGTCGAGGACACCTGGGCCCAGACCCTCATCGTCACCGGCTACCCGCGCGATGTCAGCGCCGGGTGGGCCGACCCCCTGCTGGGCTACCCGGGCCGCTGCGCGGTGGCCGCCCACATCGAACCCGTCGCCCCCGAGGTGGCCGCCCACCGGTTGCGGCGGCGCCGCGCCCGGCTGGAGTCGGCCTGGCGCCACGAGACCGCCCACGGCCGGGTCGAGGACGTCCAAGCCGGGACGGCCGCCGAAGACGCCGCCGCGCTGGCCGAGCGCCTGGCCACCGGCCGCGGCAAACTGTTCCGCCTCGCGCTCTACATCACCGTCTACGCCGACACCGCGCCCGAACTGGCGGCCGAGACCGACCACCTGCGGTCGCTAGCCGCGTCGCTGCTGATCGACACCGCACCGGCCACCTTCCGCCCCCTGGCGGGGTGGATCTCCACCCTGCCGCTGGGCACCGACGCCCTGGGTCAGGCCCGCAGCATGGACACCGACGCCGTGGCCGCCCTGCTGCCGATCACCTCCCCGGATCTGGACACCGCCGAGTTGGGGCAGACGACGGTGGTGTGGGGCACCAACACCCACTCGGCCGGGCTGGTGCTGTGGGACCGCTTCACCCCCGGAATCGACAACCACAACATGGTGATCCTCGCCCGGTCGGGGGCCGGAAAGTCCTACCTCGCCAAGCTCGAACTCCTGCGCTCGCTCATAGCCGGCATCGAGGCCGCCGTCATCGACCCCGAGGACGAATACGCCGCCCTGGCCGAAGCGGTGGGCGGCACCCGAGTGGCGGTGGGCACCCCCGCCGGGCGGATCAACCCCTTCGACCTGCCCGCCCCCGCCGCAGAAGGAGACGGCGACCAGGAGGCGGACCAGGGGCTGACGCGCCGCGCCCTGTTCATCCACACCCTCATCGCCACCATGGTCGGCGACCTGGACGCGACCACCGCAGCCGTGCTCGACAAGGCCATCCTCGCCGCCTACACCGGCGCCGGCATCACCGCCGATACCCGCACCTGGGCACGGAAGCCCCCGGTTCTGGCTGACCTCGCCCACGCCCTGCGTGAACAAGGCGAGGCCGAGGGGGCGCGGTTGGCCGACCGGCTGCACCCCTACACCCACGGCGCCTACAAGGCCCTGTTCGACGGCCCCACCAGCCTGCCGCTCGCGGGCCACCTGGTGGTGTGCTCGCTGCGCCACCTGCCCGAGGAAGCCTCTGACGTGGGCATGCTGCTGGTCCTCGACCGCCTCTGGCGCCGCATCACCGACACCGCCCACGTGCGCCCGCGGCTGGTGACGGTCGACGAGGCGTGGCTGCTGCTGCAGAACCCGGTGGCCGCGAAGTACCTGCAGCGCATGGCCAAAGCCGCCCGCAAACACGCCGCCGGGCTGACCCTGATCACCCAGGACGTGGGCGACGTGCTGGCCACCGACATGGGACGGGCGGTAGCGGCCAACGCCGCCACCCAGGTCCTGCTGCGCCAGGCCCCGCAGAACCTCGACGCGGTGACCTCGGCCTTTCAACTTTCCCACGGCGAGCGCCAGATCGTGGCCGCGGCCCCGCGCGGGGACGCGCTGCTGTTGGCCGGCCACCAGCGGGTGGGGGTGCACGCCCTGGCCGCCCCGCACGAGGACGCCCTGATCACAACTTCCCCAGAGTTCACGGCCGCGCCCTCGGGCCGCGCGGCCGGCCCAGAGGAGGACGGGGCATGAGGACCTCCGGGATCGACACGGCAATTGCCCACGCCGGCCCCGCCATCGGGCTGGCCGCCGCCACGGGTGCGGCGGCCCTGGTGGCGGTGGCCGTCCTGCGGTGGCTCCGCTACCGCCTGGCCGCCCAGGGCGCCCGCCTGGTGGAGATCCACCCGCCGCCCACCGCCACCCTGGAGGGGGCCGAGGCGTTCTGGTCCCAGATGCCCGGGCTGCTGCGCCCCCGCTGGTCCCGGATGCTCGCCCAACCTCACCTGGCTTGGGAATACACCGCCGCAGCGGCCGGGATCAGCATCCGCGTGTGGGTGCCCGGCACCATCCCGCCCGGGCTGGTGGCCCGCGCGGCCGCCGCGGCCTGGCCCGGGGCGACCACCACCACCCGCCCCGCTGCCCCCGCGGTCCCCGCTGGGCAGAAGGCGACGGGCGGGTGGATGCGCCTGGCCCGCGGCGATGAATACCCGCTGCGCACCCGCTTCCATGAGGACCCGCTGCGCGGGCTGCTGGGCGCCCTCTCCGGTCTGGAACCCGGGCAGTACGTGTGTGTGCGCGTGTGCGCCCGCCCCGTCACCGGGCCGCGGCTGGCCCGCGCCCGTGCCGTCGCGGCCCGCCTGCGCGGCGCACACACCGCGTTGTGGGCCGACGCGTTCGACCCCGGACGGTCGGGGCGGCGCGGCGTGCTGCCGCCCGACGTGAGCGAGAACGTCCGCGCGATCTTGACCAAGGCCCAGTCCCCGCGGCTGGCCTGCCAGGTCTCCTACCACCTGGCTACCACCCTCTCCGACTCCGAGGCCGGTGAGCGGATGCGCGGGCGCGCCGCAGCCGTGGCCGGCGCCCTGGCGGTCTTCTCCGGGCCCAACCACCTGCGCCGCGGCCTCCTTATGGGGCGCATGTGGGCCCCACGGGTGTGGGCCCACCGGCGCTATTTGGCCCGCGGCTACCTGCTCAGCACCCTGGAACTGGCCGCCCTGGCCCACCTGCCCACCGACGCGGCGGTGCCCGGGCTGGCACGGGCCGGTGCCCGCAGCATCCCCCCGGTGCCCGCCGTGCCCACGGGCGAGGCCGAGCCCGCCCGGGTGGTAGGCGACGCCGACGCTGGCCCCACCCGGCCCGTCGCCCTCGGCGTACCCGAGGCCCGTCAGCACACCCACATCATCGGCGCCACCGGCAAAGGCAAATCCACCCTGCTCGCCAACCTCGCCCTGCAAGACGCCAAGGCGGGCCGGGCCGCCCTGGTCATCGACCCCCGCGGCGACCTGATCACCGACATCCTCGCCCGCCTGCCCGAACACGCCGCCGACAAGACCATCCTGTTCGACCCCGACGACAATGCCCCGCCCCCGCGCCTCAACCTCCTGCACGGCGCCGACGCGGACTTCGTCTCCGACACCGTCGTGGGCATCTTCCGCCGGATCTATGCCCACTCGTGGGGACCGCGCACCGACGACATCCTGCGCGCGGCCACCCTCACCCTCGCCCGCACCGGCGACCCCACTCTCACCCTGGGGGAGATCCCGCCGCTACTCACCGACGAGAACTACCGCCGGTCCATCACCGCCCGCGTGCGCGACCCGGTCCTGGCCGGGTTCTGGGACTGGTACGAACAGCTCTCCTCGGGCGCCCGGGCCGCGGCCACCGGCCCCGTCCTCAACAAACTGCGCACCGCTCTGCTGCGGCCCTGGGTGCGCCAGGTCATCGCCTCCGGACCCTCCACCGTCGACCTCGCCTCAGCGTTCGACACCGGCCGGCTCGTGCTGCTGCGCCTGCCCAAGGGCGTCCTCGGCGAAGACACCAGCTCCCTCGTCGGAGCACTGGGGTTGGCCGCCACCTGGCAGACCGTCACCGCCCGCGTCAGCAAGCCCGAGCATGAGCGCCCGGATGTGGGCGCTTTCATCGACGAGGCCCACAACTTCCTGCTCCAGCCCGGCTCGCTGGCCGACATGCTCGCCGAAGCCCGGGGCTATCGCCTCTCGCTGACCCTGGCCCACCAGGAACTGGGCCAGCTCCCTACCGAGCTGCGCAAGGCGCTGGCCGCCAACGCCCGCTCCAAGATCTACTTCACCTGCTCACCGGAGGACGCCGCAGCCCTGGAGGCCCACACCCTGCCCGGGCTGGGCGCCCACGACCTCACCCACCTCGGCGAGTACCAGGTGGCCGCCCGCCTGCTGGTCGGCGCCGTTGAGCGCCCCGTCGCCACGCTGCGCACCCGCCCCCTGCCCCCGCCGGTGCCCGGGAGGGCCACCGCGGTGCGCAAGGCCGCCCGCCACCACACCCCGCACCCGCCCGCGGCGCAGCACGCCCCGGCCCTGCCCGACGTCCGCACCCGCCTGTGACCCCCGCGCGACACCAGCAGAGGAAGGAGGAGCCCTCCCGTGCCGCCCCGCCTGAGCCCGGGCCTGCTCACCGCGCTGGCCCACCGCCTCACCCCCCGCGACTACACCCTCCTACAGGCCCTCCACGATCAGCGTCTGCTCACCACCCAACAGGTGGCCGCCCTGTTCTTCGGCCGCCGTTCCTCCCGGCGGGCCCGCACCCGGCTGCTCACCCTGCACCGCCTGGGCGTGCTGGAGCGCTTCCGCCCCCACACCGCCCCCGGGTCGGCCCCCTGGTGCTGGGTGCTGGCCTCGGCCGGGGTGCACCTGCTCGCCCGCCACCGCGACCAGCCCGCCGCCGAGCTCGCGCCGCGGGCTGAGCGCGCCCTCGCACTGGCCCACTCGGCCCGGCTGCACCACCACATCGGCGTGCGCGAGGTCCTGGTCGCCGCCACCCTGGCCGCCCGCACCGACGAGGGGCACCGCCTGGAGATCTGGTGGGACGAGGCCCGCTGCGCCCAGGAATGGGGCACCTACATCCGCCCCGACGCCTTCCTGCGCTACCGCCACCCCGGCGGAGCCGTCGACGCCTTCCTCGAGTACGACACCGGCACCGAACCCCTCGCCCGGGTCGCGGCCAAGCTGCCGGGCTATGAGCACCTGGCCGAGGCCACCCGCATCACCACCCCGCTGCTCCTCACCACCACCGCCGCCACCCGCGAGACCAACCTGGCCGAGCGCCTCGCCGAGGAGCCGGCCCCCCACGTACCGGTGTGGCTGACCACCGCGGCCCAACTCCTCGATCCCGGACCCGCCGAGCCCGTCTGGCGGCCCCTCCGCGACGGCCCGCACCGCAGCCTCACCGACCTGCACCGCCCCGCCGCCCAGACGTAGGGAGAGCCGGGTGCTCAAGCTCCTCATCGCCGCCGTCGCCGCCCTGATCGCCCTGCCCGTGCTGCTGGGCGCCATCGCCACCGGCAGCCCCTCCCAGGCCCCCGCCCACGTCGACGGGATACCCGACCGGCTGCTGCAGGCCTACACCAGCGCGGCCGCCGAACTTGCCGCCACCGGCAAATGCGACGGGATGCGCTGGCAGATCCTCGCCGGCATCGGCCAGATCGAATCCGACCTCGCCGCCGGGCACGACATCGACGCCAACGGCGACATCACCCCGCCCATCATCGGCCCCCGCCTCGACGGCTCCGGCACCGGCGGCAACACCACCCCGCACTACGACACCGACCACGGGCGCTGGGACCGCGACACCACCTACGACCGCGCGGTCGGCCCCAACCAGCACCTTCCCTCCGGGTGGGACGACTACGGCGCCGACGGCAACAACGACGGGGTCGCCGACCCGCACAACGCCGACGACTCCGCCCTGGCCTCCGGTCGGGAGCTGTGCTTCAGCGGCGGGGATTCTGGCACCAACTTCACCGATCGGGAGGAATTGTCGTCGGCCTTGTTCCGCTACAACCACAGCGACCGATACGTCGCCGACGTGCTGGTGGCCATCGACCGGTTCGACCAGGCCGCCCCCGACCTCGGCGGCGACCCTGCCAGCGACCAGGGCCAGGCCGCGGTGGCCTGGGCGCTGGACCAAGTCGGCAAGCCCTACGTGTGGGGCGGAGTCGGGCCAGGCGGGTTCGACTGCTCCGGGCTGGTCATGCGCGCCTGGCAGGCCGCCGGAGTGGACATCCCCCGGGTGACCACCGACCAGTACGGGGCCGGTACCCGCGTGGACCGCAGCGAACTAAAGCCGGGCGACCTGCTGTTCTACGACACCACCGACGTCGGCTCGCCCGGCCCCGCCCCCAGCCACGTCACGATGTACATCGGCGACGGGGAAATGGTCAACGCACCCTCCACCGGTCAGAGCGTGCGAATCCAGCCCGTGCGCGACGACTTCTACGGCCCACGGTTCATGGGCGCCGTCCGACCGGGCAAATAGGAGCTGTTGCGGGGGAGCCCGCGCACCGGTGGAGAGAACGGGCCGCCCAAGGGCGGGCCCGGCACGTCGGAGGGGTCAGCCTCGAAGGAGACGCTGGATGCCGGCAACCGCGTCCGCGTCGGGCACCCGCTGCTGCTCACCGGAGGCCATGTCGCGCACTGCCATCTCACCGGCCGCCTGTTCGCCGGCGCCGCGGATGACGGCGAGGCGGGCGTTGCGGTCGTTGGCCCACTTGAGCTGGCGTGCGAGTTTGCTGGAGGAGCCCAGATAGGTTCCCACGCGCAGGCCGCTGCGGCGCAGCTCGTGGGCCAGCCGCATGAGGTCGGCCTCGCCGCCGTCGAGCACGGTCAGCGCCACATCGAGGCCCGGCTCGTCTTCTGGCGCCGGCTCGCGCATGGCGAGGATGCGTTCGATGCCCACCGATCCGCCGACGGCGGGCACATCCGGCCCGCCGAGCGCGGCGACCAGCCGGTCGTAGCGGCCGCCGGCGGCGACGGCCCCGGGGTAGCCGGCGGCCTCGACCTCCCAGATGGCGCCCGTGTAGTAGTCCAGGCCGCGCACCATGCGCGGGGCGAAGGCGGTGCGCCCTTGCAGGCCACTGGTCAACTCCAGTAGCCGGTCGACTTCGGCGAGCCCTTGTTTGCCGCGCGGGTTGGCCTCCAACTTGGCGCGGATGCGGTCCGGGCTGTCGGCCGCGATGTCGGCGATCATGCTCTCGGCGGTTGCGGCGGACACACCGCGCTCGGCCAGTTCGGCGACGACGGCTTCGGTGCCGACCTTGTCGAGTTTGTCCAAGGTGGCCAGGACTCCGTCGCCCAGCGCGGCCTCGACGCCGTAGACCTCGAGCAGACCGCGAAGCGCTTCACGGCTGTTGACCAGGAAACGGAAGTCGGCGATACCCAGTGCTTCAAGAGCGTGGGCGACGGCGTAGACGATCTCGGCGTCGGCCAGTGGCGAGTGGGAGCCGACGGTGTCCACGTCGCACTGGACGAACTCGCGGAAGCGGCCTTCCTGGGGACGGTCGGCCCGCCACACGGGGCCGATGGCGTAGCGCTTGAACGGGGAGGGCAGCTTGGAGCCGTGGGTGCCGATCACGCGTGCCAGCGGCACGGTGTGGTCGTAGCGAAGCGCAAGGTCGGCTTGGCCGCTGGTCTCGTGGACGCCGCGCCGAAGGATCTTGAACAGGAGGCTGGCGGCTTCCTCGCCGTATTTTCCGGTGACGACGTCGAGCCGTTCGAAGGCCGGGGTCTCCAGCGGGTCGAATCCGTAGCGTTCGAAGACATCGGAGACGGCGGCGATCGCCGACTTGCGGCGGCGCAGTTCATCGGCGAGGAAGTCGCGCGTGCCGGACGGTGCTTGGGCGGCCTGGCCCATGGGTGTGGCCTCCTGCGTTGCGCTGCGTGATCGGCGACAAGCCTACTGGGGGTGCGTGGTGGGCGAATGCCATTGCGGAAAGTGCTCGAGAAGCAGCTCGACCATCGCCGACTGCTCGGGGGTGGTCGCGTAGCCGGTATGCAGCAACGGCGTCGTGCCCACGTGCGAAAGCTCCTGCCAACCTCCCGTCTCGTCCATCAGCGACTTGATTCCGCTCATCAGAGAGAGCGACATCTGCGGCACCAGCGCGTCCAGGCAGTGCGCCAGGTAGTAGATGGACGAGCGCCGTACCGCGGTGGAATCGACCCGTTCGGCGTAGTTGCTCTCGCTGACACTGGGATAGCAGGCGTCCAGCAGACTCTTGGGCACATCCCACACCGGCATCAGCACCTCCACCTCACCGGTCCGGCGGCGTGGGAACGGCAGCGGCCGACGGCCGTTCATCAGCAGGAAGAGCAACTCGGCCATCACGTCCTCGCGCTGGTATCCCACCAGCAGGTGGCCGGCGGCGCGCTCCGCGCAGAGCGCGCGCCCCACCAGATTGACGAAGAACGTGCCGAAGAAGTGGGAGGAGTCGGCGCCGTAGGCCTGCTCGAAGCGTGCCCACAGCGCGCGGGGTGAGCCGCTCATCCCCACGAGCGCTGTCGTGTCTTCGGGATGGAGCACGACGTGCTCGAACCCCGCGTCGGCACACAGCGCACGGGCCCGCTGAGCCGCGGACTCCGGCCAGAGCGGATCCATCACCAGCGTGAAGCAGGTGACCGCCGACGGATCCAGGCCGTGTTCAGCCGTGTAGCGGACCACACCCTGCACGAGGCTGCTGCTGTCGCCGCCACCGGAGATACCCGCGACAAGGGGCACAGGGATCTCATGGCGGGCGAGGAAGTCGGCGATCTTGGTGAAGACGATCTCGCGCATGGCGGTGTCGTCGACGAGGTGCGCCCGATGTTGTGGACTCTTGCCGTCGTCGGCGTAGTGGAAGTCCAGCAGCGCCGTGGTCGGCTCGTCGGCATGGCGCACGGTCTCGATCTCAGCGGGGCGCAGCGCGTCGATGTCGGTGTTGCGCATGCACTGCAGAAGGACCGTGTGGTGCTGGGGGACCTGCCCGGGGGTCAGGGTCATGGGAATGGGCTTCAGCGATCCGTCGCCGGGCACTTCGTAGGCTTGAAACAGCGACGGCGGGAGGCGGTTGGCCAGCAGCAGCTCCGCCAGCGTTAGTTCCGGCGCCGGTTTCAGCGGCCGCGCGCCGGCGCTGAACAAAAGGGTGACCCTCGCGTTCCAGTCGTGCATCCCTGTCTCCATTCCCTGACCCCCGGATTCTGTTGGGATGCGGCCTACAGGTGGGCGGTGAGCGCGGGAACGGCGAGGATCTCCTCGATGCGTTCATCGGTCATGCGGTCGATCCCGCCCTGCGGCAGGGTCCGAGTCATGACTTCGGTCAGCTGGGACATGGTGGACGGTGCCGCGGGCTTTGCGGCCGCAGCGGATTGAGCGTTCACGCCATCTCCTTCGGGGTCGCCGTGTTCGCAGCGCTATCGCAGCGGGAAACGCCTCGATGGCTGCGCGGCTAACGTAGTCAGACGGTCCAGACGCGCTCAATCAAGTTGCATGAAGTTGCGCTAGGAGTCCTTCAGTGAAGCGATGGCCGATGTGATCAAATCGCGCGCATCATCCCCGTGGACCGCGAGTTTGTGCAGTTCCGCGAAGGCTGCGAGATAGGTCGCGATCTCCGTGGGGGCACGCAGCGTCACGTCAGTCGTCAGCAACTCCACCTGCACGAGCCGGTCGTCGAAGATGTAGCAGGCTTCCAGCGGCCACATCGGCCGGGGTGCGGTGAAGGGGATGATCCCGAGAGACACCGTGGGCAGCGACATGATCGACAGCAGGTGCCCCAACTGGCCCGCCATCGTCGCGGCGTCTGCGATGCGGTAGCGGAGCACCGCCTCCTCGACGATCAGGGCGAAGCGGCGGTGACCGTCGTGGATGATCTGCGAGCGCCGGGTGCGGGCGGCCACCGCCTCGGAGACGTCGTCGGGAATCCGGCGGAAGTCGGTGATGGAAGAAAGCAGCGCCGCCGCATAGGCGGGGGTCTGGACGAAACCGGGGACGATGTCCGGTGAGTAGACGCGGAAGTGCGTCGTTTCGCGATAGCGCTCAACGTAGGAGTCCTGGAGCCGACGCAGCCCGGTCCGCTGCTTGCGCTGCCATTCCACGAACATCGACTCGGCGTTGCGCGAGGAGGCGATGAGGTCCTCGGTGTGCCGTTCAGCGCCGCAGGCCGCGCACCAGGCGCGGATGTCGGTGTCGGAGGGCGGAGTCCGCGCGTTCTCGATGCGCGAGGACTTGGCCTTGTGCCAGCCGCAGCGCTGCGCCAGCTCGACACCGGTGAGTCCTGCCTCCAGGCGCAGCTCCCGCAGCCGTGCGGCGACGGCGGCGCGGGCGGCCTGCGCGCTGGAGGACGGGAAAGTCGGCATCGGGGGCGGTCGGAACAGTCAGGAGGGATCGACGGTGTACTCGCCATGGGGGACCGCCCGGTCCCACACCTCGGCGAAGGCCGAGCCGCACAGACGCACGAGGTCGGGATCCTCGCTCACCTCTTGATCGAGGAGCACCCCGTCACCGCTGAAGTGGTAGATACGCACCAGGCGGTCGTCGAACAGCCAGATGTCATTGCCGGGCAGGGCGATGTCGGTGGCCCGGCGGCGCGGCAGCCAGCGCACCTGCTCACCGGCGCGGATGTTGGCCTCGGTGATGTAGTGCTCGTAGCGGATGTAGTCGCTGAGCGGCTCGGAGACGACACGCGCCCGGCATACGGAGACACCGCGGGCGACGGCGTCGGCGACGGCCTGGTAGTAGGGATGCCACCAGGACTCCCGGTCATCCCAGTCGGTGCGGTGGCCGCGCTTCCAGGCTTCGAAGTCCTCGGCTTCGTCGGCCACGGCATAGGCGTCCCGCATCTCCAGATGAAGTGCCGACTTATGGCAGTCGGCCAGCATGTCAATGAACGTCGGCACGTTCGGCTGCATCACAGGCCTCCCTCATCATCGCGACCATACGGGACGGCATCCGCACAACCGTCTCATGATCGGGGATGGGACCGGCTTCCAGGCAGTCGGCCCGGGTCCGGCTATCGGCGATCCATCCCTGGACCACCAGGTCACCGTTCGCTTGGTCGACGAACACCGCCGGCGACCCGTCCTTACCGGACTGCGGGTCCTTGCCGATGAACTGCAGGGCCATGGTCTCCTCCTGACTAGTGTTGCATGCGTTGCACGACTACGAATCTCGCATTGTGCAAGGATCCCGTCAATAGAATGATCGAAGTCACCTTTGGAAGTGTTTCCAATGCCGGAGCACACACCGAGGTTGCGCAACACGGCCGCTCGACAACGAGCGCATGGCCCGCCCTCCATTGATCCCATTGAAGGTCGAATTTCCCCAGAGCGGGAGGAGCGCCACGGTATGGGCAGGACCGAGTACTACCACGACCCGAGCGCGCCGAAGGCGAATACGCTCATTCCCGCCAGCAACCTGCTGGTGGCCGACGACCGGGGCGCGATCCTGCTCCAGCGCCGCCGCGATACCGGTCAGTGGGCGCTGCCGGGCGGTGCCCAGGACATCGGCGAGTCCCCGGCCCAGTGCGCCATACGTGAGTGCGAAGAGGAGACCGGCGTCATAGCGGAGGTCACGGGCTTCCTCGGTGTTTTCTCCGATCCCCGGCACATCGTTGCCTACACCGACGGCGAGATTCGCCAGCAGTTCGAAGTCGCCTACATCGGCCACCCCATCGGTGGCGCACCGCGCGTCAACGACGAGTCTGATGGGGTCGAGTGGGTTCTGCCGGATCACCTGGACGACTTCGACATCCACACGAGTATGCGCCAGCAGATCGGCCTGTACCTGCGCGGGGAGTACCCCTATCTCGGATGATCAGCATTCCGGTGGTGCTTTCTCCCGTGGATGACCGGTTCCTTTGAACGGCTCGTTGGCCCGCCTACGAATCTCCCGTCGCTCGGACCGGCGAGACCGGGCCCCCGTTGTAGGCGGCGGCTTGGATGCCGTACAGCTCCGCATACAGCCCGCCGCGGGAGATCAGATCGGTGTGGGTGCCCTGCTCGACCACGCGGCCGTGGTCGAGCACGTAGATCCAGTCGGCGGTGCGGGTGCTGGCCAGCCGGTGGGTGATCAGCAGGACCGCCGCCCCCTGCGCGGCGGCCTGGAACGTGGCGAACAGCCGCTCCTCGGCGCGGGCGTCCAGCGCGGCGGTGGGCTCATCGGCGATCACCAGGTCGGCGTGGGGGTAGAGGCCGCGGGCGGCGGCGATGCGCTGGCGCTGCCCGCCGGAGAGGTCCTCGCCGTCTTTGAACCGGGTGTCCAGCGGGGTGGCCAGCCCGTGGCCGAGTTCGTGGACCACCGCGTCGGCGCCGGACAGGCGCAGCGCCCGTTCCAGCCGGCCCGCATCGGTGGCCTCGGCGGCGGCCATGGTGATGTTGCGTTCGGCGGAGAAGGGCCACTGCTGGTACTGCTGGCGGATCAGCCCGATCCGGGCGTGCAGTTGCTCCTGGTCGAGGTCGGTGATGGCGGTGCCGTTCCAGCGGATGGCCCCGGCATCCGGGGAGTAGAGCCCGGAGATGAGGGTGGCCAGGGTGGACTTGCCCGAGCCGTTCTCGCCGACCAGGGCCACCACCTGGCCGCGTTCGACGGTGATGCTGACGTCGGTGAGCGCGTTGGTGGCCGCGCCGGGGTAGGCGAAGTCCACGCCCTGCACGCGCAGCTCCTGCAGCGGCCCTGGGGTTGTGCCGCTGGTGGCGGGCGGGGTGCGGCGGCGGGCCTCGGTGAAGGCCTCCAGCAGGTCGGACAGATACAGCCCGGACTCATAGCAGGAGTTGATGGCGCTCATCAGCCGGTCCAGGGCGGCCTTGCCCTGGCCCAGGGCCACGTAGGCGGCGCCGGCCACCGCCAGCGGCATGAGTCCGGCCAAAAGGAGTGCGATCAGGGCAGTGTAGGTGGCCAGGGTCGCGATGCCGCCCAGCACGTCGCCCAGGGCGCGGGTGCGGGTCTGGTCGCCCACCACCGCCAACAGCGAATCGCGCACATGGTCGGAGATGCGGGAGAACTCGGCCAGCAGCATGGGCCGCATCGCATAGGCGCGCAGCTCGGCGGCACTGTCGCGTTCGGTCATAGCGTGGGTGTACATGTACAGCAGCCGGTTGGAGGTGCTCAGCGCCCGCATCCGCTCATAGCGCATGCGGGCCGAGCGGATCGCGGCCCAGCCGACGGGGGCCACGGTCAGCACCAGCAGCGGCAGCAGCACGGGGTGCAGCACGGTGACGACGGTGGCCACGGCCAGCAGGCTGATGAGTTCGGTGGCGATGTCGGCGGCATAGCCGGTGATGCGCCCGGCCTCGTAGGTGCCCAGGGTGCGGGCGCGGTGCAGCTGGTCGCACCAGTCGGAGTCGTCGAAGGCCTCCAGGCGGGTGGCGGTGGCCACCGACACCAGCTCGACCTCCACGGCCCGTTCCACCAGCGGGGTCAGGCGGCCTTGGGCCCAGATCGCCCCGGAGCGCAGCCCGGCGCGGGCCACGATGGCCGCCCCGGCCAGCAGCAGGGAGGGCAGGGCGGCCTGGAGCCGCTGGGGGGTGGGGCCTTCGGCGAAGAGGCCCTGCAGGATGCCGACGACGGCGGTGAGCACGACGGCGGAGACGGCGCCGGCGGCGACGTTGAGTCCGATGGTGAGCAGGGTCTCGCGGGGGCCGGCCTTCCACGACCAGGCCAGGGCGGTGGCGATGAGGGCGGGCAGGCGTGTGAGCATGCGCCGCAGCGACAGGCGGGTCAGGTCGGAGAACCAGGGGTGGAAGCGGCTGGTGAGCTTCCCCCTGTAGCGCGGACACTTGAGGTGAGGGCAGGCGTGATCATCAGGAAGGATGTCGTCCATGCCCTCTCCACACTCGCCCGAGTTCCGCCGCCGCGCTGTCGAGCTGGCGCGCCAGGG